>JAGAPO010000045.1 GCA_017623215.1 Lachnospiraceae bacterium | reverse complement strand
CAAGCATTGTTTTTGCCGAATATTCTATATAACTCTGATGACGTGGGTCTGCTACTTCTCCAAACATGGAAAATAATTCCGGGCAGAACTTTTTTTGAATTTTATTACACTCAACAACCGGGTTATTTTCTAATTTTTTTTCTGATTCGTTCCTGTTCTCTGCTCATTTGTATTCCTCTACGATAAAGTTTTTCTTTTATTTTACCTTATCGCAAAGAAATTAGCTCATATCAACTGCATTTAGTGCGAATTATTTTTACCTTTCAGAGCTGACTCGAAAAATACTAATCTCTCTTTGCTTCCTGTCACATGTCTCATACCGTCCTCCTTCCCACGCTCTGTCGCACCATTACGTTCTCTGTCAAAAAATGTAACACAAAATTAACAATTACTTACAAACCTTTCCTTGTTTCTGCCACTCTTTCGTAGTATACTATTCGTACAGGAAGGGGTGCGGAAGAATCGCCCCTTCTTTCCCCTAACACCCCATACAGGCGGAGCCGATTTTTTCAACTCCGCCCCATTAACAAGGAGGTTTCCCTATGGAATATATATACGACACTAATAAAATCACAGTCTACTCCCCTACGCGAACCGTTCTCGCCGAGGTTACCTTCCCGGCTCTCGATGCCGCCACCGTGAACATTAATCACACCTTCGTCGATGAATCCCTTCGCGGGCAGGGAGTCGCATCGGCACTGATGTTCCGCGCCGCGTCGGAACTGCGCCGCCAGAAGAAAAAAGCGCTGATCGGCTGTACGTACGCGAAAAAGTGGTTTGACCAGAACCCGGAGTTCAAAGACGTATTACTGCTGCAGACTTCCCAAAACTAATGTTTATAAAAAGATACCGCAAATCCCCTTTCCTGTGCGATTTGCGGTATCTTTTTATAATTCTATTCCCATATGGTCCCTTAGATTCTCTTCCCGTCAATCATGACGCATACCACTTCCGAGGCAATCTCAAACGGGCTTCCGGTCATTACCACCAGATCCGCATCCTTGCCTTCCTGAATCGAACCGACGCGATCCGCGATACCGATATGCTTTGCAGGATTAATCGTAATCGCTTTCAGCGCATCGAACGGATCCATTCCGGACTTCACCGCAAGAGCAGCGCACATCGGAAGATACTGCTGCGGGATCACGGAATGATCTGTGATAATCGACACCTGACAGCCTGCTGCCGCAAGCACTCCCGGTGTCTCCCAGGACTTATTGCGAAGCTCGAACTTGCTCGCATGCGTCAGACTCGGGCCAACCGCAAGCGGAACCTTCTCTTTTGCAAGCTCCTCTGCAATCAGATGTCCCTCCGTCACATGCTCCAGCGTAATATTCACGTCGAACTCCCTTGCAATCCGGAGCGCGGTAAAGATATCATCCGCCTGATGTGCGTGCGCCTTTAACGGAATCTCCTTGCGCAGCACGGGAATCAGAGCCTCCATCTTCATATCAAATGCAGGCAGCTTGGATACATCGTCACCCGCCGCGTCCTTTTTCCTCATGTATTCCCTTGCCTTGAACAAAGCCTCCCGTAACTTCGCCGCGGTCGACATTCTGGAGGAATTATTCTTATCCCGATAACAGCGCTTCGGATTCTCACCGAACGCACACTTCATCGCGATCTCTTTTTTTACAATCATATCATCCACACGTTTTCCAATCGTCTTAATTGCGGTAAACGTGCCGCCCAATACATTCGCGCTGCCGGGGCCGGTTGCCACACAGGTAACTCCGGCTTCTGCCGCCTGGCGCAGGGTCGGATCCATCGGCTGAATTCCATCAATCGCCCGAAGCTGCGGACAAATAATATCATTCATCTCATTATAGTCTCTTCCTTCCGCTCCGACACCATAGCCATCCAATCCAATATGCGAGTGCGCGTCAATGAAGCCCGGATAAACCTCGCATTCTGCTGCATCTACTACTTCCTCACATATGGAGGGATCTGCCGAGCCAGGCTTTGCAATCTTGATGATCTTGCCGCCCTCGATCAGGATATCCGCCCGATACGGTTCTCTGTTAATCGCGTCATGCACCAGTCCATTTACAATTGCTTTCATCGCTTCCTCCTAATCCGCCGCTGACCGCAGCTGCATCTTATTGATTCTTCTCTTGCTGTTTGCTCTCTGCTCGGTAATCCCGCTTTTCCGTTCCCAGAATTACAGGTCCTCCTTATAATTCTCCGAAAAAATCCGTATATCCCTGCATCCATATCGTTCCCCGGAATCTCCTTCCGATCGCCGGTTCCCCATATAAGTCCTTTTTATTAATACATAGCTCAAACGGAATCTGATTACATACCAGAGAAAGGAGATATACCTCCTCCCCGGATCGCTCGTTCCGGCTCGTTCTGCAATCCGTTATTGTGCCAAGCACTGTATAATTATCGGACTCTGAACCATACGGAATGAATGAGGTATCTACAATCGAATAGATGTCTTCTGTCTGAATCCTCTTCGATACCGTTGCGTACAAGTCAATATCATCAATCGTCAGACTGTCAATCGCGTCCTGATTCCCCTTCTTTGCCTCTGCGATCAGCTGCGTCCGATGATTTGCCTCCGCCTTAATACTCCTTGCGAGCTTTTCATCCTTCATCGTCGGAAGCAGCACCTTTCCATCCAATGCCAACGCAGCCAGCTTCACCGGATACACTGCCGGAATATACTTCGTAACGCTCTTCTCCATATATTGAATTACATTCTGCAGATAAAAAATCAGTGACACACCAAGTCTGTAATCGTCACACATTCCCGTATATGCGTCCGTATCAACCCTCTTACTGATAAATACTTCTTCCCGGACGCTCACATTATTACCTCTTACATATGGAAAATAATGCTCCAAATGGAACTTTCCCTGCGCGTCATACTCTCCCCGCAGCGTAATTCCTGCTCCCTGTGCGAACTCCATCGACATCTCGGAGAACAACACGCCTTCTTTTGTCTTATATACGCGCCTGTCGGAGGATTCCTCAAGAATATAGGAAATCAACTGCTCCACATCCGATCGGGTCTTTATATTACTGAAGCCAATGGCTTTTAAAAAACTATGCATTTATTCGCCTTTCATTCAATCTTCTTTCTCCATACTGATACGGACAGGCAGAACAATACTCCTGTCTTTCCTTTCGCCCTGTACACATATCATATATCCACTGCATCTAATTGTATTTATATCATATTTTATTTTGCAAGGCAATAGCTGCTTCTGAAAATAACGACAACTATTACACATTCTGGGTTCAACAATTGCAGCGTCTGGATTCAGGCTATCATTTCCCGTTTTACCAACTGCTATTTCTCATTGCCGTTTCTTCTCTTTTTGCCCTTGTAAAGCCCTTTCTGACTCATTATAATAAATATAATTTATATTAATGTAGGAGGAACAATCTGAATGCAAAAAGAATTTCTCTTTGGTGACAAGCGTGTCCGTATGACCGCATACGCCGACAATGTAATTCGTATTCGCGTGAGCAGCGATTTTGAAGAATCCCTTTTTGATCGTTATAACCTGTACCGCAAGCCTGAGGAGTGCGGAGAGGAATTAGCGAACGGAGTTGTTTCCGGAACACTTTCCGCAGCGTTCGAAGACGGCATCGTTACGATACATGCCGGCAATACCGAGCGCAAGATTAATCTTTTGAACGAAGAGATTCCTGCGGTCAAGGATTATTTTAACGAGACTTTAGGCGGTATGCGGCCGCCCCAGAAGCAGATCATCGGTGAGGATGCAAAGCGCGGCTACGGCGCGGTAGAGTTCCAGCGTGATCCGAAATATTTTACGATCTCCGGTATCGAAGATGAGCTTTTCTACGGTCTCGGTGCCGCAAATACCGACCGAATTGTACTCAACGGCAAGACCTATCTGGAACGCGTGGTATACCAGAGCAACGAGATGCCGATTCCATTCGTTATGACCAAGGCCGGTTATGGCGTTCTCTGCAATACAACCTTCTGGCACGGCGTTGATGTCTGCGCTCGCGATGCGCATGAGATCTGCTGGTATCTGCCCGATGGTGATATCGACTTTACTGTGTTTGCAGGAGATAAGCTTGCTGACATCCTCGAACGTTTTACTTACATAACCGGCCGCCCCGCTCTTCTCCCGAAATGGGCTTACGGTCTTGCATTTATCGATCAGTACACCGCGGATCAGTATGAGATTATGCGCAATGCCGCACAATTCCGCGAGCAGAAGCTTCCCTGTGACTCTATCAGTCTGGAGCCCGGCTGGATGGAGAAGCGTTACGATTTCTCCGTGGATAAAAAATGGAACCGCCAGCGTTATCTGATCGAGGAGTGGGCAAGAACTAAGGAACCCGGCAAGACGAATCCCAAATTTTTCACTTCCGCTTTAAAGAGATACGGCTTTAAGCTTCATCTCTGGCTCTGCTGCGAACATGACTTCACTGCAGAGGAAGAGAGACGGATTGGGAATGACGTAGCCCCGGAGATTCCGGACTGGTTCGATCATTTAAAGCAGTTCATCTGTGACGGCGCATCTTCCTTCAAGCTGGATCCCTGCCACACCGTTGATAATGCGGACGAACGCCGTATATATGCTAACGGCAAGGGTGAGCCCGAGATGCACAACCTGATTCAGACCCTGTATGTACGCGATATGTACCGCGGCGCATCCGAATTCACAGGCCTTCGCCCGATGCATCATTACTGCGGTGCCTACACAGGAACCGGCGCTTACTCCGCATCCAATACCGGTGATAACGGCGGACGTCTCCAGACCCTGGTATGGATCTTAAGCTGTGGTATGTCCGGTATTTCGAACCTTACCTGCGACATGGAGGTCTTCCAGAAGCGTACCCTGCATTACTGCTTCTTTACCGCTTGGTGTCAGCTGAACAGCTGGTACGGATTTGCACATCCCTGGTGGGCGGGCGAAGAGATCGAGCCTATCTTTGCGTTTTATGACAGGCTCCGTTACCGCTTAATTCCTTATATCTACTCCACTGCAATTACGGCAAACCTGACCGGTATGCCGGTATGCCGTGCGATGCCTCTTATGTACGAGGATAAGGAGCTTGAAAATGCAATATGTGAGTACATGTTCGGTGAAAATCTGCTTGTGGGCGCATTCTCCGATGAGATTTATCTTCCCGCCGGAAGCCGCTGGATTGATTACTGGAACGGTGACGTATACGAGGGCGGTCAGAATATTACTCCGGTTATTCCTGAGGATCGCGGAGGCTTCCTCTTTGTACGCAGCGGTGCCATTCTTCCGACCGATGCCCCTCGTCAGTACACCAATCCGAAGGATACCGAGAACATTATTCTCGAGGTATATCCGGATGGCGATTCCAGTTACGACTTCTATGAAGATGACGGTCTGACTATGGAATTCAACAACGGCAAGCGATCCGTAGCACACCTGACTATGTCCGAGCATAACGGAACCTGCGTGATCAATGTTGGTACCCGTGAAGGTGATTTCACAGGAAAGGGAGAAAGAACCTACACCGTTCGCCTCTTTGCGTCTGCAAAACCGCAGTCCGTTGTTGTAGGCGGACATTCGGTTGATGTCACATATGACGGCCGCTATGCAAGCTTTGAGATGGGCAGCGAGCTCGAAGCAGTTGTTACATTATAATGTTTTTTCAAACAGGACTGCCTTCTATGGGGGTTTTAATGAAGTATTTTGCCGAAGTGTTTCAATGAAGTATTTTAATGAAGTATTTTAATTAGATATTTTCATGAATTAAAAAAGGTGCAAGGGAATCCAATAAATATTTCTTTGCACCTTTTAACTCAGTCATCCTCTATTCCATGTAATTATTTTGATTAATTGCATCATTCAAGACCTGCTTTTCTTCCTCTGACAGCAGGATAAAGGATTCCCCTTTGATAATTTCTTTAATGTAAGTATAACATCCTCCTGTACTGCTGTGCATTGAGGTCAGTATGAATCCATCATTGCTGTTCGTAAGCAGGGCCAGCGAAAAACTGAGTTTTCCGCCCATCTCCTTGAACGCATCATATTTTACAATGGCTCTCTTCTGATAAGCTCCGATCAACCCTTCCGATAGTTTATCTGTGACTTCCTTGAGATTCATGCTCTGCAGCTTTAGTTCGTCGATTTCTGCAAATCGCTTTTGCATCACCTCTTCCAAAGAACCTGCGTCTGAGCCCTTCATAAAGCGGTCATAGTTCTTCTTCAATTTACTGTATTTTTTAAAAAGCACAAGATATAGGATTGTTAGGACCAGTAAAAATGCCATCATTCCAATGATAAACCAGCTTCCATCCAATCCCAGACTTTCAAATAACTTCATCTCTTTTTCCTTTCTTTTATCTTCTCTACTTTTGTCTTCTTAGCCTTTGCCTCCTCAGCTTTTGCATTTTCAGCTTTTATCTTTTCAGCCTCTGTTTTCTCAGCTTCTATTTTCTTAACCTTCCATCCTTTTCTCAGCGTTATCGTCCAAGTTTATCAAACAGTTCTATAATTCTTTCAAGTTCGTCATTTGAATAATATTCAATTTCAATTCGACCTTTATTATTTGTTTTTCGTTTTATTGCAACCTTGCTCCCGACAATTTGCTTCATGCGCTCTTCAATCTCCTGGTATACATAGGAATCATCCGCCTTAATCTCTTCCTTTTCTGGCTTTTCTTCCTGAAGTCTTTTTACCAGTCGCTCTGTCTCTCTTACGCTTAACTTCTCATCAAATACCCGAACCGCTGTATTATATTGCAATTCCGGATCTTCAATGGGTAAAAGAGCTCTCGCATGTCCACCGGTCAGCATTTCATCAATTACCATCTGCTGTACTCTCGCATCCAGTTTCAGCAAACGCATAGAGTTCGTCACCGCCACACGGCTTTTTCCGACCTTCTCTGCCGCTTCATCCTGCTTCAGACCATAATCCTGAATTAATCTTTGATATGCCTGCGCCTCTTCAATCGGATTCAAATCCTCTCTCTGAATATTCTCGATCAGTGCAATCTCAAATATCTCCTGAGCAGAGTATTCCTTTACAACAACCGGAACCTCTCTCAGTCCAGCAATTCTTGCCGCCCTCCATCTGCGCTCACCGGTTATAATTTCATATCTGTCGCCTTTTTTCTGGACGACCAAAGGCTGGATGACTCCCACCTGCTTCATAGATTCCGCCAATTCCAATAAGGCATCCTCATCAAAATTCTTTCTTGGCTGTGCCTTGTTCGGATCAATATCATTGATTGATACTTTTAAAGTATCATAAGATACTACTTCAACAATTTTTTCCTCTATAATTTTTTCAGGATTGAATTTATTTTCTCCCTTATCCGCTACTTTCTCCCTATTTTCTGTAGTCTTGAGGGCACCATTACTTTCTATCTCTGAGGAGAATTTCTCTTCCACGTTTGTGTTCTCAATTTCTTTTTGAGCCTTTTTTTCTTCTTTTTCTTTTCTTCCTTCTTTTTTTCTTCCACCCGATTCGGTATCATCGCATCAAGGCCTCTTCCTAATCCGCGCTTTACTGCCATAGTCCGATTTCTCCTTTCCCACTTCTGCTCTTACTTTTTTTTACCAAATGTAAGCTTTTTCTTCTTCTTTTCTTTTTCTCCCCTTGTATTCGAGGCTTTTTTTCCCGCTCCTCCGGAAAGTTCCTCTTCCCTCTCTATTACTTCCTGGGCTAATTCACGATATCCTTCTGCTCCAGCCGATTTGGAATCATACAGGCTGATTGGCAGCCCATGACTTGGTGCTTCTGCCAGTCTGACATTTCTCGGTATGATAGACTTGTAAATATTCTGTTTTAAATTCTGCTTTACATTTTCTACAACCTGAAGAGAAAGATTGGTCCGTGCGTCATACATGGTAAATACCACACCCTCGATCTCCAATCTCGGATTGAGTCTCTCCTTTACCAGATCAATTGTATGTATTAACTGGGTCAATCCTTCTAATGCGTAGTATTCACACTGAATCGGTACAAGGACGGTATCTGCCGTTGTCATCGCATTGACAGTTAATGTATTCAGGGACGGTGGACAGTCAATGATAATGTAATCATAATTGTCCTTGATTTTTGCAACCTGACCTCTTAAGATATATTCCTTATCTTCAACTCCAATTAACTCTATCTCCGCACCAGCCAAATCTACGTTCGAAGGCAGGACCTCCAAACCTTCCACGACACTTTTCTGCAGACAATCCTTAATCTCTGCTTCGCCGATTAACATCTCATATACCGTTGTTTCCAGAGAATTCTTTTCGATTCCCAGTCCGCTTGTTGTATTTCCCTGCGGATCAATATCAATTGTTAATACCTTTTTCCCCTTTTCTGCAAGACATGCGGATAGATTAATTGCAGTCGTAGTCTTGCCAACTCCGCCTTTTTGATTTGCTATTGCAATGGTTCTTCCCATATTTGTCCTCTCATTTCGTCAACTCACACTTTTTTGCGCCTGAATGAAATTCCCTCCCTCACGAGAATTTCACTCTCTGTTTTTCTTCTCTGTTTTTCTTCTCTGTTGCTTTTCTTTTGTTACTGTATCTTTGTTTCTTTAACTTGTTTCTATAACTTGCTTCTCTAACTTCGTTTCTTTAACTTTGTTTCTTTCCCTCCGCTGCTCTTTCCTTATTTCTCTGCCCTTTTATTTTTTCTCCTCTTTCTTGTCAGTGATAGCCGACGACTTACTGCCGACGAATTCTATTATAGCATTCTTCGTTTCATATATCCATACCTATCCTGTTAAATTTCGTTTAAATTTGAGATTTTATATTTTGGAATTTTGAATTTCTTATAGATAATAAAATGTTTCACGTGAAACATCTGATGTTGTTTTAAAAAACAATCGTCCTATCCAACATCCACTCGTGTCAATTAATGTTTCACGTGAAACAATCTGTAAAGAACTGCTTTAAAACATAACAACTAATAAAAATAATCTATAAAGATACAATACTGTTTTTGATTGCATAAACTGCAGCCTGAGTTCTATCTCCGACTCCAATCTTTTTAAATATGTTTGAAATATGATTTTTGACCGTCTTTTCACTGATTGAAAGCTCATACGCAATTTCTTTATTCAACTTTCCGCTGGTCAGCATTTTTAGTATCTCTAATTCTCGTTTTGAAAGAGGAGTCTCATTATCATATTTTTCCCTGTGATCTTCTTCTAAATTTTCCTTTAGAGTTTGGATTTGCATAATATCCTGCAAGCTTTCTTGCTGTTCCCTTTCTTGTGTTCCTACTCTTTGCTCTTCCTTTCTTCTTCTCTCTTTTTCTTCCAATAATTGAAGAATTGCCCCATCAATATACTTCTGCCCGGATATTACTGCTCTCACTCCCTTTTCCAGCTCGGATAATTCAGAGCCTTTCCAGATATAACTGCGCAGACCTCCTCTTCCGCCATGAGGTGACAGTATCATTTCTACGAATTTGGACTCCACCGTATCAGAAAGCAATATAATTTTTTCTTTTCTCTTTTCCTCCTTGATAAGGCCGATGAGCTGCCTTACAGCGTACTCTTTTCCACACAATTCTGTTATAATCAGATCAACTTCCTGATCTCTTAAGAATTCGATACAGTCATCTACGCTCTCGGCTCTTCTGGTAATCGCAATGTATCTCATTTTTTTTTCAATTATTTCTGCTAAGGCCTCTCTGATCATATAATAAGGTTCCACAATTATTACTTTTATCCGATCCATTCTTAACTCCTGTTTCTGCCGCCGAATTCTATGAGCCAATGGTATATTTTTTACGCTAAACTCATCTTAGATAAGCGGATTGTCAACTTTACTTTGCCTTACTGCTATTTCGAAAGAATGATTAAATGACTGCTTTTCTTTCCCCTTTCATCCTCCTGCTCTGCTGATATTAATTCTCCTCCGTCGTATTTGATTCTTCCCTCATATTCCTTTAAAAATTCCAAAGGGCCAAGTTGATTGGAATAATAATCCAGATAGAGTTCTACCTCATTCTCTGTAAACGATAACTCAATCTCTGAATTATCCTCGGAAAAATTGCTTTCTGCAACCCTATCTACAGCACTGCATAGAACGGAGTATATAAGAGCATGCTTTCTATTGATCTGCTCTGAGACCTGTTGATTTAACTGTATGTCTAATTGTTTATCTAATTTTTTATCTAATTGATTGTCTAATTGATTATCTAATTGTTTGTCTATCAGTTCCTTTGTTTGATTTTTGTTTGCGCTTTTGAGATGTTTCACGTGAAACATCTTTTTTGCATTCAACTTCTTTTTCTCAAGATACCATACGATACACTTTTCCAGTATTTCTTCCTCTGAAACCGTTTTTTCGTCAAAGTTAGCAGTGTTCCCCCTGTTACTATCATTCGTTGCTAACTGTTTTAGGATCATGCTTACGTTCTGGGCATTTGCTTGCATCTCTTGTATACTTTCATTTGAAAACAATTCTTCCTGTTTCTGATTCGTAGATAGTTCCATGTTCTCTGAAATATACTTTATCCATTTTTCTATGGACTCCAGACTCATCTGTGCATACTGTAGTTGATTCTTCCGATCCACATTCAAAAACTTCTGATGAAAATATTCTGACAGCTCATCAGCTTTCTCTTCTTCTCTGTCCAAGTATTTCTTGCTTTCTCCCTCAACCTTTTTACCCTCAAAAGCTGAATTTTTTAATAATAATGCTTTTTCACTTTGAAGTTTTTCCTGATATTGGGTTATTAAGTTCTTTTGAGCTTCTATTTTTTTTACCAGACTTTTTTTCAGTTCTGCTTCATTCACGATATTTTCCAGCGTCTCTTTGAGCTTCTGCTCTTCTTCGATATTCCAGTTACATGACGGTTTGAACAAAAACATACCCGGATCTTTTTTATTCTCTATCTCCTGCAAACGCTGTCTTATGACAAGTTCATTTTTGCGTAAATTTCGTAAGCCGTGTTGTAATTCTCTCAGTTCATTTTCCAATGCTTGCAGATTGTTTATTTCGCTCTCCCCATTATTTTCTGTTACCATATTCTCCGTCACGTCAAACTCACCTTCCCCACATTGAATTGATATTTAGTCAGTTCTCTTACCTGATCCTATTTATGTTTTCTTTTCATCCAGATTTAGGCATTCCCAATCTAACTTTCTTCTTTCATTCCAAAATGTTTCACGTGAAACATTTTGGGGTTACTAATATGCTGGTTTCTCTTTTCCAACAGTTATACGTTCTATTTTTCGTGACACTTACTGCAAAGATCTCCTTGATCAAGGTACATCATAACATGAGGGGTACCATTCTCCATATATTCTTCCCCTGTTTTGTGAAAGCCAATTTTTTCATAAAAATGCACCGCGGTCGTAATTGCACTAACACTTACTTTCTTTGCTCCCGAAAGAAATGCTTTATCTACTAACATTCGAACAACGAAGTCCCCATAGTATTTACCACGTTCTTCTTTTAAGACTGCAATCTTTCCAATGCGGAATTCATTATCAAGCATACAGATTCTTCCGGTTGCAACCGGTCTGTTCTCATTACCGATTTCATAAGCAACAACGTGTACGGCTTCTTTATCTTTTCCGTCCTGATCCATATCGTTCGTCATTCCTTGTTCATCCTGAAACACTGCTTTTCGGATTGCAAAAACCTCATTTAAAGGTTCTCCATAGGATATAAACCTTCCCTTTATATACATTTTCATTCTCCTTCCGACCATATCGCCCAATTATTCATGCATGCTGTATTAATTTTTACCATATGAATATGATCTTCCCAAATACCGTTAATTTTTAAATAATGCTTTGCAAGTCCTTCTTCTTGGAATTCGTTCTTTTCTAAGACTCGTAAAGATGCCTTGTTCCTTGGCATAACGTTTGCTTCAGTACGGTGAAGTTTTCACTCTGTAAAGGCGTACTGTGTCACCATGGCAATCACCTGTGTCATGGACCCTGATTGATGCACTCCTCGTCCAATTTATACCCTAAAAAGCAGAACAAAAGGCTCCCCATATTATATTATTGAGACCGATTATTCCAATTACTTTCTCCGGCTGTTCGGGCTTGCGAATATAATAATCGGTAACTGCTTGAGCAAGGCTTTTGTCAGGAGACACTAATTCTATTCTTTCATTTTGTATTATCATAGCTATCAATCCTCTCAAATCCATATCATCAATTTGAACAACCTTTACAGCACCTTTTTAGTAACGGCCTTTTGAGAAATAATACTTTCTTTCGAATTTTTGCTGATTCTTTTTCTATCCTGTTCTCCAACTATTTTTTCGCAGTTTTTTTCTGCTCTTTTTTCTCCTGTTTGATCAACGGAGCTTTTAAAGGCTTTCCTCCCGCACGTGGGTATACAGACGGGGTCTCCTTTTTCTTTTTAATGCAAACAAATGTTCGTTCTATATCAGAGTTCGGGAGGGTAAAAGCTTCTACTTTGGGTTTATCCCCACCTAACAGTCGAATCGCATAATCTGCTTCCTCCAACTCTTCCTGAATCTTACCTGATTTGTAAGGAATAAAGAGTCCACCGGGCTTTACAAAGGGCATGCAGAACTCCGCTAATGTGTTCAGCCGGGCGACAGCCCGGGATACACACAGATCGAATTGTTCTCTATATTCCGGTTTTCTTGCGTATTCTTCTGCTCTTGCGTGCACAGCAGTAATTTTGGTTAGCCCGAGAACGCGAATTACTTCATTTAAAAAGTTGATTCTCTTATTTAAAGAATCCATCAATACGAATTCTACTTCTGGAAATACAATTTTTAACGGTATTCCAGGAAATCCTGCTCCCGTTCCCATATCGAGGATCTTGATGGCAGGCATGGAGGAGGTTCCGTTCTTTTCGCTTTCCTGGCACTGCCTTTGAATCTTGTCTGCATCATATACTTTCACCAGAGAGGCGCTGTCGATAAAATGCTTCTGTATAACCTCTTCATATTCCGTAATTCCGGTTAGATTCATTTTTTCATTCCACTCGATCAAAAGCTCATAAAACCGATCAAATTGTGCAAGCTGTGTCTCTGTTAACTCAATTCCCATGGAACGCATTCCTGTTATCAGCTTGTCGTGATCTCTTATTTGTATATTGTTTGAATCCTGCATGATTCCTCACATTCTGCTTTTTAGAGCATAGACTTATAAGTCATATGTCCATGCCCTGAAAAGACAATTATTCTTAATCTATATCATCTGTGACGCATTTGCTCCAGATAAACCAACAGAACCGATATATCAGCAGGTGATACTCCTGAGATTCGGGATGCCTGTCCGACCGATTCCGGGTGAATCTGTTTGAGCTTCTGTCTTGCTTCAATTCGCAGGGAAGGAATCTCATCATAATCCAGATTCTCCGGTATCCGTTTGCGCTCCATCTTTTTGAATTGTTCTACCTGATGCATCTGGCGCCTGATATAGCCTTCATATTTAATGTTGATCTCTGCCTGCTCGATTACATCAGCAGGTAACGGCTTTCGTTCTCTGTCCAATGGAGTGAGCATTTCGTAATTCAGCTCCGGGCGCCTAAGCAATTCTCCCAGAGTAGAGGCTGAAGTCAATGGAGTGCTCCCCTTGGACTCCAAGATTTCCTGAACCCATGGAGCCGCACCGATTGGCGTATTTTCAAGGCGCAGGGTCTCTTCTTCAATCTGCTTCTTTTTAATCAGAAATGCCTGGTATCGTTCTTCGGATATCAGACCGATTTCATGTCCCTTTTCTGTCAGACGCAAATCTGCGTTATCCTGTCTGAGAAGCAGGCGATATTCTGCGCGCGAAGTCATCATTCGATAGGGCTCATGCGTCTCTTTTGTAACCAGATCATCGATCAGAACGCCGATATAGGCTTCCGAACGATCCAGAATAAGGGGCTCTTTTCCCTGAAGCTTTCTTGCTGCGTTGATTCCCGCAATCAGCCCCTGAGCTGCCGCCTCTTCATAACCGGAGCTTCCGTTAAACTGACCTCCTGAGAATAATCCTTCTATCTTCTTGAATTCCAACGAAGGTTTCAGCTGCATTGGATTAATGCAGTCATATTCGATTGCGTAGGCATTTCGAACGATTTTTGCGTTCTCAAGTCCGGCAACGGAGCGATACATCCGGTACTGAACATCTTCCGGAAGTGAACTGGACATTCCGGAAATGTACATTTCATTCGTATAATTGCCTTCCGGTTCGATAAATACCTGATGCCGGTTCTTGTCCGGAAATTTGACCACCTTGTCTTCAATCGACGGACAGTAACGTGGACCGGTTCCTTTGATATTCCCTGAAAAGAGCGGCGAACGATCAATGTTCTCCCGGATAATCTCGTGAGTCGTCTCATTCGTATAGGTTAACCAACAGGATACCTGCGGTTTCGTTAAGCGATTCGGATCTGTGGTAAAGGAGAACGGAACCACTTTTTCATCTCCGAACTGCTCCTCCATCTTGGAAAAGTCAATCGAGCGTCTGTCAATTCTCGCCGGAGTACCGGTTTTGAAACGATACATTTCAATTCCGAGATTCTTTAAAGAATCTGTCAGATGCGTCGCTGCAGACAGGCCGTTCGGACCGGTAGCGTTGCTTACTTCCCCATAGATACACCTTGCGTTCAGATAAGTTCCGGTACACAGTACGACTGCTTTACAGGGATAGATCGCGTCCGAGTAAGTCTTAACTCCCGTTACCGCTCCGTTATCAACGAGAATCTCACAGACTTCTCCCTGTTTTAGGGTCAGATGTTCGGTATTCTCCAGTATTTTTCGCATCGAACGGCTATAATCCTGCTTGTCCGCCTGAGCACGCAGGGAATGAACGGCCGGTCCTTTTGACGTGTTCAGCATCTTCGACTGAATGTAGGTCTTGTCGATGTTCTTTCCCATCTCGCCGCCAAGCGCATCGATCTCGCGTACCAGATGCCCCTTTGAGGTTCCCCCGATATTCGGATTGCACGGCATCATCGCAATGCTGTCCATGCTGATTGTAAATAATAATGTGTTCAATGACAGCCGTGCACAGGCAAGCGCTGCTTCGCATCCCGCATGCCCTGCTCCGACTACCACGACATCATAGCTTTCGTATTGATATGACATAGTATTACACATTCCTTTCACGCTAACCAACATGCCGGAGCGCCTCTGCGCAAAGGCAGCGTAAGCGAAATCGCGAATGCGATTTCACTTGCCGCATCCCGCAGATTTGGGCTTCAGCACAAATCTGTGTGTGAAAAGGTACGCATCAGCGTACTTTTTCACACTACTTGCCCATGCAGAATTCCCGAAATATAGTATCGATCAAATCTTCGTCCACGGATTCTCCGGTTATTCTTCCCAACTCTTCGTAGGCGTTCATCAGATCGATCGAGTAGAAATCCTCGGGCATCTGATTCTCTATACTGTCAAGCACCTGCCTGAGACTGTGCTCCGCTTCGATCAAAGAAGCTTTTTGTCTCATATTGGTGATATAGATTTCATCGTTAAAGCTTAAATCGCCGTGGAAGAACATGTCGGCGACGGTCCGCTCCAGATCTTCGATTCCTGTCTCTTCGACAGCAGATATTTTAATCACTGTTCTTCCCGTTCGTTTAGTCAGAAGATCGACATCCACCACCGGAGCGAGATCGGATTTGTTCAGGAGTACAATTGCTTTCTTGTCCTGTATGAATTCAATGATCTCGTCGTCGTTCTCATCCAACGGGACGGAGGAGTCTGCGACATATATGATCAAATCTGCGTCTTTTGCATATCGTCTTGCCTTTTCGACACCGATTTTTTCCACGGTGTCTTCGGTATCGCGGATTCCTGCAGTGTCGATCACGTTGAAGCTGATTCCCTTAATCTGTATCATCTCTTCGAGGACATCTCGCGTGGTTCCGGCTATTTCGGTAACGATTGCTTTCTCATCTCCTGCTAAAAGGTTCATAAGAGAGGATTTTCCGGCGTTAGGCTTTCCGAGTATTACGGTCTGAATTCCTTCTTTCAGGAGCTTTCCGTTATCCGCCGACTCGATCAAATGATCGATCACGTGTAAGTTCCCCTGAATCCTTTCTTTCAGCTCTTCCGTAAATCCATCCAGACTGATGTGCTCCGGATCGTCTAATGCAGCCTCGATATACGCAGTGTCGCGCAGAATGGAGTCACGTACCTGCTTTAATTTTTTATGAATGGATCCTTTCAGCTGATTGACAGAATTCTTCAAGGCCATCTCATTCTTCGACTGAATAATATCGATCACAGCTTCGGCCTGAGAAAGATCAATACGTCCATTTAAGAATGCTCTCTTTGTGAATTCTCCCGGTTCCGCAGGTCTCGCTCCGTGCCGTATTACGGTCTCCAGTATCTTTCTTGTTACAACGATTCCCCCATGGCAGTCGATCTCTACCACATCTTCTCTGGTATAGCTCTTTGGAGCCCGCATCACCAGTACGAGAACTTCATCGATCACGGAGTCTCCATCCGTAATGTAACCATATCGCGCGGTATAACCGGGAATCTCTTTTACCCCGCGTTTTCCGGAAGGAGTTACAAATATTTGATTCATTATAGAGTCAACATCGCTTCCGCTGATTCGAATAATGCTGATTCCAGCGTGATTCAGGCCGGTAGCGATCGCTGCTATGGTATCGGTTCTCATGTATATCCTCCTAACCTGCATGCCTTAACAGATTCGCAAATTTTGCTGCTAAATTACAAAGGGTGCCTCAAATAACTGAGACACCCTCTTTTGTACTTGTATTCTTCCGGATCAGAGACTATCCCGTTATACGGATTATTCCTCCGGCGTTTCTGCTGCGGTTTCCTGTACGCTCTCGTTATTTCTTCCGCCGTAGCTCTTGTCGGAATAATTTCTGCGGTAATCCTTCTTGTATCCGCCGTTATTCCTCTTATAATTGCTGTTGTATCTGCCGTACTTGCTGCCGCCATTATTATTATTCGACGGGAACGCATTCTTCTTGGGTGTTACAACAACCTTGCGGAATGGCTCTTCGCCTTCGCTGTGAGTCTCAACAAACTTATCGTTCTGAAGAGCGGAATGAATGATTCTTCTCTCATACGGATTCATCGGCTCTAATGTAACCGGCTTTCTGGTTCTCTTTACCTTAACCGCAATGTTCTTGGCAAGGTTCTCAAGAGTCTCTTTTCTTCTCTCACGGTAGTTCTCCGTATCCAGCTTAACCTTTAAGTATACGTCGCTGTCCTTGTTCACAACAAGACTTGTCAGATACTGCAAAGAATCCAGTGTCTGTCCTCTCTTACCGATCAATACTCCCATATCGTTACCGGTAATCTCAACTTCGACTGTCTCTTCTACCTCGTCGTAAGTAACAACCGGATGTGCATCCAGGTTCATTGCCTTGAATACCTTCTCAAGGAAATCCTTTACGGCTCCATCGACCGTATACTTCAGTCTTGCACGAATCTTACCGGGCTTACTGTTAAATCCAAGGAAGCCCTTTGTCTCCTTCTCAAGTACCTCGTACTCTACCTTATCACTGGTAACTCCGAAACTCTTTAAAGCTTCGATTAACGCATCATCAACTGTTTTTGCCGTAAATTCAACCCAATCTGCCATACCTATTTATCCCCCTTGTCCTTTTCCTTATCCTTACTTCTGTCACGAAGTATATTCGCATTCGCTGCTATACTCTTCGCACTGTAAGAAACTTCACTTCTCTTATAGGAATCATAGTTCTTCTTGGCTCCCGCATTCGCGTATGAGCTGGTGGACTTTTCTTCGTATTTTCTTTCAATTGTCTTGGTCGGTGTCTTTGCCACCTCAGCCATCTTATTGCCAGTCTCAATTCCGAGCTTTGCCTTCTTTTTATTGGCCTTCATGACATTCTTTTCAATCATCTCATTGATATCTGCCTTATCCAGATACCGGTTGATGATAAGCTGCTGCAAAATAGTAAATACACTGCTGGCTACCCAGTACAGGCCAACACCGATCGGAAGCATAATACAGAATACACCGGACATAATCGGCATGATGTTGTTCATCATCTTCATACTGTCCGCCATCTGATTCGGCTCGCTGTTCTTTTTAGTATTATTGTTATTGTTGTTGTTCACTGTCATCAGCTTTGACTGAAGGAACTGGAATCCTGCTGCAAGCAGAGGAATAATAATTCCCGGGAACTTATATCCCGCCGGATCAAGAATGTTCATTCCCGCAACAAAGCTGTTAATGTCAATAATCTTATTACTGAGAGGCTGAAGCTGTGCCGCAATCTCCGGATACTTCGCTCCCAGATCTGCCCAGTTCTGCTGAGAGAACTTGGTCAGAATATCAATAATATGGTTCATGGTAAGAACCGCTGTAGTCTCACTATATTCAGAGAACTTGCTCGTGGACACACCTACCTGCTTTGCTGCTTCCATCAGGTACTCTGCATATCCCTCTAATGGCTGAAGAAGTTCTCCCACGCTCTGATACAAAGCTCCTACATCATTTACATAAGCCGGAATCGCGTAAATAACACGATACAGCGCAAATAAAATAGGGAACGTAATTAACATCGGAAGGCAGCCTGCTGTCGGGCTGGATCCATACTTATTATATACCTCCTGCATCTCCATCTGCTGTCTGCGCATGGAGGCGTCGTCTTTCTTTCCCTTATACTTGTCCTGAATTGCCTGAATCTCCGGATTCATAACAGCCGAAAGCTTCGTATATCTCTGCTGCTTGATCGTTAAGGGAATCATCAGCATCTTTGTAACAAACGTAAATAAAATAATACAGATTGCGATATTCTCGATTCCGAATAACGAGACAAATTCATAGATCGCATTCAGTATCCATCCGAGTACTTTCGCAAACGGGCCCAGAATACCGCCTGTCTGCGTCAAAAACACACTAACCAATGTAATGTTCCTCCTTAATTCCAACTACGGGACCGGATCATAGCCACCCTTCGCAAATGGATGACATCTCAAAATTCTGCGGATCGCAAGGTATGTTCCCTTCAAAGCTCCATACTTTTCCAGCGCCTCAATTGCATACTGAGAGCAGGTTGGTACGTAAATACATGCCGACCTGCCTTTTAACGGTGATATATACTTTTGATAAAATCTGATCATAGCGATCAAAACTCTTCGTATGCAACTCATTCTATTGTCTCTTTTAATATACGGTGCAGCTTGGCAAGATGCAGAACCGCACTGTCTATCTCCTGATAGCTTCTCCCTTTTGCGCCCGCTCGTGCAATAATTACTATGTCTAAACCACTATTAAACATACAATCATTCAATCTCATACTCTCCCGGACAAGCCTTGTTATCCGGTGACGTACCACACTGTTACCGACTTTTTTGCTGACAGAGATACCGACGCGGTTCTCATCCAACATATTCCTAACTACATACATCACCAGATACTTATTGGCATAGGATTTACCTTTCTGGTAAACATTCTGAAATTCATAATTCTTTCTTAATGATTCGGACACTTTGTTCTCCCCTTAAGAGAAGAATAGGTCACAGAACTGCGACCTATGCGGATATTTTATGTCTTCCCTTTGCTCTTCTAGCAGCTAATACCTTTCTGCCATTTGCAGTGCTCATTCTTGCTCTGAATCCGTGAACCTTCGCTCTGGATCTCTTCTTCGGCTGGAATGTCATCTTCATCGTAGATACACCTCCTTCTTGCCCCATCCTGTATGTGGTAAGCAGATTAATTCTATTTTAAATAGCATTTTCATTATATTCGCAAATCTTAAATTAGTCAAGCAGAACTTGCATTTTTCCTGCATTTTCACTGGATTTTCAACGGTTTCCCCTGATTTGATCGTTATCAACTTATCCACGATCCACAGTCCTGTGGAAATGTCGGTGATTGTTCACGAGTTTTCCACAGTTATCCACATTTTGTGCACAAGTTGTGGATAACTTTTTGAAACGCTGTGGAATATTTTGAAGGAAGCGATCAAAATCCCCATGAATTCAGCGATTATCCACGTGTTTACAGCTCGCATAATTCCATGCACAAGCTGTGAATAAATGTGGACAGGCATTTTTGATCGTGGAAAACTGATTATTTTGAAGAAATCTTGTGTGGATAAGCGATTGATCATTGAAAAATGCTCGATTTTGTTATAATATATAAGTATATGGATTTTTTCGGACAAGAGATTTTGGAGGGTGCCTGATGAAAAGTGTAGTAGAGGACAAATGGAATGATATATTGGATTACGTCAAGAAGGAGTACGGTGTTACCGATGTTTCCTACAGGACCTGGCTTCAGCCGCTGAAGGTTCACTCGGTTACGGACAAGTGCATTACCGTGGCGGTGGACGATTCTAAGGTTGGACCGGAGAGCGTTAATTTTATTAAGAAGAAATACGGCTTTTTCCTGAAGGTAGCGGTGGCCGAGATCCTGAACAAGGAATATGAGATTGAATTTGCTTTACAGAGCAAACTGGTATCCGAAGATACGTCCAATTCCTCTGTCACCAGTATCAAGAACGAAAGCCTCTCCTACCTGAATCCGCGGTATACTTTCGATACATTCGTTGTAGGAGCGAATAATAACCTGGCCCACGCTGCGGCTTTGGCAGTTGCTGAGTCTCCGGCTGAGATATACAATCCTCTGTTCATATACGGGGGCGTTGGACTTGGTAAGACCCATTTGATGCATTCGATCGCACATTATATCCTCGATCATAACCCGAACAGCAAGGTTCGGTACGTGACGAGTGAGAAGTTTACGAATGAATTGATTGAATCCATTCGTAACGCGGATACGACTCCAACCGAGTTCCGCGAGAAGTACCGCAACATTGATGTCCTTTTGATCGATGATATTCAATTTATAATAGGAAAGGAAAGAACTCAGGAGGAGTTCTTCCACACATTTAATACGCTGCACGAGAACAAGAAGCAGATTATCATTTCGAGTGATAAACCGCCGAAGGATATTCTGACACTGGAAGAGAGACTTCGTTCCCGATTCGAATGGGGTCTGACCGTGGACATTCAGTCTCCGGATTATGAGACCAGAATGGCAATTCTCAAGAAGAAAGAGGAGCTGGACGGGCTTCATATTGATGATGAAGTTATGCGTTATATTGCTTCCAATATTAAGTCGAACATTCGAGAACTGGAGGGAGCGCTGACCAAGATCGTCGCACTGTCCCGCTTAAAGAAGAAGGAAGTCGATGTGGTTCTGGCGGAAGAGGCATTAAAAGATCTCATTTCTCCGGATAATAAGAAGACGATCACACTGGATTTGATCGTTGATATTGTATCGGAACATTACAATACCACAAGCGCCGAGATTTATTCGGACAACCGCAGCCGCAACGTTGCATTCCCAAGACAGGTTGCGATGTACCTTTGCCGTAAGCTCCTCGGATTATCACTGGCGGATATCGGCAAGATGATGGGCAATCGTGACCATTCGACTGTATTGCACGGTTATAATAAGGTAGAAAGGGATCTGAAAAAGGACGTATCCCTTCAGAATACCGTCGAAGTCCTGATAAAGAAAATTAACCCGCAATAAACAGCTTTTTCGCATACATCCACAGGCCTATGATTCATCCACACACCTGTGATGATAAGCTGTGACTGGGCTGTTGGCCCGTATTGGATAACCATAATTTACAAAAAATGTAAGATCGTTTTTCAACATCCTCAGAATTTTTGTGAACACGGTTATACGGCCTGCAAATCAGCCCGGCTCTAAGCGAAAACCCACTTTTCAACAAATTCACAGCCCCTACTACGGCTACTGGATTATTATTATATATTTATTTATTAAAAACTGCAGTTTGGGAGGTTATTCACAATATGAAAATCATTTGCCAAAAGTCAGATCTGCTTGCCAGCGTCAATATCGCACTCAAGGCAGTACCGGCGAAGTCAACTATGCCGATTCTGGAATGCATGGTTTTAGAAGTTAAGGACGATACGATCAAATTGATCGCCAACGATATGGAGATCGGAATAGAAACTCTGGTTAAGGGACAGATTATTGAGCCAGGTAATGTGGCTCTGAACGCAAAGCTGTTCTCTGAGATCATCAGAAGATTGCCGGATAATGATGTTACTGTGGAGACGAACGCTTCTTATCAGACAACGGTTACTTATGAAAAAGCAAAGTTTACCATTTCTGCACGATCAAGTGAGGAGTTCCCGGAGCTTCCGAAGATCGAGAGGGAGCATCCGGTTGTACTGTCGCAGTTTACCTTAAAGGAAGTGATCCGCCAGACCGTGTTCTCCATTTCGGATAATGAAAGCAATAAGATTATGACGGGCGAGCTGTTCGAGATTAATAAGGATCAATTCCGCATTGCTTCCCTTGACGGACATCGTATCTCAATTCGTAAAGTAACGCTGAAGGAAGAGTATGAGCCGTTAAAGGTGATTGTTCCTGGCAAGACGCTGAATGAGATCAGTAAGATTCTGTCCGGTGAGGCAGATTCAGAGGTTCGGATGTATTTTACAGGACAGCACGTACTGTTCGAGTTCGACGATACGATTATGCTGTCGCGTCTGATTGAAGGTCAGTTCTATCGAATCGATCAGATGCTGTCCGGTGATTATCAGACAAAGATCACGGCGAATAAGAAGGAGCTGTTAAGCTGTATTGATCGTACGACTTTGTTGATTAAGGAGTCGGAAAAGAAGCCGGTTATTGTCGGTATTTCCGATACGAAGATGGAGATGCAGATGACTTCCAGCATCGGTTCAATGGACGAGGAGATTGATATTACGAAGGAAGGCAAGGATATTCTGATCGGTTTTAACCCGAAGTTCTTAATTGACGCGCTGCGCGTGATCGATGATGAAGAGGTTGATATTTACCTGATCAATCCGAAGG
This sequence comes from Lachnospiraceae bacterium, assembly GCA_017623215.1. Classification (GTDB taxonomy): domain Bacteria; phylum Bacillota; class Clostridia; order Lachnospirales; family Lachnospiraceae; genus Caccomorpha. The sequence goes on along the minus strand of JAGAPO010000045.1, from coordinate 5,930 downwards.
CTCCTTGCTTTATTAAGGATAAGGATGAGACTTATATTTATTTGATCCTTCCGGTTAACTTTAACGCAGTAAGATAATAACTTGATCGATCCCAGAGTTCGATCAAAAAGAGCTCTGAGATCGATCAAAAAGGATTGGGATATATCATTTCAGCGGATGATTCGTCTGTCGGCTTTGTATTCAGTAGGTTGGCAGATATCAGGAGTAGAAAGGGATAATACAATGGAACGTTTGGTATTGAGAGAGGAATTCATTAAGCTTGGTCAGGCACTGAAGGCGGTTGGTCTTGTCGAGTCCGGTGTGGAAGCGAAGATCTGCATCACGCAGGGCGAGGTTACGGTGAACGGAGCCGTTGAGATTCAGCGCGGAAAGAAGCTTTATCCCGGTGATGTTGTAGAGTTCAAGGGAGAGAAGATCGTAATCGCGGGCCGCGAGTAACAGAGGTGCGGTATGTTTATTAAGTCACTTACGCTCAGCGGGTTTCGGAATTATGATTCTCTGGACATGGAGTTCGGCAAGGGAACGAATATCCTGTACGGGGATAATGCGCAGGGGAAGACAAATATCCTGGAGGCGCTGTATCTGTGCGGCACGACGAAGTCGCATAAGGGCAGTAAAGATCGTGAGATGATCGAGCTTGGACGGGAGGAATCTCATATTAGAATGTTTGTTGAACGGGACGGAATTACCAGGCGCATTGATATGCATTTAAAAAAGAATAAGCCGAAGGGAGTGGCGATTGACGGGATACCGATTCGAAAGTCATCCGAACTCTTCGGTATTGTTAATATGGTCTTTTTTTCTCCGGAAGACTTAGGAATTATCAAGGACGGGCCGGGAGAGCGCAGGCGCTTTATTGATTTGGAACTGTGTCAGTTAGACAAGATTTATCTGCACAATCTTGTCAGCTATAACAAGGTGCTGAATCAGAGAAATAATTTATTAAAGCAGATAGGGTTTAACAGTAGTTTATTGGATACAATTCAGATATGGGATGATCAATTGGAACAATATGGAAAAGGTATTATCCGTACGCGCAGAGAGTTCCTTCAGGAGCTTGGCGAGATCATCCAGAATATACATAAGGAGTTATCCGGAGGGGCGGAGGAGCTGACGATACGGTATGAGCCGAATGTCCCCGAAGAGGAGCTTGGAGATAAGCTAAAGAGGAACAGGGAGAGGGATCTGGCACTGAAGATGACGAATTCAGGTCCGCACAGGGACGACATGGGATTCTTTCTTGCCTCCGGCGATATCAGGCGGTTTGGTTCCCAGGGCCAGCAAAGAACAGCGGCGCTGGCATTAAAGCTGGCTGAAATCGAGCTGGTGAAGAAGCGGATTAAGGATAACCCGATCCTGCTATTGGATGATGTACTTTCGGAGTTAGATCGGAAGAGACAGACTCTTCTGCTTGGAGGAATTCATGATATTCAGACCGTAATTACTTGTACGGGGCTGGAGGAATTTGTAAATAATCGCGTGAAATATGACAGAATCTATCAGGTGGTAGAAGGTACGGTAACGAGTAAGAACTAAAGGAAGGTTGTACCGGACGGCCAGGTCGTTCGGAAGGAAAAGAATAGACGATTAAGTTGGCAGAAACGGAGGATTATATGAGTACAGAATACGGAGCGGATCAAATTCAGATATTGGAAGGTTTGGAAGCTGTCAGAAAGAGGCCCGGAATGTATATCGGAAGCACCTCTATCCGCGGACTTCATCATCTGGTATATGAGATTGTCGATAACGCGGTTGACGAGGCTCTTGCTGGGGTGTGCGATACGATTGATGTATCGATCAACCCGGACAATTCGATCACGGTTATTGATAACGGCCGCGGAATTCCGGTTGGAATTAACCATAAGGCTGGAAAGCCGGCGGTTGAGGTTGTATTTACGGTGCTGCACGCGGGCGGAAAGTTCGGCGGTGGAGGATATAAGGTGTCGGGAGGACTGCACGGTGTTGGAGCATCTGTCGTAAATGCGCTTTCGGAATGGTTAGAGGTTCGGGTTGATCTGGACGGAAAGCAGCACTATGAGCGATTTGAGCGCGGACATGTGGTAACCCCGCTTACTGTGGTAGGAGAGACGAACCGAACGGGAACGACAGTTACGTTCCTTCCGGATAAAGAGATATTCGAAGAGACGGTATTTGATTTTGATACATTAAAGCAGCGGCTGCGCGAGATGGCGTTCCTGACGAAGAATCTGAAGATTATCCTGAGAGATAAGAGAGGCGATGAAGAGGTTGTAAGGGAGTTCCATTATGCCGGAGGTATTAAGGAATATGTGGAGTATCTGAATCGTCATAAGGATCCTCTGTATCAGGAGATTATCTACTGTGAGGGTCAGAGGGATGATGTGTATGTTGAAGTTGCGATGCAGCACAACAGCGCGTTTAATGAGGGCTGCTACAGCTTTGTTAATAATATTACGACTCCGGAGGGCGGTACTCATCTGACCGGATTTAAGAATGCGCTGACCAAGACATTTAATGATTACGCGAGAGCACAGAAGTTCTTAAAGGACAGCGAAGAGAATCTGACGGGTGAGGATATTCGTGAGGGACTGACCGCGATCGTCAGTGTTAAGATCCCGGAGCCGCAGTTCGAGGGTCAGACCAAGCAGAAGCTTGGGAACAGTGAGGCGAGAGGCGCGGTTGACAGTGTGGTAAGCGAGCAGCTCACGTATTTCCTGGAGCAGAATCCGGGGGTTGCAAAGATTATCTGCGAGAAGGCGATATTAGCACAGCGTGCAAGAGACGCGGCAAGAAAGGCAAGAGAACTGACCAGAAGAAAGACAGCGCTTGAGGGAATGAGCCTGCCCGGTAAGCTGGCAGACTGTTCGGATAAGGATCCGAAAAACTGCGAGATTTATATTGTAGAGGGAGACTCCGCGGGAGGCTCCGCAAAGACCGCGCGCTCGAGAGCAACTCAAGCGATTCTGCCGCTGCGCGGTAAGATATTGAATGTAGAGAAGTCGAGGCTTGACAAGATTCTGGTGAACAATGAGATCAAGGCGATGATCACTGCGTTCGGCACCGGAATTCATGAGGATTTTGATATCAGCAAGCTTCGTTATCATAAGATTATTATCATGACGGATGCCGATGTCGACGGCGCACACATCAGTACGCTGCTTCTGACATTTTTGTACCGGTTCATGCCGGATCTGATCCGCGGAGGGTATGTATACCTGGCACAGCCGCCGTTATATAAGATCGAAAAGGGGAAGATCGTCCGGTATGCGTACAGCGATGACGAGCTGAACAACATACTGACGGAGATTGGAAGAGACCAGAATAACAAGATACAGCGCTACAAGGGACTCGGTGAGATGGATGCCGACCAGCTTTGGGAGACTACCATGGATCCGGAGAAGAGAATTCTTCTGCGCGTGACAATGAACGAGGAGGAATCTTCCGAGATCGATCTGACGTTCACCACGCTGATGGGCGACAAGGTAGAGCCCAGAAGAGATTTCATTGAAGCGAATGCCAAGTATGTAAAGAATCTGGATATTTAGCGGAGGAACGGGAATGGACGAGACAATCTTTGATAAGGTGCAAGAGGTCGATCTGAAAAAGACGATGGAGACATCTTATATTGACTATGCGATGTCGGTCATTGCGGCGCGCGCCCTGCCGGATGTCAGGGACGGTTTGAAGCCGGTGCAGAGACGAATTCTGCACGCGATGATCGAACTGAATAACGGCCCCGATAAGCCGCACCGTAAATGTGCGCGTATCGTCGGCGATACCATGGGTAAATACCATCCCCACGGTGACAGTTCGATTTATGATGCGTTAGTAAAGCTGGCACAGGATTTTAATACAAGATACCCGTTGGTAGACGGACACGGTAACTTCGGTTCCGTAGACGGAGACGGCGCGGCGGCGATGCGTTATACCGAGGCACGTCTGAGCAGGATGTCTATGGAGATGGTTACGGATATCAACAAGGATACCGTTGATTTTACACCGAACTTCGATGAGACGGAAAAAGAGCCGGTTGTTCTGCCTTCTCGCTTTCCGAATCTCTTGGTGAACGGAACTTCGGGTATTGCGGTCGGTATGGCTACCAATATTCCTCCGCACAATATGCGCGAGGTCATTAACGCTGTTATTAAGCTGATTGATAATAAGGTGAACGAGGGACGGGACACGCAGATTGAAGAGGTTCTTGATATTATCAAAGGGCCCGATTTCCCGACAGGCGGTATGATTCTTGGAACCAGAGGAATTGAGGAAGCCTATCGGACCGGACGCGGTAAGATCCGTGTGCGTGCGGTTACAGATATCGAGCCGATGGCAACCGGCAAGAATCGTATCGTAGTAACCGAGATCCCGTATATGGTGAATAAAGCACGCCTGATCGAGAAGATCGCAGAGCTGGTAAAAGAAAAGAAGATAGACGGAATTACAGAACTGCGCGATGAGTCGGATCGTTCCGGTATGCGTATCGTGATCGAACTGCGCCGTGATGTAAATGCCAATATCATTTTGAATCAGTTATATAAGCATACGCAGCTGCAGGATACCTTCGGCGTTATTATGCTTGCTCTGGTGAATAATGAACCGAAGATTTTGAGTCTCATCCAGATGTTAGAGTATTATTTAAAGCATCAGGAAGAGGTTGTAACAAGAAGAACCAAATATGATTTGAATAAAGCGGAAGAGCGCGCACACATCTTAGAGGGGCTGTTAAAAGCGCTCGATTACATTGACGAAGTCATTAACATCATTCGCTCCTCAGGAAATGTTGTAGAAGCGAAGACTCGTTTAATGGAGCAGTTCGGACTGGACGATGTTCAGGCACAGGCAATCGTAGATATGCGTCTGCGTTCTCTTACCGGTCTGGAACGCGAGCGTCTGGAAGGAGAATATGCGGATCTGGAGAAGAAGATTGCGGAGTTTCGTGCCATTCTCGCAGATGAAAAGCTGCTTCTTGGCGTGATCCGTGAAGAGATATCCGTTATCAGGGATAAATACGGAGATGACCGAAGAACTTCGATTGGATATGACGAGTCCGATATTTCGATGGAGGATATGATTCCGGATGAGAATACTGTGATTGCCATGACAAGACTTGGATACATCAAGCGTATGACGGTTGATAACTTCAAGAGTCAGCATCGCGGCGGCAAGGGAATTAAGGGCATGCAGACACTCGATGAGGATTTCATCGAGGATATGTTCATGACCACGACCCATCATTACATCATGTTCTTTACGAACAAGGGACGCGCATACCGTATCAAGGCTTACGAGATACCGGAGGCGTCCAGAACTGCGAGAGGAACTGCGATTGTCAACATCCTGCAGATGCTGCCGGAGGAGAGAATCACGGCGATTATTACGCTGAAGGAGAATGCGGACAACCGTTACCTGTTCATGGCGACCAAGAAGGGCCTGGTTAAGAAGACCAGAATTCAGGAGTATGCAAATATCCGTAAGACTGGTCTGCAGGCAATTACGCTGAGAGAGGATGATGAACTGATCGAAGTAAAGACTTCGAACAGCCAGAAGGATATCCTGCTTGTAACCCGCGACGGTATGTGTATCCGCTTTAACGAGCAGGATGTACGCCCGACCGGCCGAAGCTCTATGGGTGTAATCGGTATGAATCTGACGGATGGAGACGAGGTTGTAGCGATGCAAATGAACACCCAGGGCCAGTACCTGCTGACCGCTTCCGAGAACGGACTTGGCAAGCTGACGGATTTGAAGGAATTCCCTCTGCAGAGACGCGGCGGCAAGGGTGTGAAATGCTACAAGATCACCGAGAAGACCGGTAACGTAGTAGGTGCAAAGGCAGTTAACGAAGAGAATGAGATTATGATCATCAACACGGAAGGAATTGTAATCCGTATGTTGGTAAGCGATATCTCCAAGAACGGAAGAATCGCGTCCGGCGTGAAGTTGATCGATCT
>JAGAPO010000044.1 GCA_017623215.1 Lachnospiraceae bacterium | reverse complement strand
TCCCCAACCCTGACAAGCTTGCTTGATCAGTAGGGCTCCGACTTGAACGGAAGGAGCGAAGCGACCCGGAGAAGGCCAAAGCCTTCTCCGGGACTCCGCCCGTCCGGCTTGAGTACCCACAAGCCGTTCCCCAACCCTCAATACCCTCAAAAGAAAGGCAAGGAATCAAAATGGAAAACTGGTTTTACATGAGCACAGAAGAAAGAACCGCCGCCGATCTGAAAGAAGCCGCCGCCGACATTGCAGGAATCGAAATCGACCTGTGGCGGGAAGCCAACATACTGGAGCTAACTCTAAAGAACGGTGTAATCGACTTTGAACCAATGAAACCATACTTTAAAGACAAAGCCGACAACGAATATTTAGAATCCCGCCAGATCAAAACCCTGTTTGCCGTAACCGCAGATCGGGAGTGTGAAAAAGAAGCGGAGAAAATATTTGCGGCAATCGTGCAGAAAGCAGGCGGATTCTTCTGCGGAGACAGCGCAGACTTCCAGCCGGTCATCGGAAAGAACTAAAGCAATTCCCAAAAAAGGAGGACAACCATGGCGAACATCAAACCCTTCATCTGTATCAGACCAGACGCAAAATATGCGGCAAGAACCGCAGCCCTTCCATACGACGTCTATAACCGGGAAGAGGCAAAAGCAGAAGCCGCGCTTGATCCCGTCTCCTTCCTGAACATCGACCGTCCAGAGACCCAGTTCCCTGACACGCAGGATATATACGCGCCCGAGAACTATAGAAAGGCGGCGGAAATGTTGCAGGAACAGCTTGCCTTGGGTATTTACCAAAAAGACACCAAAGAGAGCTACTACATATACGAACTTACCATGGACGGGCGTGTACAAAACGGAATCGTCGGATGTGCTTCGCTTGACGATTACATAGACGGCATCATTAAAAAGCACGAGAACACCAGGGAAGAAAAAGAGCTCGACCGAATCCGTCACGTGGATGTTATGAGTGCACAGACAGGCCCTATCTTTTTGGCATGCAGAAAGAATGAAGAACTAAAAAAAGTGATCAATGAGGCAAAACAGGATGAGCCCCTGTATGATTTTATATCGAAGGACGGAATCAGACACCGGGTATTCCAGATAGGAAAGACCGACGCAGAGTCCGGGCGTGTATCGGCAATCCAAAGGGCATTTAAAGAGATGGAGGCAATCTATATCGCGGATGGACATCACAGAGCGGCTTCAGCCGTAAAGGTAGGACTCAAAAGGCGGGATGCGCATCCGGGTTACACAGGAACAGAGGAATTCAATTACTTCCTCTCCGTTACCTTCCTGGAGGACGAACTTGCGATTTTGCCGTACAACCGTCTGATCAAAGACTGGAACGGCCATACAAAGGAGGAGCTTCTGACCGAAGCCGCGAAATACTTTGCGGTATCGAAGCAGAGTGCGCCGGTAAGCCCGGAGAAAAAAGGGGTATTTGGCATGTATCTTGACGGAGAGTGGTATCGTCTTGAGGCAAAGGAGGAACTGCTTAACATCAAGGATCCGGTAGCAGGACTTGACGTATCGCTTCTGCAGGACTATCTGCTTAAGCCGGTATTTGGAATCGAAGATCCCAGAACAGATAAACGAATTGACTTTGTCGGCGGAATCCGCGGACTCGGAGAACTGGAGAGACGAGCTAAGACTGACATGGCTGCGGCATTCTCGATGTATCCGACCTCGATTCAGGAGTTATTTGAAGTAGCGGACGCGGGACTGCTAATGCCGCCCAAATCCACATGGTTTGAGCCAAAGCTGCGCAGCGGATTATTTATTCATGAAATTGAAAAATAAGAATAAAATGCACGCCCGGAACGATCCTGTGCCAGATAAAGAGAATCCGGACGTGCATTTTCGTATCTCCGCTTGCTCAGAGAAAGCAGTCGTAAAGTAAAAAAGAATAATTTAGGTCTTGACAAAGAAACAAAACAATGTTATGTTTGATACATCAAATAAAACAATGTTCTGTTTTGAATCAGAACAGGTTTATTCTGACAGCCGTTTTATTTTGCCGGGCTGTTGGAGGGACAGGAGGATAGGTATGACGGATTATTTTGTAATGAATACCTGTGATTGGATTGGCGGGAAGAGAAGAATGAGCGGATTTGAAGCAATATCGCGTACCGGAGAACGAGGCGGCAGTCTGCTTCGCAAAGGAATTCGACGGGGGATTCGATTGCTGACCAGGATGGATGAGAGCGTACAGAGGGCGCAGGAGAAGCGTCTCCAGAGGGAATATCGGGAGTACCTGGCGGAGCATCCGGAACTGAAGGATGACATCGCAGCGGACGGGCAGTATTGGTCGTACGACAGGAAATAATTTGACGTTTTCCGCATAGTATGATATAGTTTAGATAACACAATAGAACAATGTTGTATTATGAACGGGAATAACAGGAAGGGAACGAAGTGATAGGATGTTGATTTCGAAAAAGGATTTGCTCGCAATTACGGGAATTTCATATGGGCAGCTTTATCGGTGGAAGCGGGAGAAGCTGATTCCGGAGGAATGGTTCATCAAGCAGTCCTCTTATACCGGACAGGAGACCTTCTTCCCAAGAGAACAGATACTCAGCAGAATCCGTTCGATTCAGGAATTGAAGGATAAGTATACGTTGGAGGAGCTTGCGAAGATCCTGTCTCCTGAGGTTGCGGATCGGACCTTTGGAATTGCCGAGCTCGAGGAGATTGATGAGATTGAGCCGGGATTGATTCCGGTATTTGCGGGAGCATTCGGGAAAGAGAATTTCACCTTCCCTGAGATAATTTATATGGCCATGGTCTCGCAGGCCTGCGAAGAAGGAGGACTTCCGAGGGAGAAAGTGGGAGAATTCACGGACAATATGAAGTATGCGCTGGCGCGCCTTAAGACGACCGGAGTCATCCTTCGCATCATAAAGACAGCGAATGACTGGCTTGGGATGCTGCAGCCGGATCAGGCTCAGGTGATGCTGGATGCAAGAATGGAAGAGACCGCATTGATTCGAATGGATGAGGCCGCAGGACGCATTAAGATCAAATATAAGAATCGCTTTCGGTTTCAGTAGAGCAGATGGCGCGGGAGACCTGAACTCGCTGATTAATTCGAAATATCGAATGTCGAAATATCGAATGTCGAAATATTGAATGTCGAAATAGCAAATGTCGAAATAACGAGTGTCAAAAGAACGAATGGCGGGAATGGAGATTAGAATGAATAGTCAGAAGATAGATGGAATCGGAACGCTGAATGGCGGAGAATATGACCGGATTGAGGCCGATGGAATCGCAAGACTGGCCGGAGATGTAAAGGCGGAGTTCCTCGCAATCAATGGGGTTATGAACGGGGAGGGGAAACTTGCCTGCGGAAGCATGCAATGTGACGGAGTCTGCAATCTGAAAGGAAAGCTCTCTGCCGGGAATATGAAGGTGGATGGGACCCTTAATCTGAAGAATGGCAGGCTTACCGCAGGAGAGCTGTTCTGCGATGGCTGCATTACCCTGAACGGAGCCAAGCTGGAGGGGGAGAAGATTATCTGTGACGGATGCCTGAATACAGATTCCGAGATCTGTGCGGATCTGGTAAAAGTTGACGGTATCGTCAAGGCCGGAGAGATATACGGAGACGAGATTGTCATCCACAGCGGAAACAAGGGAAAAGGAAGAATCAAAGCGAATATTGATATTAATATTCTGGGCTTTCAATTGAAAAAGAGCCTGGCCATATCAAGTGCGAAGGTACTTGAGGCAACAAAGGTGGATATTGAATGCGTTAACGCGGATATCGTGAACGGGCAGTATGTCCGGATCGGAAGCGGATGTATCATTCAGCAGGTGGATTGTGATAAGGAGCTTTACATCGCGCGTTCGGCCGAGATCGAGAAGATTACCGGGAACGCAGAAGTATATTATATAGAGGATTAAAGAATCAGGACATGGCCGTGTTAACGGCAGAATTGGAGGAAATGATGAAGAGATACGAGATCGAAGCAAATGAGAATTCGGAAAAGAACAGTATGTTAAAGACCATTGTTAAGGTGGCAGCGGCGGTTGCTGTAATTAGAGGCGTGTCTGTGCTTGTGAAGAAGATATTGAACGAGAAGTCCGCCTCGCGCGAAGAAGAGACGAAGGATACCGATTGTCCGGAGCATTATGCAATCTTTGGAGGACGTAAGTTTACCTGTGAGGGAGAGACCTATCAGGGCGGCGAGTATACAGCGGTGATGGGCGGAATCGAGCTTGATTTAAGCAAGGCTGTAATTGAGAAGGATATTTCTGTTACCTGCAAGACCGTAATGGGCGGGATTGATTTGAAGGTTCCGAACGATATCAATGTATCGGTAAGCGGAACCGTAGTATTCGGCGGGATGGCCAACATGGTACCGGAGAATCGTCCCGGAGCTACCATTTATCTGCATGCGGAGGGGCTGATGGGCGGTATCTGTGTGCGCGCGGCCGGCGTTGAGGAAGAAAAGAATGCGCCGGAATATGGCGGAGCGGATGTACTGGAAGAGGAATTCGAGGAGAGCGAAAGAGCCTGACTTATCGGGAGAGAGAATGACGGTCGCAGAGAAAGGATAACAGAGACGACATGATAGCAGATTATTTAAAGCAGCTCAGATCCGGAGAAGAGATCCGAAAGAATCTGATTGCTCTGAAGGCGGAATTAAAGGATAACGAGGCGCGACAGGAATGGGGAAGGCTTTTAAGGGATGAAGAGTGGCACACTCTGTTCGAACAGGAGCTTCTTAAGAGCGAGGACGCCAAGGTGAGGAAGAACGCAGCACTGCTTGCGGGTGCGTCCGGAGATAATTCCTGGGTTGAGACGCTGTATACTGCTTATGAGAAAGAAGAGCAGCTGTTTGTGAAGAGCTCTTATCTGAGCGCGATGGCGGAGCTGAATTATTATCCGGTGCTTGCCAAGCTAAAGTCAAGGATGGAGGAACTGAATCGGCTGCCGGTGACGCCTGAGAACCGAAAGCATGTCGAGGAAGAGCGCAGACAGCTAAGCTCCATGCTTGTCGCGGTAAATCAGCCGAAGGCGCATCGGTTCTGCAGACCGAAAAAGGAGCTCACGATGATTCTGACGACGAATCGGAATCATATTCATCTGATCGCCGAGGAGCTGAAGGGAATGCAGCAAAAGCAGATTCCGGCAGGACTTTTAGTCAGAACGGATAAGTTAGAGGAGATCGACAGGCTTCGAACCGTTCGTGAGCAGCTGTTTGCGGTGGAAGGAATGAAGACGGTGCCGGCGAATCCGGAGGAGGCGGCAGAGATCATTGCAGGCGGCGATCATCCGCTGCTTACCTTTTTGCTGAGCTGCCATGAAGGCGAGGCTCCGTTCTATTTCCGGATTGAGGTTAAGAATAAGATGGAGCCGGATAAAAAGGCGGCTTATGTCAAGCGCCTTGCCTCGCAGATTGAGGCAGTATCGGGGAGAACGCTGATTAATACGCCATCCTTTTACGAATTGGAGATCCGGTTTATCGAGAATAAAGAGGGGAATTATAATATTGTAATACGGTTGTTCACCAGAAGGGATATTAGGTTCGAATATCGTAAGAACGTGGTTGCCGCCAGCATTCATCCGGCAAATGCCGCGCTGACGGCCGCGCTTGCGAAGCCATGGCTGAAGGAGAACGCGCAGGTGCTGGATCCGTTCTGCGGAGTGGGAACCATGCTGATTGAAAGAACAAGACTTGTGAAAGCCGGAACCATGTACGGCGTTGACAGCTTCGGAGAGGCAATCAAAGGAGCAAGGGAGAATACGAAGGCCGCGAAGGAGACGGTGAATTACATTAATCGTGATTTCTTCGATTTCAGGCATGAGTACCTGTTCGATGAGATTATTACGGATATGCCATGGAGCAGACAAAGGGAGCAGCTGCCGGAGCTTGAAAAGCTCTATCAGCGCTTTTTCAGAAAGATCCCGGAGCTGCTGAAGAGGGATGGTGTCATCATTCTTTATACGCATAACCGGGATTTTGTAAGACGCTATATGGGTGGAAGAATACGATTGATTCGGGAGTTTGAGGTCTCGATGAAGGAAGAGACCTATGTAGAGATACTCGGAATGCGGGAGTGATTTTAAGAGAAAGGATCATTGGAGATGAAGCAGGAGCTCAGAAAAAAGCTGATAACAGCCGCAGCCGCGGCAGCAGGAGCCTGTGCCGGGATTGTTGGAGTTTCGTATAAGCTTACCAATATTGTACTGAAGCCAAAGGTTCTCGACAACGAGGCTCTTTATGAGAGAGAAGTAAAAAGAGGACGTCTGAACGAAGCGTTCTATCGTTCGCTCCGGATTGAACGCTTCCGAATTCTGTCACGATACGGCTATGAGCTCGCCTGCGAATATCTGCGTCTTCCTGAGGGAGAGGAGAAGATGAGCCCCGCGGGCGGCCGAAAGAAGATTGCGGTTATCAGCCACGGCTACACAAGCACCAAATATGCGAGCGCCATGTATGCGGAGATTTTTTTAAAGCGCGGATTTGAGGTTATTATCTACGACCAGAGGAACCACGGTCAGAGCGGAAAAGGATACACGACGATGGGCTATTACGAGAAGTTTGATCTGCAGACCGTGTTGGACTGGTGTGAGAACCGGTTCGGACAGGATATCCTGATTGTGACACATGGAGAATCCATGGGCGCGGCAACGGTTCTGAATCATCTGGTCATCGACAAACGGCCGGCCGCCGTGATTGCGGACTGCGGATATTCGGATTTGGAGGATTTGCTCAGACATCAGCTGAAGAACAGAATGCATCTTCCGGCCTGCATCTTTCTGCCGGCTGCGGATATCATCCTGCGATTCAGGGCGGGATTTCGCATTCGGGATGTGAGACCGGCGGATGGGGTTGCATGCAGTAATATTCCGATTTTGTTCATTCACGGGGACGCCGATCATTTCGTTCCGACCAGAATGTCCGTTGCGATGCATGAGATGAGGAAGGAATCCACGGAGCTCTTGCTTGTGAAAGGAGCCGCGCATGCGGTCTCGTTCAATGTGGACCGGGAGGCGTATGAGGCCGCGGTAGATGCATTCCTGGAAAAATATATAAAGATATAGCTTCAGGAATCAAAACGGCTCGGAAAGGCATGGTGTTGGATGGGACATTTAAAAAAATCATGGATCATAATGAGTGCCGCGGCGGCTCTGATAACAGGGCTGTGGCGGCCCGTGTCAGTGAATGCCGCAGAGCATGCCAAGGTTGATTACCGGGACATGGAGTATGAGCGGTATGATATGGAACAATTTTATGCGCTTCAGGAAAAAGTTGAGGCATTAACGGAAGAAGAGGGAAAAAAGGAGGAAGTGCTTTCGGCCTATCAGGAACTTCTGGATGAAGTAAAGCGGATGGATACGTTATATACGCTTTGTCAGAATTATTATTACCGGGATGTGAATGACGAGTATTATTGGAATGAATCAGAATGGATGTATGAATGCGTCAATACGGTGTACGATGAATTCCTGCAGACGGTAAGCGTGATATTGAACTCCCCTTATGAGGACGCGCTGGTGGAACTGGAAGGGGAAGAGGTACTGTGGTATCAGGAATATATCCCCATGACAGAGGAGGAGCTTGCGCTTGGCAAGCGGGAAGAAGCATTGATAAATGAATATGATCAGGTGCTGCTTTCGGATGCGGAGGACAGGTACGAGACGATGGGGGAAATCTTTGCAGAGCTCGTTGATGTCAGGACGAAGACGGCAGAGCTGTACGAATATGATAATTACGCGGATTTTGCGTACGAGAATTATTACATGAGGGACTATTCCACGAAGGATGCCGGGTATCTGTATTCTTACGTGAAAAGCTATGTGGTTCCGGTCTATGAGAAGGTGCTCGATGAGTTTGATGAGGAGAGTATCGACAGGCTGTACGCCTATGAGTATGGAGGCGAAGAGGAGCTGTTGGATATGCTGGAACCGTATATGGGAAGCGTGTCGGAGAAGATTGCGGAGGCCTATTCCTATATGAGAAAGTACCATCTGTATGACTGGGATGTGGATGAGAAAAAGATGCAGATTGGATATACCACGTACCTTTCCGAATATGAAGCGCCGTTTATGTTCCATGCATCGGATGGAAGCTTTTATGACGTAATGACCCTGATTCATGAGTTTGGACATTACAATGAATTCTATCAGAACGGTCAGAGTCAATATTATGAGCTGGACTCGATTGACGTCTCGGAGGTTCATTCGCAGGCGCTTGAGCTTCTGTTCCTGGACTTTTATGATGAGATATACGGGGAGAACGCAGAGGATTTCAGACTATATACGATTTATTCGGTGCTGACGAGCATTGTGGACGGCTGCCTGTATGATGAATTCCAGTGTGAGGTATATAAGAATCCGGATATGACTGCGGAGGAGATTACCGAACGGTATATCGAACTGTCAGAGCAGTATGGAATCCGGGGGCTTTCGGTCAGCAATGGTTCCGCGTATCAGTGGATGGAGAATGTGCACATGTTCGAGCAGCCGATGTATTATATCAGCTACGCAGTATCCGCGATAGCGGCATTTGAGATCTGGGAAGAATCAATAGATGACTGGAAGGCGGGAACAGAGACCTATCTAACATTCGTGGAACAGGGCTGCAACACCGGAATTCGAGACGCGGTCTCGGCGTGCGGCCTTTCCAATGTCTTAAGCGAGAGCACGGTTCGAGAACTTGCAGATGCGGTTTCGGAATATCTCGCGCTTGAAGGAGTGGAATATCAGGATGCCGGTGATGCGGAGGAAGAATCCGATACGTTTGCGTTTCCTCAGGTGTGGGTAATCCGGATTGCTGCCGGCATCATAATACTTGTGGTATGCGAATGGAAGAAACGCCGCAGAATAGAAAAAGAGAACTTCTGAGCCGGTGGTAGTGCGGACGGGAGGAGAACGGAGGCTGGTATGGAACAGTTGTATACGATATGGGGCAAGAATCAGAAGGCGTCTCAGAATGCGGCCGGGGTATTGGAGGAGTACCCGAGACCGCTTATGGTAAGAGACGGTTATCGGTGTCTGAATGGAAAGTGGGAATATGCGATTACGAAGTCGGAGCATCTTCCGGAGAACTATGACGGGGAGATTTTAGTCCCGTTCTCGCCGGAAGCTGCCTTATCAGGAGTGAATCGTCAGCTGCAGCCGGATGAATATCTGTGGTATCGGCGGAAGAACGTGGATACTTCGGCACTGAAAAAAAGGAAAGACGATCGGATTCTGATTCATTTTGGGGCGGTGGATCAGGAGTGTACGGTCTATGTGAACGGGAAAGAGGCAATACGGCATGTGGGAGGATATCTGCCATTTGAGGAGGATATTACAGAGTATTGGAAAGCCTCGAATGAGATTCTGGTCCGTGTCCGCGATCTGAGCGATACTTCGTACCGCGCAAAGGGCAAGCAGAAATTAAAGCGGGGAGGCATGTTCTACACAGCGCAGAGCGGTATCTGGCAGACGGTGTGGCTGGAGTGCGTACCGAAGGAGTATATCAGAGAGATTGCGGCGATTCCGGATCCGGATACGGGAACCGTTCGAATGATTGTTCATTCCGATGCGGATCTTCCGGTGGCGATTGCGGTAAAAGAGGCAGCGCTATACGGGACAGAACCGGATTACAGAACGTTAAGCGGGGAAGAAGAGGAAGCAGAACCAAAGAGTGCGGAGGGGGAAAGAAACCGGGAGATAAGCGCAATAGCGGACCGCAAACGAGAAATCTGTGCGCGGGCGGCGGACCGCAGCAATCAGGAGTTTATAATTACCATTCCGGATGCGAAGATCTGGAATTGTGACACCCCCTACCTCTATTATTATACGGCGGCCATGGGGCAGGATGTTGTAACCGGATATTTTGCGATGCGTACGGTTACGATTGAACCGGACGAGAAGGGGATTCCGAGAATCTGTCTGAATCATAACGTAATCTTCCAGAGAGGCGTGCTGGACCAGGGCTACTGGCCGGACGGATTGTATACCGCACCGTCGGATGAAGCACTGATATTTGATATTGCGGAGATGAAGAAGCTGGGCTTTAACATGCTTCGCAAGCATATCAAGATAGAGCCTCAGCGCTGGTACTATCATTGTGATCGTCTTGGAATGCTGGTATGGCAGGACATGGTCAATGGCGGGACCTATTACAGGCACTGGTTCGTAACCTACCTTGCGACAGTCTGTGCGATGCTTGGAATCCGGGTTAAGGATTCCCACAAATGGCTGCTTTCCAGAAAAGACAAAGAAGGAAGAAAAGAATTCATCCGGGAGATGGTGGAGACCGTCCGGGTTCTGAAGGGACATCCGAGTATTGTAACCTGGGTCATCTTTAATGAGGGCTGGGGGCAGTTCGGAACCGCGGATATGACAAGGCTGCTGCGTAAGCAGGATCAGACCCGGTTAATTGACTCGGCAAGCGGCTGGTTCGATCAGGGCTGCGGAGATTTCAAGAGCATTCATAATTACTTCTTTAAGCTGAAAGGCAAGCCGGAGGCAAAAAGAGCCCTGGTATTATCGGAATACGGCGGGTATTCTATGAAGATTGCCGGACACAGCGCCTGCGAGGGCGAGTATGGCTACGGTACTTATAAGGAGAAGGGGGCGCTGAATCAGGCCTTTGAAAAGAGAGAGAAAGAAGTAAAGAAATGGGAGAAGACGGGCCTATGCGCGAGTGTCTATACGCAGGTGTCGGACGTGGAAGAAGAGGTGAACGGAATTTTTACTTACGACAGGGCAGTTCGTAAGATAGGAGGGGAAGCCTGACAGACAAGACATCGGCAGAACTCCTTGCAGAATAGGAAGCAGAAACGATAAGACAGAATAAAAGAAATCCGGAAGTTGAATGATGAGACGATTCAGCTTCCGGATTTCTTTATTCTGCGGGAGATTGTTATAAGAAAAGAACGCTGTTGCTCATTACGGAATGAATTCTTTGCTATCTTTATGAGAACTGGAAATTCCCGTTTGACAGAAAAGTTATCAAAGTGAAAGAAAGTAAAAATAATAATATTGTTGCTGATGTCAAGGAATAATATAATTGGAATAGATAGAAAGATAAGATTTTAATATGATTTCAGCGTATACGGGGAGGTGCGATGGTGTTGTATCAATTAGTGATAGTAGAAGATGAGAGTACAACGCGACATGGTCTGGAGACTTATGTCCCCTGGGAAAAATTGGGGTTTGAAGTGGTAGGGAGCTTTGAGGATGGATTGGAAGCCTTTCAATGGATTGAGAACAATGACTGTGATGTTGTTCTGACCGATATTATGATGAGCCGAATGAATGGCCTGGAGATGGCAGCGCAGCTGAACGAGATTCGGCCTGAGATCAAGGTTGTCATCCTCAGCGGATACAGTGACTTCTCTTATGCGAAGCAGGCGATACAATGCAGAGTGGTGGATTATCTTTTAAAACCGATTGATGAAGACGATCTGATGCGGGTGTTTACAAAGCTGAAGGAACAGTTTGATCAGGAAGCGGAAGAACAGGATATCCAGCAAATGAAAAAGAGCGAATTAATGTGGACGCTTCAGACAAGCTTCTTAAAGAATCTGTTATCCGGGCAGATCAGTACGGAAAATGAATTGAATGTATATTTAAGATTGCTGGAAATTGAAGAACACGTGATTCAGTGTCCGATGATTGCATTCGATCTCAGTCTTACGATCCCGGACCCTGTCACCGGGGATCACGCAGCCGATGAAGAAAAGTTCGATTCGGATACGCTTGGGGAAAAGCTGAGAGAGCATTTTCTGTCCCAAAGCGGAGAATTCCTGTACTTTGTAATGGATATACAGGATACAAGATGGGGGATTATCGCAATCTCCCTGACACAGACGGAGATTGGAAGATTAAAAAAGCACTGCAGAGAAAAGATTCTTTCGTTTATTCAGGAATGGAATACAATTACACAATGCGAGGTTTCCTGTGAGATGACCCACGCGGTGCAGAAGGTCAGCGATCTGTTGGGAGGTCTTACTACGATCTCGGATGAGAAAGAGCCAATCGCTGTGCAGGAGATGGAAGGAGAATTCTACGAGAGAATGCTTTTAAAGTATAAAGTATTCATTGTAGAACTGGATTGGGGGAATCTGGACCAGGTTCTTACTATGATAGATGATATGATGACGGAACTTTCCGGCGTATCCCTTGAAAGCGTCAGATTCATCCTCAAGAATCTGTATTCCATGATAGCGATGGAGTATGGACGCCGCGGAATGGAAGTGAAGGAGATTACCGGCGGCAAGTTTGATTATAACGAATTATATAAGGCGGAAAATATCGAAGAGATGGCGGAACGGATGAAGGAAGCGTTCCGGCTGCTCTTAGAGGGACTGCAGGAGATAAGGACAAGCTATAATTCCGACATTGTCGGAAGAATTGTACAGTACGTCGAAAAAAATATAGCCGGCGATTTGAGCAGCGAGGTAATTG
This sequence comes from Lachnospiraceae bacterium, assembly GCA_017623215.1. Lineage (GTDB taxonomy): Bacteria > Bacillota > Clostridia > Lachnospirales > Lachnospiraceae > Caccomorpha. The sequence goes on along the minus strand of JAGAPO010000044.1, from coordinate 43,163 downwards.
CGAAAAAGCATCGTCTGCATCCGGCATATATGAGCCGTATTTTCAAGCAGAAGACAGGAGAGAACCTGTCGGACTATATTTTGCGAATCCGGATGGAAAAAGGAGTCCAGTTATTGAAAACCGGGGAATATAAGGTTCTTGAGATCAGCGAAATGGTAGGGTTCAAATACGCGGGGTATTTTTCCACGATGTTTAAGAAATATACGGGCTATTCCCCATTAGAATACTGTGAAAAGGTGCTGTCATGAGAAAGAAGAATAAATCTGCCTGGCATTATATTAAACGCTATAAGTTTAACAGCCTTCTGATACGCAATTTTGGCTATGTCATGCTATTTGTAATGCTGCCTCTGATGCTGGTGGTCTGGATTGGCTACACCCAGTTCAACGAGGAGATGAACGATCGCATGATGGACATGAATGAGGAGCTGCTCCAGAAAAGCGTAGTCGTTACGGATAATGTGATGCAGGGAATTGTCGATCTGCTGGAACAGATGGCGGAGCAGAAGGATATTCTGGATGCGATTGAATACCAGCATACGGACATCACGTATTATAATTCCGTTTTGAAGGTGACGAATCTGATTAAAGAGTATACACAGCTGAACCAGTATATCAAAGCGACCTACATCTATTCGAATGTGAATGGTCAGATAATTACCGGCGAGACGGTTCGGCAAGCGAAGCAATATACCGATAAAGGGAAATGGTACTATATCTATAAGAGCGTTCCGATGGAAAGTCAGTATGTCCTGGTAAATAATGAACACAGCATCCTGTTTTGCAAACCGGTTTTTTCGGGAGCAGGAGAAGGGATCGGTGTTATCGTCTTTGATGTCGACCTGCAGAAGATAAGGGAGCTGTTGGAAAGCGAGAATATATCGCAGAACGGAATCTTTTTTGTGGTTGATATCAGCGGTCAGGTAATGTACTGCAATCAGTCAAATTATTTTTCGTTGGATGAAAAGGAAAGGAGTGAATACAAAGATGCGATTGGTCAGGTGAAGCCGGGTGACACCAAATACTCGGCTGAGAATGATCCGCAGTTCATATCAGTAATGGAATCCATTCATAAGAGCTGGAGATATGCGCTGGTAACGGAGCAGCCAAAATATAAGGAAGAAGTCAGAGTGCTGAAAACCTTCTTGGTCTCGTCCCTGCTCACCGGAGTATTAACGAGTATTTTGGCGGCATATGTGATTACCTTTATTACATACAGACCGGTGAAAAAGATTCTCAGCGTGATCGAGAAGCCGCAGATGTACGGAAAGGACAAAGAGGCGACCAAACAGTCGAACGAGCTTTTGTACATTACAAGCAATATTTTGAATACGCTGAACTCGAAGAAGCAGATGAATGAGGAGTTAGAGAAAAGGATGGATTCTCTGCACCGTGCTCAGTCGCTGGCTCTGCAGTTCCAGATCGACCCGCATTTCCTCTATAATACGCTGGAGACGATCAAATGGAGCGCGATTGAAGAGATGGGAATGGGCAATAAGACCAGCAAACTAATCACAAAGGTTGCGAAGCTGTATCGAATCGGTTTGGAAGCAAATAACGCGATTCTGACCCTGCGGGAAGAGCTGGACTTTTTAAAGCTCTATGTAGATGTGCTGAATGCGAGATTCGGCGAGAAGATTCAATTTGAATGGGAGATTGACGAGAGCCTGTATGACTGTAGTGTAATCAAAATGTGCGTACAGCCGCTGGTGGAGAATGCAGTCAACCATGGATTGAAACCCGGAGGCTATTATGGGACGATACGAATCTGTGCTTATCAGGAGGATGGAAAATTATGTATTTCGGTAGAAGATGACGGAGAGGGAATCAGTGCTGCAAAAATACAGGAACTGAACCAGAAGCTGCAGGCCAGAAGAGGATTTGAGGAATCCAGAGTAGGCCTGCATAATGTAAACGAAAGAATTAAGCTGATATACGGGAATGAGTATGGCGTGACCTTAAGCAGCGAAAAGGAAGACGATAAGACCGGAACCAAAGCGGTGATTACGTTTCCATATAAATAGAATCAAGGAGGGAAAAAAATGTCAGATGGAAGAGAGTTAGAAAAGAGCAGGATGATCCGAATGATCGAATTATCTCTTGCCATAATACTGCTGCTGATAGGAATACCCGCAGGCGTTGCGCGGCACGCCAAAGCAGCGGATTCGTTCAATGACAGAATATCGTATTATTATTACATGCAGCAGTACAAGGATGCGATAAGGCCGGAAGAAGAAATTATTGTAGACGTGACTTCGTTCACACAGGATACGTCCGGAAAAGCCGAAATCTATCATAATCGGGAGAATTCAGAGACCGGATTGTATGTTGACAGCGAGACCGCCGAGGTGACCTTCCCCATCGAGGTTCCGGAGAGCGGTCTGTACAATATTGAACTGACCTACTATCCCTTTGATACCAGTGATTCCCAGATTATGCTAAGTGTTCTGATTGACGGGAAGCTTCCATTTACAGAGGCCAATAGCTGTGTGCTTAGCCGCGTATATCAAAACGGGCAGATTGCGCAGGACGAGGAAGGAAATGATATTCGCCCAAGGGCAGTACAGGTATCGGAGTGGAGAACGCAATTCCTGTACGACCAGACCGGGATTAACGGGAATCTTTCTTTTTATCTGGAAAAGGGAGCGCATGACATAACCTTATGCTTTGAAGAGGTCTCTTTATTGCTGGAACAGATGAGAATTACGCAGGAGCCTTACGTCCTGTCGTATCAGGATTACATATCCATTTACAAGCAGAAGGGGTATACCGATACGGAGAATGTGCAGGAGGTCTATCAGGCGGAGGACTATTATCTGCAGTCCAGTTCGGTTCTGTGGCCGGAGGCTGACCGGAGCAGTCCGTTAACACAGCCGTTCGAATATACCTTAACAAAGATTAACTATGGCGGAGGAAGCCAGTGGAAGACACCGGGGCAGTGGATTAGCTGGAAGATTGAGGTGCCCGAGGATGGCTTCTATAATATCGGCATCAAATATAAGCAGGGCTATCTGGACGGACTGTTCAGTTCCCGAAAGATCTATATTGATGGGGAAGTCCCTTTTGAAGAACTGAATTCCGTTAGATTTAATTATGCGACTCAGTGGGAGAATATGCTGCTTGGAAATGAATATGAGCCGTACAGCATCTATCTGACAAAGGGCGAGCACATCATAACCATGGAGAATGTAATCGGAGATATGAGCTCTACTATGGAGGTCCTTCAGACCAGTATCAATAATTTGAACGAGCTGTATCTGTCCATTATCATGATTACCGGCAGCGAGCCGGATAAATATCGGGACTATTATCTGCAGACCCTGCTTCCCGAGCTTCCGGAACAGCTGAGGGAGAATGCGGAGCTCTTGTTTGAAGAGGCGGAAAGATTGATTGATGTGGTGGGAACCAAGGGAAAGGAGACCGCGTTCTTTGAGGATATCGCATATGATCTGATCAGCTACGCGGAAAATATCACGGATCTGACGCATAAAGGAAGAATATCGGAGCTGAAGAATAATATTACCAGCCTAAGCTCCAAGATGACAGAGTATCAGGAGCAGGCGCTGGATATTGATTATATTGTTGTCACGTCCGCCAACGTGGAGATGCCGCGGGTGAAATTGACCGCCTGGGAGTGGATCACGTATCAGGTCAAATCCTTTATGGCCTCCTTTGAAAAAACGGAAGAAAAGGAAGAGACAGAAAGCATCCGCGTGTGGATGGGCGGCGGAAGTGATCAGTATGAGATTCTGCAGCGCATGATTACGGATCTGTTCACCCCGGAGTACGGAATCGAGATTGAGCTGGAGCTGGTATCCGGAAGTCTGGTTCAGGCCGTGGTGGCGGGAACCGGGCCGGATGTGTACATAGGTATCGGAGGCGATCAGATTGTAAATATGGCAATCCGGGGAGCGTTGGAAGAACTGGATGGATATGAGGGTTATCAGGAGCTGCTTGATGAGTATGTGGAAGGCAGTGACATCCCGTTCACCCTGGAGGGAAGAGTCTACGGAATCCCCAATACGGGAAGCTTTAACATGATGTTCGTGCGCACCGATGTCTTTTCGTCACTGGGACTCAAGATTCCGACGACCTGGGGTGAGGTATACGATGTTGCGCAGGTGCTGCAGCGAAACAACATGTCGTTGGGCGTAGTTCCTGGATTTGTAACGCTTCTTTATCAGAAGGGAGGAAGCTATTATAATGAGGAACTTACGGAGGTTCTGTTCGATTCGGATGTGGCGGTAGAGGCCTTTACACAGTATACGGAGTTTTATACCAAATATGATTTCCCGCTTTCGTTCGACTTCACAAGCCGCTTCAGAACCGGTGAGATGCCGATCGCGATCAGCTCCTACGGCACCTATAACACTCTGAAGTATTCGGCGCCCGAGATCAGCGGACTCTGGGAGATGTATCCGATCCCGGGCACAATCAGAGAGGACGGAAGCGTGGATTATACCCAGGCAGCAGGAGCCGGGGCGGGAACGGTAATGCTTAAGAGTGCGGAGAACAAGGATGCCGCGTGGAATTTCATTCAGTGGTGGTCCGGTGCGGAGGCGCAGGAGAGATATGCAAAGGATCTGGAGGCAGCAATGGGGGTCTCGGCGAGATATGCGACTTTGAATGAAATCGTATTTGAAAAGATCGGCTGGACCGGAAAGGAATATCAGGTGCTCAGCGAAGGAATGCAGTATCTGCGTTTTACGCCGATCGTATGCGGAGACTACTATGTGGGAAGAGGTGTGGATAATACCTTCCGCGCAGTTGTATATGACGGAGAGAACGTCAGAGAGCTGCTCAACAAATGGACGATCCGCAGTAATGAGGAGCTGGCCAGAAAACGGACAGAATTCTATCAGAACAACTAAGCGGAAGATGGAGGTGTGAAGAACATGAAACCTATTAAATACTTTTTCAAACGATTGCATGCGGATCGCGTCAGTTATCTCATGATTGCTCCGTTTCTGATTTCCTTTTTCGTGTTTACGGTCATTCCAGTAGTGTCGGCGATCGGACTCAGCTTTACCGATTTCAATATGCTGCAGACACCGAACTTTGTCGGATTTGACAATTACAAAACCCTGTTCCTGAACGATGATATCTTTATGACTGCGGTTAAGAACACGCTGATCTTCGCGGTGATTACAGGGCCTTTAAGCTACATATTCTGCTTTATCTTTGCGTGGTTCATTAACGAACTGCCCGGGAAGCTAAGAGCATTCATGACACTGTTATTCTACGCTCCGTCCATTTCGGGAGGCGCGGTTTCGATCTGGAAGTTCATCTTAAGCGGAGACCGCTACGGAGTTCTGAACGGTTTCCTCTTAAAGCTTGGAGTGATTGATTCCCCGATTCAGTGGCTGACCGATCCGGAGTATATGATGGCTGCCTGTATCGTCGTACAGCTCTGGTTAAGCCTCGGTATGAGCTTTCTTTCCTTCATGGCCGGATTTAAGACGGTGGATGAGACCCTGTATGAGGCGGGGGCAATCGACGGAATCCATAACCGGTTCCAGGAGGTATGGTATCTGACACTGCCCCAGATGAAGCCTCAGCTATTATTCGGCGCGGTTATGCAGATAGCGAGTTCGTTCTCGGTCGGTGCAATCCCTTCGGAGCTGAACGGATTCCCGTCAACGGACTATGCAACGCATACGATTATGAATCATATATCCGACTACGGCGGGACGAGAATGGAGCTCGGATATGCCTGTGCGATTTCGACGGTGCTGCTGTCCGTCATGCTGCTGACCAATAAGGTGATTAACAAAGTACTGGTAGATGAGTGATGCCATATAGGAGAGGAGATTATCTATGAAACGTATTCATGTAAGCAAAAGATTGAATCGCTCCCGTGGCGGAGACACCCTGATTTTTCTGATGCTGGCTTTGGTCGGTGTATTCATGGCCCTGCCGCTGTGGTATGCGATTGTATCGGCGTTCAAACCGCCGGAAGAGATTTTTATCTATCCGCCCAGATTCTACGTGACGGATCCGACCGGTAAGAACTTCACACAGCTGTTCCAGCTGGTTACGGATCTGGTGGTACCGTTCAGCCGATACCTGTTCAACAGTGTATTTGTCAGTATCGCTTCGACGGCGCTCTGTGTTATTATCGGTGCGCTTGCGGCGTATCCGTTCGCGAAAAAGAACTTCATGGGTAAAAATGTGCTCTGGAAGCTGATTATGTTAACCCTTCTGTTCTCGGGCGGCGTTACCTCGCTTCCGTCCTATATTATCAAGGCGAAGCTCGGACTGCTTGATACCTACTGGGTCTTAATCCTGCCAAGTATCGCCTCCACGACACAGATGTTCCTGATGCGTCAGTTCATGATGCAGATACCGGATACGCTGTTAGAGGCTGCCAGAATCGACGGAGCGGGTGAGATTCGAACCTTTATGCATATTGTAATGCCGAATGTAAAACCGGCATGGATGACGGTTATGGTACTGGCCTTTACCGGTATCTGGAATGCCGGATCGACCGGCGTCATCTTTGAGGAGTCGTTAAAGCTTCTTCCAACTGCGCTCGGACAGATAAGTGCGGGCGGAATCGCAAGAACCGGCGTAACCGCGGCAGCTTCCCTGCTCTTAATGATACCGCCGATTCTGGCCTTTGTTATCACGCAGAGCAAGATGCTGCAGACCATGGCCCATTCGGGAATCAAGGATTAGGAGGAGGGTATATGAAACGGATTATCATAACGCTTACGGCGATATTCCTGGCGCTCAGCCTTTGTACACAGACCGCATATGCCTTCCAGCCGGACGAGGCATATACCTACGACGGAAGTGAGGCGGTTCCCTCTACGAACGTCTTTCAGGTAAATACGATCATCGACGGAACCGTAATGGGATGCGCCAATCTGAAAAGCGCACAGGATATTTTTGTAGACAGCAGAGATTGGATCTATATTCTGGATTCCGGCAACTGCAGAATTGTCGTTCTGGACGAGAACTATCACTGCGTCAGAGAATTAACGGAATTCAACTACGAGGGAACTGTTTTGACATTGGCGGAAGGCGCGCAGGGGCTTTTTTTCCAGGAATCCACGGGATACCTGTATATTGCGGATACCAAGAACAACCGGGTGCTGCTGTCGGATCTGGACGGCAGCGTGAAGAAGGTATATGAAAAACCGGAATCCGCTCTGTTAGACGCATCCGTCCCTTACGCTCCGCGAAAGATTATCGTGGACAATATGGGGCTGATGTATGTAACCTCAGTTAACGTCAACACAGGAGCGCTGCTGATTGACAGCGAAAATAATTTCCTCGGCTTTTACGGAACCAATGCAATTAAGGAGACCTGGGAAATTGCTCTGGAATATATGTGGCGAAGTATTCTGACGGATGAGCAGAACGCCCAGTCCCAGTACAGCTTCCAGCCCACGGAGTTCAACAACATATTCTGGTCCGAGGAGCGCTTCGTCTACGCGGTATCTCCGGTCAGCGACACGATTGCGTCGCCGGTTGTTAAGCTGAATGCGCTGGGAAATAATGTGTTTCCGGGAGATACCACCTTCGGAGATCTGGCTCTGTTTCAGGAACTGGGAGATACTGCAAAAGCCAATGAAATGCCGCTGTTCTCCGATATTACCGTGGATAATGAAGGCGTGTTCACCATACTGGATACGAACAAAGGAAGATTATATCAGTATGATGACTCCTGTAATCTTCTGGCTGTATTCGGCGGAATTGGTGCTCAGAGAGGATTGTTTACCACTCCCATATCCATCGAATCGGACAGCAAAAATCAGATCCTTGTGCTGGATGCGGACAAGAATACCATTACGGTTATGAACCAGACCTATTATGGAAAGAAGATTCGGGAAGCAACGGTTCTTCATAATGAAGGATTGTATGAAGAGGCGCTCGAGCCCTGGTTCGAGGTTGTGAGGATGAATGCCAATTACAGCCTGGCCTATGTGGGAATCGGAAAGGCCTATATGGAGCTTGGCGAGTATGAACTGGCAAAGGAGTATTTTAAGGTGGCAGGAGATCGGGAGAATTATTCCGAGGCAAAGGAAATGGTGCGCAGTGAGAAGATACGTGAGAGCTTCGCGGGAATTGCAGCCTGCGTCATTATAGGGATGGTTGTTATATTGGGATATGACTTTTTCAAAAAGCAGATTTTGAAGATACGCAAAGCAGTGACTGCGAAGAAGGGAGAGGTGAAGCGATGAAGCGTTCAGGATTCCAGACAATGAGCCCTTACAGATATCCTTTGTATATCCTGTTTCATCCCAAGGACGGGTTTCAGGAAATGAAAGCGAATAAAAAGGGGTCTTTGACAGCGGCGGGGATTATCGTTCTGCTCTGGCTCTTTGTGGAAGTGTTCTACCGTGCATTTACGGACTATGATTTGAATCCGTTTGAGATCGAAAGCACAAGCCTGTTTCGGGTATCTGTTATTACGATCATGATGTATGTGATGGCATGTGTGGCTAATTGGTGCTTCTGCACGCTGTTGGATGGAAAGGGCAGGATGACGGATATTTTCATCGTTGGCGCGTATTCTCTGCTTCCGTATGTGATCGTCCGTTTTGTTACGGTTTTGCTCAGCTGGCTTTTGATTCAGGACGAGGGAATACTGATATCCTACAGCGTAGTACTGGCGCAGGTATGGTGCTGTATTATGATATTAATAGGCCTGCAGGAGATACATGAGTATAGTATGAAAAAGGTATTGCTGTCGCTCTTTTTGACGGTGGTTGGGATTGTCATCATGTTATTTTTGGCTCTTGTGCTGATAATGCTGTTCCAGCAATTATACTACTTTGTTGCTACCGTATCGTTCGAGCTCAGATATTAGGAGATTGTTGTAAGGATTGGAGGCAGAGATGAACAGAAAGAACAGGTTGAAAAGGAAGGAGCCGGGCGGCTCTAAGAAAAAAGCAGAGAGAATCAGGAAAGGGATCAGCATCGGGCTTGGTTTGATATTTGCCGCATTCATCGGGTTTATTGTGATTCGGATCCGTGAGGCCGATCGAATCAGAGCGCTGGCTGAGACAACCGGGGTCGATTCCTCCCCCATCGCGATGAATCGGGGACGTGATTACGGCGAGGCCGGATTTCAGAAGGTTGCCGAGAACGAGAAGCTGATTCTGTGCGCGGATTTTACTACGGGAGAGATCAGCCTCGAAGAGAAGAACACAGGGAAGATCTGGTACAGCAACCCGATCGATCGCGAGGAGGAAGGAATACAGGGTAAGAAGAACAATCTGGCCTCCCAGATCATTCTCACGTATTTTGATGTAAAGACTGAGAAAGAGACCTCGATGGATAACTTTTCCGGAAGTATTCGATTGGGAGGAATGGATTATGAGTTCGTGGAAAATGGGGTCAAATTCCTCTTTTCCTACCCGGCGTCGGGCATTATCATACCGATTCAGTATACTCTGTACGAGGACGGATTCGCGGCGGAGATTTTAAGCGATGAGATACAGGAGCTCTGGAGCGAGCAGTATGTGGTGCTGCACATTGATCTGCTCCCGTTCTTCGGAGCGGGAGGGCTGTCGGATGAAGGGTATCTCTTCGTGCCGGACGGATCAGGAGCGTTGATTGCGTTTAACAGTGAGAAATACACGTTCGGACAGTACACGGAGGAAATCTACGGCAATGATTCCGGCTTAAAAAGCGTCAGAGAGACCTCTCTCAAAGAAGGAATCACCATGCCGGTATTCGGACTGAAGTGTAATGACAGCGCGTTCCTTGCCGTCGTGACCTCCGGAGAATCCAACGGTGTGATTTACAGTTATGTGAGTAGAAAGACTACCTCTTACAATCAGGTATACAGCAGGGCTATCTACCGTGACTATTCTACAAAGGGTGCGGGGGTCAATATGAATGCGTCGGATGAGAACAAGCGGGCAAACGACTACAGTGATAACCTGCTGCGGGGGCATAACTATTCCGTCCGGTATTTCTTCCTGGAGGAAGAGGCCGATTATACGGCGATGAGCAGAGTATATCGGACGTATCTGGAAAGCGAAAATCTGCTGAATGATTCCGAACTGGCCGAGAAGAATTATCTGATTCTGGATCTGCATGGGGCGGTCAGCATTCAAAAGTATGTAATGGGGATAAAGCGATCGGTGGTTACCCCTCTGACAACGTATAATGAAGTCTGCGATATTGTAAAGGAAGTAAAATCGCGCGGCGTAGATAACCTCATTATTAATTATGTCGGAGCTTTGAACGGCGGTATGGAGAACCTGATTGTTGATGAGGTAAAGACCGAGTCTTGTCTTGGAACAAAAAAAGAATTTGAGATGATGATTCAGTATCTGGAGGAGGAAGGGGTAGAGTTATTCCTTGAAACGGATCCGATCCGATTCTATGAAGACGGAAACGGCTATAAAAGAACCAGAGATGCAGTTAAGACATTCTTTGACGGATATGCAACAGATAGAGAATATGCTCCGAACCGAAAATCCAATATCGCGAAAAGCAAAAGCTGGTACCTGCTAACCCCGCAGTTAGTTCCTGATGTGCTGGAACGCTTTACCTCTTCCGCGCTTACATGGGGAATCCGGAATATTTCGGTGTATGGAATCGGAGAGACGGCATATACCGACCTTGCAAAGACAGAGCGTTTTACTCCCAGAGCGGATAGCGTAGATCTCTGGATGCAGACAATGGAGGAGATTAAGGATCAGGCGGACTATCTGATGGTTCATGAAGGCAATCTCTATTGTGCTGCTTATGCGGATGTAATATCGGATGTGGCGATCAGCGGAAGCGATTATGACGTGGAAGAAGCGAGCATACCGTTCTATCAGATGACGCTGCATGGCAATATCGTCATGGGAACCGACGCCATTAATAATAACGCGGACTATCATTACGCTTTCTTAAAGGCGCTGGAGACAGGCTGCAGCCTAAAATATAATCTGATGGCCGCCGATGTGACCGAGCTGGTAGGGACCGAATACAACGATCTGGTGTCGTACTCATATGAATACTGGCTGGATACGGCCATAGAACAATATCAGAAGCTGAACGAGGCTTACAAAGGGCTGGAGGGACAGACCATGGTATATCATGAGCAGATAGCGGAGAATGTCTCGAGAACCGTATATGAGTCAGGTACGAGCATCCTGGTTAATTACAGCGAGGAAGCTTATCAATATGGGGAGTATATCATCGAGGGAAGAGGATATCTCGTTGTGGGAGGTGGAGAACAATGAAGAAGGAGAAGAAAAAGAGAACCTATAAGCTAATCACAAGAACGGATATTATCGGTTATCTGTTCGTATTGCCTTTTCTGATCGGCTTTTTATTTCTGTTCCTGAAACCGATGGTAACGTCCGTTATTTATTCCTTTCATAAGATTACCTTTGGAGAGTCGGGAATGATTATGGAGAAGGTCGGGCTTGAGAATTATCGATATGCATTGTTTGGAGACGCGAAATTCTTTAAGGAGCTCTTAACGATCGGAGGTACCGTGGTAGTAAAGATACTGGTTATTATGTTCATGAGTATCTTTGTTGCCCTTTTGCTGAATCAGAAATTCCCGGGAAGGCTGTTCTTCCGAACGGTTATGTTCCTTCCGGTCATCTTCGGCGCGGATACCATTCTGAAGCTGTTCATCGAGACGGATGCCTATCAATCCCTGTCCGGAAGCTCGAACGCGTTCGTCTCGGTCGGCCAGAGCGCAACAGGCTTTTTGCAGGAGCTGATACAAAGCTTTGGTTTCTTTTCCGATATGATGAGCACCTTTTCGGAGTACGCGAAGAAGATCTTTGATTTGACCTGGGAGATGGGAATACAGGTAATCTTATTCATTGTAGGTCTGCAGGCCATTCCTTCCTACCTGTATGAGGTGTGCGAGATGGAGGGGGCGACGAAATGGGAGACGTTCTGGAAGATTACATTTCCGCTGCTGTCGCCTACGATACTGCTGTGTCTGATCTACACGGTAATTGAAAATTTCAATTCCAGCAACGAGGTTGTCAAAATGATTTCCGAAAACATGGGGCATCGGATCCATTATGCCTGTGCACAGACGTGGCTGTATTCGATCATCGTCTTCCTTTTGGTTATGATCATATACGGTATTGTATCAAGAAAGACGGTATACCTGGATTAGACAGGCAGAGAGGAGGAAAGCGATATGGCTCATAAGAAAGAGATGACCGCAAAAAAGGCGGCCAGTGTATCTTCGGCCGTATTCTATAAGATATTTCGGCTGTTCGTGCTGATCGGAATCAGTTACGTCGTTCTGTATCCGATTCTGACCATGATATTACAATCCATTACCCTGCCGACCGATCTGTTCAGCAGCAGCCGTGTATGGATACCGGATAATCCTACGTTTACGAACTTTACGCATTGCCTGAAATACTTCAAGTATGGCGAGCATGTGTGGATTACCGTGCAGATAGCGGCAATCAGTACTCTGTGTCAGGTGGCAGTATCTTCCCTGGTAGGATATGGACTGGCAAGATACCGCTTCAAGGGGAATACCTTAGTATTCATGATGGTGATTCTGACCATTATTGTGCCGGTACAGACTGCGCAGATTCCAATGTATGTGGACTATCAGAAGTTTGATTTTTTTGGAATCGGAAAGGTGATCGGGTGGTTTACCGGGACGCCGCTTACCGTGAATCTGCTGAATACGAAGTGGGTGTATTATATTCCGGCCATGCTCGGAGTTGGAATTAATTCCGGACTTTATATCTTTTTGTTCCGGCAGTTTTTTAAAGGAATGCCAAAGGATCTGGAGGATGCGGGAAGAGTGGACGGCTGTAATGCGCTGCAGGTATACCTTCGGATTATGGTGCCGAATACAAAGCCGGTATTTGTAACTGTGGCATTGCTGTCGGCGATTTTTTACTGGAATGATTCCGTGATAAGCGGGATGTTCCTGAATATAACCGAGAATATGCCGATTATGCTGTATACAGAGTTCATCATGGATCCGTCATACACCGGCTACACCGGTGTTACACCGGAGCAATTTAAGGCGGAGACCTATGTAGCGTTGCTTTTGGCTGTAGCGCCGCTGATGATTTTGTATATTATCTGCCAGAAATTCTTTACGGAATGTATGGATCGTTCCGGTATTAAAGGGTAGAATACTATCAGTTTGCAAGCGAATGGGCTGTTAGAGGACAGACAAATTACCCGAAGAGAGAACTGTTTTCCGGCAATTTGCTTGTGCAGGAGTAAATGCGGCGGAAAACGAAAAAGAAAGTTAACAATTTAAAGGAAAGTAAAAATAATGAAATTGTAATTTCGGCAATTCATTACTAAAATATACTTGTAAGCTTACAAGATATATCGAATAAAAAAAAGAGAGGTAGTAAAAGTGAAAAATTTAAAAAAATGTATTGGCTTTACGTTAGCGGCATGTATGATTCTTGGACTGGCCGCATGCGGTTCCACGGATGATTCCGGCAAGACAACGACCGAGTCAACGACAACTTCTACGACAGCAGCTACGACAGCGGCCACCACTGCAGCTACCACAGAAGCTGCAAAGGAGGAAAAACCTTACAAGGGTACAGAGATCACAATCTGGGGCGAAAATTTTGAGTACATGTTCGATGAGGATGGAAATCTGAAGAATGCGCTTGACTCGAATGCGGTTATTTACGCGGCAATTGACGAGTGGTGCGCGGAGAATGAGTGTACCTGGACCGGTATAAAAGGAAGGGATGCCAATGCTCTGATGGCTGCAATTTCCAGCGGCAATGCTCCGGACTTCTATCTCGGTAACAATTCCTTCCCTTCGTACCCGAATATGGGACTGATGCAGCCGATGGATGAGGAACTGGCCGAGACGATGGCAGAAAAATACGGGGACATGTACATTGAATTGATGAAGTACAAGGACGGATATTATGGTGCGGTATTACCGTGGACATCCCTCGGTGCAATTCGTTATAATAGAACGATGATGGAAGACATGGGAATTAAGACACCCAGGGAGTATTACGAAGAGGGCAACTGGACCTATGCAACCTTCAAGGAGTGCCTGAAGCAGTGTACAACGGATGAGGACGGCGATGGTGTGCTTGATACCCGCGGTATCAGTATTCATGGTTTTGCAGAGCGTATTATGCCGGCAGTTATTGTGAATGAAGATGGTACGATTTCCTCCACGCTTGATACCGAGAGAAGCAGAGATTTTTACCAGATGCTATATGAGGCGTACAGCATTGATGGAAGCATAACCGATGCCAATGCGGGGCTTAAGAAAGACGGTGAGACGTATATCATGATGCAGTTCTGGCAGGTTGAGCCTTATATGCTCAATACGATCTGTTATACAGATGCAGACGGTTACGCGATTGAGACCGTTCCCGTTCCGGTATGGAAGAAGGGTGATACCGAACAGAGCGCAAGTATTAATTTCTGCTATATGATGATTCCGACCGGCTCTGATAACGTAGAGGCTGCTGCTTCGTTAATGGATTACATTATGGAATGCGGTATTAAGGGTATGGATGACGCAACGGAAGGCTTAAGAGGCTGTGAATTCGAGGGCCTAAAGGGTTCGACGGAATGGTCCGCTCAGTTCCTGAAAGCAAGAGAAAAGGCTATTCAGGAGAAAAACACACCGATCTACGCGATGCCTGAGTACGATTCCGAATGGATTACTACACTTAACAACTACTTTGATAAGACCGCGTATCATATGTGGCTGACCTGCCCGAGCGTTGACTGGAATCTTACCTCGAATGGTAAGTATAAGAGTCTGTGGACGATGCCTTCCGCAACGTCGATTGCGGAGTTGGCTCCGGTGCATCAGGCACAGTGTGACACTTACAACAATACATATATTTATGAGTAAGGAGCAAATTGGATAATTGCTGATTGTTCCCCCCTGGCGGCTCGCTGCCAGGGGGGATTTTTAAAGAAATCTGATATGAGAATACGGCAGATTTCGCGGTATTCTATGAAATCTTGTTAACAAATTAAAGGAAAGTAAAAATATTAATATTGTAGTTACGGTGAGATTCTTTTATTGTAAAGATAACACCTGGAATGACAGCGGCAAACAGCGGCTTGGGTGTTAAGGCTGAAAACAGCATTTAGCAGCATTCCCTATTAGGTATAATAAGGAGGAAAAAGCGATGGAGAAAGAGAAGAAGACTGCGTTGAATATGATTGGCAAACAGACCAACAACGAGGGCTTCTTTGCCGTACCGGCAAAAGGGGAGGTCCGTGTGGATGCCCGTCTGGATGACTGGGATCTGTCCGGACTGATTGAGAGCTATGCGGATTCGAGTATCAAGGACATCTTCTCGGTAAAAACCGCAGCGATGTGGGATGAGGATAACCTGTATCTTGCTTTTATCTGGAGAGATCCGTACCCGATGTGCAGCCGGTTCAATCCAATGCAGGATAAGGACAGGGGCTGGATGTCAGACAGCGTGCAGCTGCGCATTCTGGCGGGGAACCAGCCGAGCTGGATTACGCTCTGGTGCTACGATGGCGATAAGAGCGTAGTGGATGTCGTATATCTGGATAGCGAGAATACGCAGGCACGATTAGTGAAACGGGAAGGGGACGATGCGTCCAGACTGTTCTATACCGGGGTACCCGGTGAGATGGAGCTTGGAGACGGTGTCGCGATGGCGTATCGGATCGCGGAGGACGGCAAGGGCTTTATCCAGGAGGTACGCCTGCCCTGGAAGGTGCTGTTTGATGAGGAGTATTCAATGAAAGCAGGGGAGGTGATTCGCCTTGGAATGGATTTCCATTACGGGCCTGCGGGGGGCAATGACAGACCGATTCACAGCTATTGCGATAACGTGCGTCCGGGCGGAGGAATGCGTTCGTTCTTCTGGACAAGAGTAGAGAACTGGGGCGATCTGGTACTTCTTGCCGATTCTGTGGCAGAGCCCAGAATCTATAGGGAGGAGCCGGAAGCACCGGCGGGGACGATTGCGCTGCGTGTAAAGGTACCGGCCGATGCGAAGACATTTACGGTGACGGTGAATACGAAGGACGGAGAACGCATCCGCAACGTGGCGGGCGGTTATCCGGTTGCAGAATATCAAGTGGGAGAAGAAGACGGGCAGGCGATCGTGGAGGTGCTCTGGGATGGACTTGATGAGGCCGGGAAATTAGTGAAGCCCGGAGAATATGTGCTTGCCGGTATTACGGCGAACGGGATTGACGGGTATTATGAGTCGAGCTTTTATAATCCCGGAACGCCGCCGTGGAAGACCAGCGATTCGAGAGGAAGCTGGGGAGCCGATCATACGATTGCGCATCTGCTTGCAAGGGCGGGTGACGGGATTGTTGTGTGCTCGCGGTTCGCGGAGGGCGGATTTGGAACCTTCCTGTTAGAGACTGCGGGAGAGAGGGCGTATACAAAGCGCTGGAGCGAGATTCGCGGTACGGATGCGCTGGCGGCGAATGATAAATACGTTTTCCTGATTCCGAACGATTGGTCAGCCTCCGGGGTGGAGCTTCTTCGAATGGATGTAACGGATGGGCATTTTGTGCCGTTCGTTCGGGAGGGAAAGGAGCTTCCGATGCCGTATCCGTTAAAGGAATTGTTCGAAATGGAGAAAGCGCCCACGGTAACAGCGCTGGCAGCCTGCGGGAATGTGCTGCTTGCAAGATGCAGTGATCATACGATTCGGGCGATCGATCCGGAGAATGGCGGCTGCACTCGTGTGTATTCCCTTAAGAATGATGATATGGATGCTGTGGAGACGTTCCGGCTTGGTTCCAGTACGTTTGATGAAAAAAAGAATGCGTATGCGATGGCAACGGATGGGACGGATGCGTATTATATTGCGGGAAATCGGATCTATAAGCTGAATCTTAAGACCGGAGAGGAGGCAGCGACGCCTCTTTTGGCGGCAGAGTGTCCGGCCGCGATTGCGATGGATGCGGACGGGAAGATTTATATAGCCGACTGCGGTCCTGCGCAGCAGATTATAAAATGCACACCGGACGGAGAGGTTCTGCTCCGAATTGGTACCTTCGGCGGCCGACCGCGCCAGGGAACGTATGAGAGAGGCGGTCTGTTCCAACCGAGCTCGGTCGCTGTGGACGCATCCGGATTGATATGGGTAACGGAGGGCGGCACCACGCCGCGCCGAATCTCGGTGTGGATGAGGGAGGGTGAGTTCCGGAAGGAATTCATCGGCAACTGCGGATATGCCGGACAGGGAACCCTGATTCATACGCAGGACCCGACCAAAGCATTTGCGGAGTATTCGGAAATGGTTCTCGATCCCGGAACCGGGAAATGGGAGATAGGCAACGTGATGTATAATCCGGATCCGGAAGGAGGGCTTGCGTTCACGCCCGGTGATACCCCGTTCGATCACGGAAGCATGTTCTTTTCTGAGGCATCCGGAGACAGTCATGAGTATTTCGCAGTATTGGGCTGGCCGCGCCGCTCCTCGTTCTTCCTGATGATGAAAAAGGGAGAGAACTGGATTCCGGCGGCAGGTATGGCAACGGTTGCCAATCTCCTGAAGCTGTTCGGCGGCGCGCATGGAAGAATATTTGAGAGAGCGCCTTACGGAGAGTGGGCGGATCAGGATCCGGCGGATATGGTATTTTGGAACGATTATAATAATGACGGTTATGTGACGAAGGATGAGTGCGTGATTGTTCCGGCGCTCGGCAGCAGCCTGCAGGCAGGGGGCAAGCTGCCGTTTGCGGGACATATAATACAGCCGTACATCCCGTTTGACGTCTGCAGCAGTGCGGCCATCTCGTCGGAGGACCTGTCCTTCTACCTGACGAAAAAGGAGCCGGGAAAGAAGCCGATGGCGTGCCTGATAAAGCCGGTCAGCTTCCGTGACGGCGGTCTTCCGGTCTATCTGCCGGAGGGAATTACACCGATTACGGATGAATATAAGTTGGTTGCGTCCGCGGCGCTGATTCCAGGAAAGGACCTGACAGTTGCTTTCATCGAGCAGGACGGCAGCACCTATGTGGCAGGTCTGCGCAAGTCGGACGGTAAGATTCTGTGGAAATACATCTCGCCCTACCATGAGGTGCACGGGTCTCATCATGCACCCATGCCGAAGCCGGGCCTGCTGATTGGATGCCTTAAGGTTGCGGGCTGTGCGAAGGATTGCGGCGACTCGGATGTTATTATGGTTCGCGGTAACATGGGCGAGGATTATTTCCTGACCACGGATGGCATGTATATTGATATTCTGACCCGAGACGGGCGTCTGCCAGGAATCAGCTTCCCGGAGAATGCGGAGGACTTAAAGAAGGTATCCTTCGCGCAGTTCTCGGGACGGGGCGAGCACTTCTCAGGGCTCTTTACGAAGCACTGGGACGGCGTGGTTCGCTGCCATGGAGGTCTGCCGGCGTGTGAGGCGGGCAACATTATCCGCATTGAAGGACTGGACAGCATAAGACATTATGAGCCTGTGAGCGTGATGATTACGGATGAAGAGATTGTACGGGCCGACGCGGATATGCAGGAGCGGGCGCTGGCGAATAAAAAGGAGCAGGAACCGCTGATCATCGCTCCGATGGAAGGCGAGGCTCCGAACTGGGAAAAGGCTGTTAGATTCGAGATTGCAAAAAAGGGACAGAGTGTGCATGGTACGTTCCGGGCAATGTACGATGAGGGACGCCTGTACCTGAACTACGAGGTCTCCGGTATTCGCTGGGTGAATGGCGGAAATAACTGGAGACTCCTGTTCAAGACCGGTGACTGCGTGGATTTCCAGTGCAGTCCTTCGGCGAATCGGAAGATCGATGCGGCTGCCGGAGATTATCGTCTGCTGATCGCGCCGTTCGAGGGACGAAACGCAGCTGTCCTGATGCGGCAGGTTGACGGCGGGGATAAGGGCACAGCCCTTGACGAAAGCTACAAGTACACCTCTCCGGTTACAGACATTGTATTTGACACGGTTCGTAAGCTGGACGATGTGACAATTACAGCGGAAAACAGCGACGGTAAGGTACGGATCTGCGCGGCGATTCCGTGGGAGGAGCTTGGAATGAAGGCGCCTGAGGCAGGAACGACCCTCACCGGCGATGTGGGTATTATTGTTGCGGACTCGGCCGGACAGATCAATACGGCTCGTATTTACCGCAGTAATCCCGGCACCAATCTGGTGAATGATCAGCCGGGCGAGGCGAGAATCCGACCGGATGGGTTCGGGGAGATGAAGTTCTGATTTGAGACGCCGGGAAAGCGGCGGCAGCTGATGAAAAGCAAAGCCCATGCAGGCCTTCGGAGTCCGGACCAGCAAATGTTCCGAGACTGACTCGGATTCCTGTATGGGCGAATAGAGCATAGGGAAGAACGGAGGAAGCTATATATGAGAAAACCGGCAGTATTTTATTCTGGCAATACAGTGGTTCGCGCAGGAAATATGGTAGGGGTGCGCGGAGAATATCTGGATCAGAACTGGAAGGCAGTTCTGACCGACGGAACAATACAACAGGAGATCCCGCTTTTGCAGCAGAACCGACAGTCATTCAAATTTCAGATACCGGAAGCATTTGCAGAGGGGATCTATACGCTTTCGTTAATCGGCGATGAGCCGTTAACAATCGTACTCAATGAGCCAAAGGTGCGCTGGATGCAGGGGGATGAGGGGGAGACTGCGACCCCGAACGGCTGGGTTCGCCTGCAGGGCGAGTGCCTGCGGATTAACGTAGATGCCAGCCCTTATCTGGAACTGACTGCGGAGGATGGAAGCATAACAAGGCTCCTGCCAGAACGGATCTATGATGATTATTCGGTCGGATTCGAGATGAACGGACTAAAAGAAGGAAGCTATCAGGCAGTCTATAGCAACGGCTATGCTGCCGGCGAGTGCGGCACGCTGAAGATTGCCCCTTCGCCGGAGGAAGCCTGGGGAAAGAATATCTACAATGTAACGGAGTACGGTCTGTCGAACGAGTCCGTGCTTGACTGTACGGAAGCGCTGAGAGCGCTGCTTGAGAAGGCTGGGGCAGAGGGCGGCGGTGTCCTTTATTTCCCGCGCGGCCGTTATCATCTGACCGGATGCTTCCATATCCCGGCCGGCGTCATCCTGCGCGGAGACGGATATCGTTATACGCAGCTGTTCTGGACGGATGAATGGCGCGGCGAAGGAATCCATGAGAACGGACGGTCAAAAGAATGGTACCCGACCCTGCTCCCGGAGGTTATGATTACAGCGGACAGCGACTTTGCGATTGAGAACCTGGAATTCGCGGCAGGACGAATCGGGCGATTGCTTCGAGCCGGAACCGCAGAAAAACCTGCGAAAAACGTCCGCATCGACAACGTGCGCGTCCATGTGAACGCATTTGCGGGGATCAACGGAAGACATCACCAGAACCAATACTGGGCGATTCTGAAGGAGACCTGGCATATCTGGAACGAGGAAGAGCACGACATGTTAGGAATCCAGGGGTCCAACATCAAGATAAGGGGCTGTCACTTCAACTGGTCAGGACGTCTGACCTCCTACGGCTATCATATGGAATATCTGCTGATGCAGAATCTCTATGTCGGAAATATGAGTTCCGTCCGTTACTGGATGCCGATTGGCGAGCTGAACAAAGCAATTATAGAGGATAACGAAGTATGCAACTGGGATGTCGGCTGCGGCGGTGAGAACATCTATATGTCGCGCATGAACATCCATGACACGACCTGCGGCGATAAAGAGGCCTTTACCACAGATATCGCGGTCGGAATCGAATACCATGGCCCGGCTGTCATAGAAGAGGATGGGATATCATTCACCTTCCCGGATCATGTCAATATGGCAAAGGCCCAGGTAGGCTCCAAGCTGTGCATCCTATCCGGAACCGGAGCAGGACAGTTCCGTTATGTGACAAAGGTGGAAGGACACACGGTTACGATTGCAGAGCCGTTCGCAGCAGCGCCGGATGCGACCTCCCATCTGACCGTAAACCAGATGTTCTGGAACTGGTACTTCACCAACTTCACGATCGATAACTGCGGCATGCTTCAGATGTACGTGGCGCAGGGAAATACGGTGGTAGATGGAATGAAGCTGACGAGAAGCGCCGGAATCAAGCCTTACGGACAGCTTACCTATAAGGGGGTTCAGAATAACTGGTATAATTCCGTTATTAACTGTACGCTTTCAGAGGGAAATTGTTTCCACGGAGACGGATGGTTCGACTATCACGACAATCCCGACAACGTCGAGGACTGGCAGACGATCAATCGAAGAGAAGTAGCACATCGAGTCCCCGGCTATTCCTTCCTTTACGTAATCGGAAGATGTGACGAGCTGATCAATCTGTGCTGTACCGTACGCGGAAATGTACTGCGTGACGAGTGTCTGCTTTACGTCAGAAGCGCTGCGCCGGGAAGCGTCAGTGATCTGATTCTGGATGCCAATCACAGCGAGGATTGCCGCTGCGGTATCTACATAGAGGGCGAGCCGGAGCGACTGCTGCTGTCCGGAAATACCAGTGAGCGGGTGCATGAGCCGATTCATTATCAGCCGAGCTGGGGGGTGAATCAGGGACAGATGTGGTAGAAAGGAAAGCCCTGAAATTTCAGTCAAGTATTAAGTAAGAAAGAACGGAGGTATGGGAATGTCTTGGAAGCAAAGTCGCCATGAAAATCGGCTGAAGGGATTCATGCTGGGGCTGGGGGTATTAGCCCTAACAGCAGGGTGCTCGAAAGCCGCGCCCGAAGAACCGGAGGATACGAAGAATTCAAGGTCAGCCATTGAAGCCGTTGCAGAGTCGGAAGAGAGTAAGGCTGCCATGGCAAAGGCGGAGCAGGCTCTTGCAATTCGTCCTCAATGGAGTGAATTATCGGATGAGATCTGCGATGAGGAGAATGCACTGACCTATGTCGTTGTCTCTGACGGAGAACGGATCGGGATTAAAGTAACCGGCAGGAGCGGGACGCCGATTGATATTCTGATTCCGAAAGAAATAGCGGGTTACCCGGTTGTCATGGTCGGAGAGAATGCATTTTCCAATACCGATATCGCAAGTGTTGTAATATCCGAGACAGTGGTGGAAATCGGGGATTCTGCTTTTGAAGGCTGTACCGGTCTCGGCTTCGTTCAGTTCTCGAACTCCGTAAAGTGGATTGGCGGCCGCGCATTTCAAGATACGATTTGGTTAAAATTCAGGCAAATGTCAAACGGCGGCATGGTGATTGCCAATGATATTCTGATTGATGGAACTAACGTAACAGGTGAGGTTGTCATTCCGGATACGGTTGTAGGAATTGCCCCGAATGCGTTTGCGGATGCGCAGGTGACGGATATTACCCTTCCGGACAGTCTTTGCTTTATCGGCAATGATGCCTTTGCCGGGACTCCGTATCTTGAGGAAAAAAGTGCCGGGCAGAATTTGGTCGTTGTGAATGGAGTCCTGCTTGCCGGCGATTTAAAGACGCTGATTACAGAGGGAGAGCTTACCATACCGGAGGGGATTGTATGGATTCCGGAGAATGCGTTTTCCGGCTGTGAGGAGTTAAAGAGTGTTACCCTAACAGACAGTGTAATGGTGATTGGGGACGGAGCTTTTCGTGCATGTAAGAATCTGGAGCGTGTAACCTTCTCGGACCATGTAGTGCAAATCGGTGCGGAAGCATTCGCGGACTGCAGCAGTTTGAAGGAGATTGCTCTTCCGCAGAGTGCGGCGGCAATCGGGCATGGAGCATTCAGGCATTGCGGTGCTCTTCAGTCTTTCGGACTTCCTGCTGATGTAAAGGTGATTCCGAGAGAGACATTTGCGGGCTGTGCAAAGATAGAGACACTGGACATTTCCAATATTCTGGATATCGGAGATAGTGCGTTCAGCGGAGCAGCATTGCTGCAGGCACTGGATTTTTCAGCAGATCTGCGTTATGTGGGCAGATCTGCCTTCGCAGGCTGCAGAAAGCTTCGGGAGCTTATTTTTCCGGAACAGGTTTCCTACATTGCCAGGGACGCTTATAAGAACTGTGATCGTCTGACAAAGATTGTGCTTCCTGATAATACGGCGGATTTTTGGGGAACCGTCCTGACGGCAGAGTGGTATAACGGAACCGCGGAGGCCACGGGCGAGAATCGGAACGCATCGCTTTCCTGGTTTTCGATTCCCGGCGGAGTAACCGTCATTGCTAAAAAGGCATTTACGGGAACAGCCCTGACGGAGATTGTCATTCCGGATGGGGTGACTGAGATTGGCGCGGAAGCATTTGCGGGGACGCTGATAGAAGAGGTGACGATACCGAGAAGCGTAACGGCTCTTGATGATTCCGCTTTTGATGAAGATACCGTGGTGGTGCGAAAGTAGGGAGGAGAAAGGAGCGGTTACATGAGGTACATAAAAAAGAGTATTATATCTATATCTGCGCTTCTGCTTATTGGACTGACTGCCTGCGGCAATAATACGGATCAGGAAGCTTCCGGAAATACGCCGGTGGTCTTTTATTCCGGTAATACGGTTGTATCGGGTGGAGATACAGTCAGTATTCAGGGAGAATATTTTAATGAGGCATGGACGAAGGCAGAGCTTTCGGACGGAACCAAAAGGAAGTCGGTAAAGCTTGAGGGGGTAGATTCCCAATCCTTTACACTGCAGATTCCGGAGGAGTTTGAACCCGGTGTCTATACGCTTAAGCTTCCGGAAAGTAAGGAAGATATCCTTCTGAATGCCCCGAAGGTGCAGTGGATGCAGGGGAATGAAGGAGGAACGGCAGCGCCTGGGGGATGGATTCGCCTTCAGGGAGAATGCCTTTCGATTACAACAGACGATACGAAGTGCTATGCTGTCTTGACTGCTGATGACGGAACAGAGACGAAGCTTATGGTATCTAAGGTCTATGATGCCTATTCCGTTGCATTAGATTTGACCGGAATGGCGGAGGGAACGTATCAGGTTCGGTATTGGAACGGGTATGCCGGGTGTGAGTGCGGAAGCATTACGATTGCACCGTCACCGGAGCTGTCCTGGTCCCAGGCAGTGTATAATGTGCTGGATTACGGAATTTCCAATCGCGGCGTGGAGAATGCGACAAAAGCGCTGCAGACTCTTTTGAAAGAGGTCGGAGAAAAGGGGGGCGGAATTCTCTATTTTCCGAGCGGGCGTTATCTGCTGACGGAGCCGATTCACATTCCGGAGGGGATTACGCTTCGGGGCGATGGGTATACCGAGACGCAGATATATTGGAAGGATGTCTGGATTACTTCCGGAATCTATGATGAGGAGATGGGAAGAGTTACCTATACGCGAGGCCCTGCCGAGCTTCCGGAGTATATGATAACGTCGGAAGGTAATTTTGCGATTGAGAAGCTTGATTTTTCTGCAGGAAGATTAGGGAGCCTCATAAAGGCAGGTACAACAGAAGAACCGGCAGAGAATATTCGAATTGAGCAGGTTCGCGTATCTGCCAATCTGTTCACTCCGGCCTCGCTTCAGTTCCACCGGGCATGGGGAAAAGCAGTTATGAAGCAGACCTGGAATACGACGCTGTTTGATATTACAGGCGAGAATGTGAAGATACAGGACTGCGAATTTTACTGGCCGGGGCCGCTGTTCGCGGAGGAGCAGGAGCTTCGCTATCTGGTCATGCAGAATAATTATTTCGGAGATACCTATGCGATATCGGGCGAGATGCCGGTTGGGATGCTGGAATATGCGATCTTAGAGGATATGACGCTGCTTGGCTACGGAATGAGTATCGGCGGCAGCAATATCTACATAGCGCGGATTATGATGTCCGATATTTTGTATGGGGAGAGAGAAGCCATTGATACGCTGATGCGCGGCGGAATCTCTTACATCGGGGCAGTAGAGGCGGATGACTTTACGATTACCTTCCCGGAAGGTACGGATATGCGAAAGGCACAGGCCGGTTATCAGGTATGTATTCTGTCCGGAACCGGAGCGGGGCAGTCCGTCCCGATTACGGCTGTGGACGGATGCAGGGTAACGTTAGAAAAGGAGTTTTTGGCGGCTCCGGATGAGACCTCCTCTGTGACAATTCTGCCGTTATATGAGAACTGGTATATCTGTGATTTGAAGATTCAGAACTGTGGCATGATAGAGCTTGACGCGGCACTCAGCAACGTAGTTGCGGACGGAATTCAGGTCGTTGGGTCCGCCGGTATTCGCGGCAGTGCACAGTACAGCTATGGAAGCGCACAGGTGAAATGGTATCATTCCTACGTGAATAATGAGTTTACGGAAGGCAATTCTGTCTATCATGTGGACGGCTGGTATGACGGTCATGCAGGCGGTATCACAGAAGGAAAGAGCCTGCCCGGGTATTCCTTCCTCTACGTGGAGGCAATGGATGAAGAGCCGCTCAGTATTGGAACGGTGCTTCGCGCGAATTCTCTGAAGGATAATTGTCTGATGTACATAAAAAGCGCAGGAGACGCAAGTATCCGAAATGTTGTGGTTGATACTAATCGCAGCGAGGACTGCTTATGCGGAATCTATGTTGCAGGGGTTCCTTCCAAGCTTACGATAACCGGGAATATATTCGAAAGAGTCGCGACTGAGGTGGCAGGAGATGTGTCCGGGCAGACCGGATCGGAATCGGAAATGAGGTGACGAAATGAGGAGAAACCGATTATTCGTTGTGCTTTTATTGATTGTCAGTATGCTGATTCAAATGACTGCCTGCACTTCTAAAGAAGCTCCGGCTCAAGAGGGAACGACGCATACCCTCGGAGCTACCAGTGAGGCAGAGCAGGCCTATGAGGTGATACCTGAGATGCCGAATCTTCCTATGCAGGAGGAATGGACGGGAGATGCTGTTGTATTCTATCAGGGCAATACGGTGATTCAGAACGGATATACTGCGATGGTGATTGGCGAGTATTTTGATACGGATTGGAAGGCTGTGATATCGGACGGTACGAAGACGCAAGAAGTCGAGCTTCTGCAATTGAACAGACAGTCCTTCAAGGTGCAGATTCCGGAGGAATTCTCAGAAGGAGTGTATACTTTAAAGCTGTCGGGAGATGAGGAGGTAACCCTTCTTTTGAATGCTCCTAAGGTTCAGTGGATGCAGGGGGATGAGGGTTCGATTGCGACAAAGGAGGGCTGGCTTCGTCTGCAGGGAGAGTGCCTTAAGGTGACGGAGGATGCACAAGTCTATGCTCTCTTTACGAACAAGGATGGTAAGATTACAAAGATTTTGGCGGATACCGTCTATGATGCGTATTCGGTTTGCTTTCCAGTGAGCGGTCTGGCAGAAGGTGAGTATCAGGTAAGATATTATAATGGCTATGCGGCCTGCGACTGCGGCAGTATTACGATTGGGCCATCTCCGGAAGATTCCTGGAGGAAGACGGTCTATAATGTTCTGGATTATGGAATATCGAATACAGCGGATTCTGACTGTTCTCCGGCTTTGAAGGAGCTGCTTGCAAGGGTAGAGGAAGAAGGCGGAGGTATCATCTATTTTCCGGCAGGACGCTATCAGCTGACGCAGAGCTTTCATATCCCGAAGGGAGTGGTTCTTCGCGGGGATGGGTATCAGCGAACCTCCATATTCTGGACGGATGAGTGGAGAACGAAAGGAATTCCGGATGAGCATGGAAACCTGACGGAGTGGGCACCGGGAACACTTCCGGACTGTATGATAACAGGAGAGAGTAATTTTGCGATTGAAAATCTGGAATTCACGGGAGGCAGAGTCGGTGAGCTGCTGAAAGCAGGTACGGAATCAGATCCGGCACAGAATGTGCGAATCGAAGGTGTCCGCGTGAATATGAGCGCGTTCTCCGGGCTCGAGGGCGCAGAGTCCGCGGCGGTATATGATAAGATACTGTCGGAGATCTGGAATATGGATCTGGATATGATTACCATTACAGGTGAGAATGTAAAGATTCTGGATTGCGATTTTATGTGGTCAGGACGGGTGTTGGCACTGGGAGAGAATGAGTATTTCAGGCTGCAGAACGTGATTGCAACGGACAGCGGTAATGCGATGGCCTGGATGCCGCTTGGAAATATGAACAAGGCGATTATTGAGGATCTGACTACGAGCGGTATTACGCTTGGCTGTGCGGGAGATAATGTCTATTTTGCCCGCTTTTACAATAAAGGAACAAGCCTTGGGGATCATGAAGGATTTACAACGGACGGTTCAACCGGTATCGGGTATTGCGGCCCGGTTAAGATAGACGGTCTTACCTATACCTTCCCGAGTGATACCGATATGAAGAAGGCCCTGGTGGGCTCTAAGCTTTGTATCATATCCGGAACCGGAGCCGGACAGTACCGCGAGATTACAGCGGTTGACGGGCATACGGTAACGATTGATGAAGCATTCGCAGCGGAGCCGGATGAGGGCTCTCATCTGACCATTATTCCATTGTTCACGAACTGGTATCTGAAGGACTGGAGGATCGATAACTGCGGGATCTTTTCGTTCTATGTAGCACAGTGTAATACTGTGGTAGACGGAGCGACGATTACCCGCTCGCCCGGAATCAAGACCTACGGGAAATACGGATATGGTGGGTACCACACAGGCTGGTATATCACCTATCTTAATAATACGCTGACAGATGCCAATGCGATCTATCATAGCTTTGGCTGGTATAATTACCATGATGGTTTTGAAAAGAAGGCGATGACACTGCCCGGATATTCCTTCTTATATGCGCATTCTACAGATGCAGAGCCGCTTCTCATGGGAATGACCATGCGGGAGAATAGCCTGAGCAATAACTCGCTTATCTATGTTCGCGGGACAAAGGCCGGAAATATCCGTGACATGGTAATTGATTCAAATCACAGTGTGGATTGCATTGGCGGTATCTATATTGAGGGAGAACCGGAAGGTCTGATTTTGACCGGCAACACGTTCGAGCGGGTCGAAGAAGAAATCCAGTATCTTCCGATTGAAGAGTAGTGTGAGAAATTGCATTCGTGACTTTCAGGTGCGCGATTCCTCGAACCAAAACCGTTCTCGGAATGGAGATTAGTATGGGAAATAGATTGACTTACGCAGCGTATATATTGTATAATAGGCGTACAGGGTGACTCCGCCCGTCCGACAATCTATTTTCACAGGAGAACAATAAACAGATCCGGAGGAAATATACTATGACGAATAACACTGCTGCATGGAAAGCAGAAGTTGAGGATACTGCAGCAAAGCTGCAGGCTCTGGCAGAAGCTGACTCACTGATAATACCAATCTATACCGATCTCCACACATCCTCTCTAAAGGGAGAGAGCTTTCGTCTGCTGATCCAGGGCCTAAAGGAAATATCCGCGATTCGGAAACCGAATGCCGTTATTTCACTCGGTGACAACCTGTCCATGCTTGGAAGAACGGAACATGCTTCCAACGCCCGCATTCGGGAACTTCTGACCGGAATCTTCGATCAGACTGCGGACGCGGTTGGGGATGTCCCGTGTTATATCCTGCATGGGAACCATGATGGCTTAGGAACAGACTTTTTTGACAGAGAATTCTGGTATTCCATTGTCGGGAATCATTATGACAATCAGAAAGCCCGCAGAGAGGGACATAGCGCATATTTCTATGTAGATGAGCAGAAGTCACACAGCAGACTGATCTTTTTATCACTTCCGAGCGGTTCCGATGTTGAGGCGGAGCTTCCGACACCGCTGTGGGAATTCGGGGATATCCAACTGAAATGGCTTGCCGAGACGGCTCTGAATCCGGAGAGTATGCAGGAGATACAGAATATCATCCTGTTCTGTCACGTACCATTCACCACCCCAAGTGAGAGCGGAGTCATGACAGCAAAATTAGGAGTATGGACCGGAGTGCGTGCGGCAGAGTCATACATAAAAGCTCTATGCGGCTGGATTAGCGACAGAGAAGAGGCAGAAAAGATTCTGAAAGCATATGCTTCGCACACAGCCTATCACGAAGAAAAACGGAACATTCATGCGGACTATACCGCTGCAAAGGCTCCTCTGATAGCCTGCATCAGCGGGCATAATCACAATGACCGGGTTATACTGCCCGGACAACAAAACGGAACCCATCCGAATCATCTGCCTTGTCCGCAGATATTGATTGGCGGAGCAGATCCGCGTGTCAATCCGGAACTGCGCGAACAGATCCAGATAGGAGTATCCATGGATATTCTGATATTTACTCCATCCAAAGGCAGACTGTCCCTGATTCGTCTCGGAGACGGAGAAGATCGGGAGTATGCCGCTCAGGTATGAAAAAACAGCCCACCCTTTGCAAAGCAATGCCCCACGTGCCCTCCCGACAGAGTCAGGCGCAGTGGGGTATGCTTTGCAAAGGGTGGGCGTCCTATCCCATCCCTTACTTCTGATTCTTCTCTACCTCAGCCATCTTCATTGCTCTTACCTTTAAGGAAAGACCGAAGAGGTTGATGAAGCCTTCCGCATCATGATGATCATACAGATCACCGGTCGTAAAGGATGCGATACTCTCATTGTATAAGGAATAAGGAGAAGTGGTTCCCTGCTTGATGATATTGCCCTTGTAGAGCTTCATCTTCGCTTCACCGGTTACATACTTCTGCGTGGATACAACGAATGCCTGAAGAGCCTCGCGCAGAGGAGTGAACCACTTGCCCTCGTATACAACGTCAGCATAACGGTTCGCGATCTCCTTCTTGCAGGAGAGGGTAGCG
This sequence comes from Lachnospiraceae bacterium, assembly GCA_017623215.1. GTDB lineage: Bacteria > Bacillota > Clostridia > Lachnospirales > Lachnospiraceae > Caccomorpha. Next base: position 13,621 of record JAGAPO010000044.1, on the reverse strand, counting down.
CGGTCAAGGATTAATTCCTCAAGCTGTGTATGTGCTTCCATTAAGATTGTTCCGCCGGGAGTCTCGTATACGCCGCGGGACTTCATACCAACAACACGGTTCTCAACGATATCTACGATACCGATGCCATGCTTGCCGCCGAGCTCGTTGAGCTTTGCAATAATCTCGGATACCTTCAGCTTCTCGCCGTTCAATGCAACCGGAACACCCTGCTCGAAGGAGATGGATACTTCACAGCCCTCATCGGGAGCCTTCTCAGGAGAAACGCCGAGTACCAGCAGGTGGTCGTAGTTCGGAGCGCATGCCGGATCCTCAAGCTCAAGACCCTCATGGCTGATGTGCCAGAGGTTTCTGTCACGGCTGTAGCTGTTATCTGCGGAGAACGGAAGGTTAATTCCATGCTGTCTGCAGTATTCAATCTCATCCTCACGGGACTTCATCTTCCAGGTCTCATTGCATCTCCAGGGAGCGATAATCTTTAAATCGGGAGCAAGCGCCTTGATACCGAGTTCGAAACGAACCTGGTCATTACCCTTACCGGTAGCACCGTGGCAGATTGCAACAGCGCCTTCTTTTCTTGCAACGTCAACCAGAATCTTTGCGATCAGGGGACGTGCCATCGAGGTACCGAGCAGGTACTTGTTCTCATATACAGCGCCTGCCTGGACGCAGGGAACGATGTATTCATCTGCGAACTCATCTACCACATCCATGATGTAGAGCTTGGTTGCGCCGGAGAGCTTTGCTCTCTCTTCCAGACCGTCGAGCTCATTGCCCTGTCCTACGTTGATGCAGCAGCATACAACTTCGTAATCATAGTTTTCCTTTAACCACGGGATAATCGCGGTGGTGTCCAGACCGCCGGAATAGGCAAGGATTACTTTTTCTTTTTCCATAATAACATTCCTCCGTGTTAATAATAATGAAGCAGACCGGTTTCGTTCCGTTCGGATATTCTGACGGCAGGTGAGCTGTCGTATGTACAAAACGCCGTCCGGTCCGCCATAGTGGTGATTCCACATGTCTGTACCTGTAAATCTTTAATAAATATACATCATATTGATAAATTATGCAAGCACAAAATGAAGAAATTTCCCACGACTTTTTAGTAATATACAACAAATCGTGTGGGAACGCAAGAACAAATGTCAAAAATTCTTGCACATTGAGAAAAAATGGTCTATTATAAGGAAAGTGTTGTAAATCATGGAGGAACATCATGTATCAGATAGTATTGGCCTCGGGGTCTCCGAGAAGGCGCGAGATCCTGAATCAGGTGGGGATTTCGCATACCGTTCTGGTCAGCAGGGCCGAAGAAGTAAAAAGGGAAGGCGAGACGCCCGAAGAGCTGGTGAAGCGCCTGTCCCGGGAGAAGGCGTCTGAGGTTGCAGGGCGTGTCGCAGGGCCGGCGGTTATAATTGGAGCGGATACCGTGGTAGTTCAGGACGGAATGGTTCTTGGGAAGCCGGGAACTCCGGAGCGGGCGAAGGAGATGCTTACAAGGCTCGCCGGAAATATACATTCGGTATATACCGGAGTCTGCGCAGTCATTCAGAACGAGGACGGAACAAAAGAAGAGATCTCCTTTGCAGAGCGCAGCGAAGTGGAAGTATATCCGATGACGGAGAGCCAGATTCAGGAGTATGCCCAGTGCGGCGAGCCGCTCGATAAAGCGGGCGCTTATGCAATTCAGGGCAGATTCGCGGTGTATATCCACAGGATCGACGGCAATTACGACAATATCGTCGGACTTCCGGTGTCGCAGCTGTATCAGAGGGTATACGAGGCGGGAATTGATCTGTATACCGGCAGAATGCTTTCGGACCGCCTGAACGGTTACGCATACCGGAAGAAAGATCATATTTTTGTAAAATAGAACTTGCATAAAATTGCGCTAAGATGTATAATTATAAAAACCTATTAATGAGGAACGAAAGAGAACGCACACAACAGGAAAGGAATGGGAAGATATGGTAAAGGTTGGAATTATTGGCTCGACCGGCTATGCCGGACAGGAGCTTGTCAGAATTCTGCTCGGACATAAGGACGCCGAGATCGTATGGTACGGTTCCAGAAGTTATATTGATAAAAAGTATGCGGATGTATTCCGCAATATGTTCGAGCTGGTGGACGCGACCTGTATGGATGATAACATGGAGGAGTTAAGCGAAAAGGCGGATGTGATATTCACCGCAACACCGCAGGGGCTGTGTGCATCCATTGTGAACGAGGATGTGTTAAAGAAGACGAAGATCATTGATTTAAGCGCGGATTTCAGAATCAAGGACGTTGCGGTCTATGAAAAGTGGTACGGAATCGAGCACAAGAGCCCGCAGTTCATTCCGGAAGCGGTATACGGACTGTGCGAGATTAACAGAGAGGCGATTAAGGGCGCAAGACTGGTTGCGAATCCCGGATGCTATCCGACCTGCTCTACCTTATCGATCTATCCTCTTGTAAAGGAAGGACTGATTGATCCGGCTACGATTATTATTGATGCAAAGTCCGGCACCTCGGGGGCGGGAAGAGGTGCGAAGGTGGATAATCTCTACTGTGAGGTGAACGAGAATATCAAGGCTTACGGCGTGACGACCCATCGCCATACTCCGGAGATTGAGGAACAGCTTGGCTACGCGGCCGGAAAGCCGGTGTATCTGAACTTTACTCCTCATCTGATTCCGATGAACCGCGGTATTCTGGTAACGGCGTATGCTTCGCTTACGAAGAAGGTTGATTACGACGAGGTAAAGGCTGCTTACGATAAATATTATAAGAACGAGACGTTCGTCAGAGTGCTCGAGAAGAATCTTTGCCCGGAGACGAGATTCGTCGAGGGAAGCAATTATGTGGACGTGAATTTCCGCATTGACGAGAGAACAAACCGCGTGATTATGATGGGCGCGATGGATAACCTGGTAAAGGGCGCTGCCGGTCAGGCGGTTCAGAATATGAACCTGATGTTCGGATTAAAGGAGACAGAGGGACTGGAATTGGTTCCGATGTTCCCGTAATAAGAAGGAGGCATGTGATATGAAGATCATAGACGGCGGCGTTACCGCACCGAAGGGATATTCGGCAGCCGGTGTGTGCGCGGGAATTAAAAAGAAGAAAGATAAGCTTGATATGGCGATGGTTGTGAGCGAGGTTCCTGCTGTCGCGGCGGGTACTTTTACAACCAATGTGGTAAAGGCGGCTCCGGTTCGCTGGGATATGGGGCTTTTGCAGGAAAAACAGCCGATTAAGGCGGTTGTTATAAACAGCGGTGTTGCGAACGCAGCGACCGGGCTTCCGGGCGAGGAGGATAATAAGGAGATGGCGCAGGCCTGTGCCCAGGCGCTTGGCGCAGGAATTACCTGCTGTAATATCTTTACGGCATCGACCGGTGTAATCGGGCCGAGACTTCCGATGGAGGCAATTAAAATAGGCGCCGGAATGCTCGCAGGCGCGCTTAACGATACCAGGGAGGCCGGACACACCGCGGCAACAGCGATTATGACAACGGATACCATTCCGAAGGAATGCGCGGTAAGCATTGAACTCGGCGGGACCACCGTTACGATCGGCGGAATGTCAAAGGGTTCCGGCATGATTCATCCGAATATGGCTACCATGTTATCGGTTATCACAACGGACGCGGTGATCGACAGGGCGCTTTTGCAGGAGGCAGTATCGGCGGGGGTTAAGGTTTCCTTTAACATGATTTCGGTTGACCGAGATACCTCTACGAACGATTCCTGCATGGTGCTTGCGAACGGACTTGCGGGCAATCCGGCAATTACGGAGAAGAATGCGGATTATCAGGTATTTGCAGAGGCAATCCGGTATGTAATGACAGAGCTTGCCAAGAAGATGGCGGCGGACGGTGAGGGAGCAAGCAAGCTGTTCACGGCGAAGATTGTAGGAGCCGTTACGAAGGAGGATGCGGTAATTTTAGCGAAGTCCGTCATTTCCTCGAATCTGGTTAAGACAGCGGTATACGGCAACGATGCGAACGGCGGAAGAATTCTGTGTGCAATGGGATATTCGGGCGTGGATTTTGACCCGTACAAGGTCGATTTGACGATCGAAAGCGCGGAAGGTTCGGTTATGCTGTTCGAGAACGGGATGCAGACCGATTTCTCGGAGGAGCATGCGACGAAGGTGCTTTCCGCGAGTGAAGTAACCGCAATCGCGGATCTGAAGCTGGGCGATGCCGAGGCAACTGCGTGGGGCTGTGATCTGACCTATGATTATGTAAAGATTAACGCGGATTATCGCTCGTAGAAGAAAGAACGGATAAGAACAGGAGAGTTAACCTATGGATATCAATAAAATCATGATTAAGGCGGAGACCCTCATCGAGGCACTTCCGTACATTCAGAAATTCAGCAATAAAAAAGTCGTTGTTAAATACGGCGGCAGCGCAATGCTCGATCCGGAGCTTCAGAAGAATGTAATCAAGGACGTAGCACTTTTAAAGCTGGTCGGAATGCAGCCGATTATCGTGCACGGCGGCGGCAAGGAAATCAGCAAATGGGTTGGATTCATGGGCCATGAGAGCCGTTTCGTGCAGGGACTTCGCGTAACGGACGCAGAGACGCTTGAGGTCGCCGAGATGGTTCTGAACAAGGTGAATAAGAATCTGGTTCAGATGATTGAGCAGCTTGGAGTGAAGGCAGCCGGTATCTGCGGAATGGACGGAGGCACGTTGAAGGCGGAGCGCCGCTATGCGGCGAACGGCGAAGACATCGGATTCGTCGGAAATATTACAAAGGTAAATACCGAGCTTATCGACACTCTGATTGCAAATGATTTTGTCCCGGTTATCGCTCCGATTGGTATGGACGATAATTTCCAGGCCTACAATATCAACGCGGATGACGCGGCCTGCGCGGTTGCCATGGCGGTCGGTGCGGAGAAGCTTGCGTTCTTAACCGATATTGAAGGTGTATATGCAGATCCGAGCGATAAGAGCTCCCTGATTTCGATTCTTACGGTTCAAAAGGCCGAGGAGCTGATTGGAAGCGGCTATGTCGGCGGCGGAATGATCCCGAAGCTGACCAACTGCATCGACGCGGTAAAGGGCGGCGTATCGAGAGTACATATTCTGGACGGACGCAGACAGCACTGCCTGCTGCTTGAGTTCTTTACCAGCAAGGGAATCGGAACCGCATTCGTGAATGATGAGAGCGCGTTAGTCGGGAATGAAAAGCCGGAATAGGGTGAAGGAGATATTTATGGATAAGATGCAGATTATAAACGAGGCGGAGCAGGTATTAATGCATACCTACAGCCGGTATCAGCTAATTCTGGATAAGGGTGACGGCGTGTATCTGTATGATACCGACGGGAAGAAATATCTGGATTTTGCAGCGGGTATCGCGGTGTTCGCACTCGGATACAATAATAAAGAATATAATGATGCCTTAAAGGCGCAGATTGACAAGCTGCTGCATACGTCGAATTATTATTACAATGTTCCGACACTGAATGCGGCCAAGAAGCTTGCGAAGGCCTCCGGAATGGACCGCGTGTTCTTTACGAACAGCGGAACCGAGGCGATTGAGGGCGCGGTGAAGCTTGCGAGAAAATACTATTTTAATAAGCACGGAAAGGCGGATTCCGAGATTATAGCAATGAATCACTCGTTCCATGGACGCAGCATGGGAGCGCTGTCCGTAACGGGGAATCCGAAATATCGCGAGGCGTTCGAGCCGTTAATCGGCGGAACCGTATTTGCGGAGTATAATAATTACGAGGATGTCGCATCGAAGGTTACGGAGAAGACGGCGGCAATCCTGATGGAGACCCTCCAGGGGGAGGGCGGTCTGTATCCTGCGGATCCGGAATTCTTAAAGAAGATTCGCGCGCTGTGCGATGAAAAGGGAATTCTTCTGATTCTTGATGAGATTCAGTGCGGTATGGGCCGCTGCGGTGCGATGTACTGCTACCAGAAATACGGGGTTGAGCCCGACATCATGACAACGGCAAAAGCGCTTGGCTGCGGCGTTCCGGTGGGAGCATTTGCGGCGAAGGAAGAAGTTGCGGCGGCTTTTGTGCCGGGTGATCACGGAACCACGTATGGCGGCAATCCGTTCGCGACAGCTGCGGTCAGCAAGGTATTTGACCTGTTCGAATCGGAGAACGTGCTTGAGAATGTGAACGAGGTCGGAGCTTATCTCGCAGAAAGGCTCGAGGAGTTCAAGGCGGAGCATGACTGTGTAAAGGACCACCGCGGATTCGGCCTGATGCAGGGCTTGGAATTCACGGTTCCGGTTAAGGATATTATTCTGCGCGCGATGGATAAGGGACTGATTATCATCGCGGCCGGAGCGAATGTGATTCGCTTCCTGCCTCCGCTCGTGATTACAAAGGCACATGTGGATGAGATGATTGCAATTTTGAACGAGTGTCTGTAACGAAACGGTTATAATAAAGGGTATTGCAGGAGCGCGTTCCAAAGACTGCTGTTCATTGGGAAGATGGCAGACGCTTATGGAATGTCGGTGTTTTGCAATATCCTTTTCTTTTTCGTTTAAAACATTTCCAAATGGATATCCTAATAATAAATGAGACTATAATGGAGGAGATTCTATGATGGGAATGATTATCGCAATCATATCCGGTGCGCTGATGAGCATTCAGGGAGTATTCAACACCGGTGTGACAAAACAGACCGGTATCTGGGTGGCCTCCTCGTTCGTTCAGCTGACCGCGCTGATTGTGTGTATTGCAGCGTGGCTGATTACCGGACGCGAGGGGAGCTTCGGAGCGCTGTTCCAGGTTGATCACAAATATATGCTGCTTGGCGGAGCAATCGGAGCGTTTATCACGTACACCGTAGTAAAGAGCGTACAATCGTTGGGGCCTGCCAAATCCGCGATGCTGATTGTAACCGCGCAGCTGCTGGTTTCCTATCTGCTTGAGCTGTTCGGCCTGTTCGGAATGGAGAGGGTTCCTTTCGATTGGAAGAAGCTAATCGGCCTTGCTCTTGCGATTGTCGGCATTATTATATTCAAATGGGAATAATAAAAGACGGCGGCTAAAATTATTTCAAAAATTAAGGAATTATGACTTGTAATCGCCGGGCGGATTGGGTACAATAAGAAGTACGAAAGCGTATGAGGGTACGATTTTGGCAGAGGATCCGAAGAGGTGATTCTGTGTGAAGAAAAAGGAGATTACTATGTTAGCCGTGGTCCTGCTGTTCTTTGCGGCAGGAGTGTATTATCTGGCGGTATCCGGCAGAGATTCCGGGACGGAGGGAAAGGAATTCCGGTTCCCTCTTTGGAAGGATTCGGAGGAGGAATTCTGGATTCTGAGTTCGGAGAAGTCTGTGATGGATCATTCGGAGGAGGAGCAGGACTTCACTCAGGCAGAGGAAGTGTCAAAAGAGATTCCGGCTGCCATATGGATTCATGTATGCGGTCAGGTGATGGCGCCCGGAGTCTATGAGCTGAAGGAAGGCTCCCGTGTTGTGGATGCAATTAACGCCGCAGGCGGCCTAACGGAGAACGCGGCGGGAGATTGGCTGAATCAGGCGCTTCCGGTAACGGACGGACAGAGGATCTATGTGCCGTCAAAGGAAGAAGCTGAAGCGGCAGGAGGATCTGTGGGAATTCTCTTGGGTGAGAATTCCGGATTGCCGCAGGAGAGTCCGGACAGTCAGGCGGATGCGGATGGAAAGGTGAACATCAATACCGCTGATAAAGAGCTTTTGATGTCGCTTCCGGGAATCGGAAGCGCAAGAGCGGAAGCAGTGATTAAGAGCCGTCAAAGGGACGGACCGTTCCAGCATGCGGAAGATATCCAGAGAGTATCCGGAATCAGCGGTTCGGTATATGAGAACTTAAAGGATCGGATAACGGTCAATTAATGGATATAGAATTTGAATGAGGTGAATTCGTTGGGTAAAAAAGTGCTTGTTGTGGATGATGAGAAGTTAATTGTAAAAGGAATCCGTTTCAGCCTCGAGCAGGACGGTATGGAGGTGGACTGCGCCTATGACGGCGAGGAAGCGCTTGCCATGGCAAGAAGGACGGAGTATGATGTGGTGCTTTTGGATGTTATGCTTCCGAAGCTGACCGGGTTCGAGGTGTGCCAGCAGATTCGGGAATTCTCCAATATGCCTATTATTATGCTGACGGCAAAGGGTGATGATATGGATAAGATCCTGGGTCTGGAATATGGTGCGGATGATTATATTACAAAGCCGTTCAATATTCTGGAGGTAAAGGCGCGTATTAAGGCAATTATGCGCAGAAGCGGGAAGAGCGTTGCTGCGGAACAGAATTCCAAGGTGATTACCTTCGGCGATATGAAGGTGGACTGCGAAAGCAGAAGAGTCTTTATCGCCGGACGTGAGGTCAATCTGACCGCGAAGGAGTTCGATCTGCTCGAGCTTCTTATCAATAATCCGAACAAGGTTTACAGCAGGGAGAATCTTCTGAACATTGTCTGGGGCTATGATTATCCGGGAGATGTCAGAACTGTAGATGTACACATCCGCAGACTGCGCGAGAAGATTGAGAATAATCCAAGCGAACCAAAATATATACATACAAAATGGGGTGTTGGATATTTTTTCCAGAATTAAACAAAAACTACAGACTTTATTGAGTATGCGTATGCATATTCTGATGGTATTATTGCTTGTGGGAATGATTCCCACGTTAATCATAACAGCGGGGCTTGTGAATGCCTATCGCTCAAGAGCGAACAGTACAAAGCTTTCGGAGGTACAGCGCTACGGAAGCTTTATTGTCAACCGCTTTTTGCCGACCGGTGCGCTGATGAACGCGGACGATACGGCCGTGAATGATGAGCTGTCATTGATGGCAAGTATTTACGAGGGGCGGATTCTTGTGGTGAATGAGGATCTGAACGTGGTAAGGGACACCTACGGCCAGGAGCTTGGTAAGACCCTAATCGCTCAGAACGTTGTCAAGTGTCTGAAGAACGGAAAAGAGACGTATATTAACCGGTACGAACGGTATACGGAGATAATGATGCCGATTACCTCGACGGATTCCGAAAGCACGGAGGGAGTGCTGGTGATTACGTTTTCGACGAATGCAATTCTGGGAATGGAACAGCTCCTCAGGCAGAAGGCTCTCCTGTACGGAATTATTATCGCGATCGCCGTTGTGGGATTTGCGATCGTGTATTCCAAAAAGGTAACGAATCCCCTGAATTCAATGGCGAAGACAATCGATCATTTGACAGAGGGTTATCTGAATGAGGAAGTATCGTTCAAAGGATACCGTGAGATTGGAAGGATATCCGATTCCTTTAACCGGTTGATCGGGCGGATTCGGGCGTTAGAGAACTCCAGACAGGAATTCGTATCCAATGTATCGCATGAATTGAAGACCCCGATTACCTCCATGAAGGTTCTGGCGGATTCCCTGCTGACACAGGAGAACGTACCGAACGAGATGTACCGTGAATTCTTATCGGACATTAATGATGAAGTAGAGAGGGAGAACAAGATTATCAACGATCTGCTTTCCCTGGTTAAGCTGGATAAATCAGCCAGCGATCTCCATGTGGAAGAGCTGAATGTCAATGAGCTTCTGGAAGGAATCTTAAAGAGGCTTCAGCCGATTGCACAGAAGCGGAACATAGAGCTGATCTTTGAGAGCTTCCGGCCGGTCTCGGCGGAGGTGGATGAGGTCAAGATGTCGCTTGCGATTTCTAACCTTATTGAGAATGCAGTGAAATATAATGTGGACGACGGCTGGGTAAAGGTATCCCTGAACGCGGATCACAAATATTTTTATATCAAGGTATCCGATTCGGGAATTGGAATCCCGGAGGAGGCACAGGAGCATATCTTTGACCGCTTTTATCGGGTGGACAAGGCAAGAACAAGGGAGACCGGAGGAACCGGACTTGGACTTTCCATTACAAAGAATGTGGTGATGCTTCATAAGGGCGCGATTAAGGTATACAGCCGGGAGAATGAAGGAACTACCTTTACCGTGCGGATTCCGCTCAGCTATATTCCGTAAGAGGGATGGCGCAAACGGGCTGCGCTGGGATCGAAGCGAGTTCGAACGGCGGCCTATCGGAAGGTGCGGGACCGGCTTTTGCGGATTCGCGCAGAAATGGGGACGAGATGAAGAAGAGGAACAGAAACAGAGCATATATACGAATAATGGCATGTCTGTTAAGCGGTCTGATGGCGTTATCCGGCTGTGGACGGAAAGCGGCTGAGGACAGCGCATACAAGCTTTATTTTCTGGACAGCAGCGAGACAAAGCTTGTGAGCGAATCCTATGAGATGAAGGCAAACGAGCTAAAAGGACAGCTTGCAGAATTGGTGGAAGCCTTTGACGGGACGGAGCCGAAGAATTTTTCTTATAAGAAGGCAAAGCCGGAGAATATTGCGATTAAGGAATACTGGTATGATGCGGACGGGAGGATGGTGACGCTGAATTTTGATTCCTCCTATTCTGCGATGGAGCATGTCAGCGAGATATTGTGCCGTGCTGCGATTGTCAAGACACTTTGCCAGATAGAAGGAGTGGAGGGCGTGTCATTCCAGGTGGGAGGCCTTCCGTTGAACAATTCTTCCGGGAATCCGATCGGGAGAATGCGGGAGTCGGATTTCATTGACAATATGGGCGGACAGAGTGCTGATGTGACTGTCTACTTTGCATCAGAGGACGGCACAAAGCTGAGTCGGTCTGATATTACAGTCGGGTATGACGGCACGCTTTCTCTGGAGCAGATTGTATTGGGGCAGCTTTTAGGAGGTCCGATCGAGGAGGAAATCTATCCGACGATACCGGAGGGAACAGAGATATTGGGAGTAACGACAAAAGACGGTGTCTGCTATGTTGACCTGAACGAGAAGTTTATGCAGAAGCGTCCTGAGGTCACAGCTGAGGTTACGATTTATTCTATCGTGAATTCGTTGGTTGATCTGGGGAATGTCAACAAGGTGCAGTTCACTATCAATGGGGAGATAAGAAAGACCTATGATGGCATCGATTTTTCAGGAGTATTTGAGCGGAATCTGGAGCTCATTGAAAGTGTGGATTAATGCACGGGGCAGAAAGAGGATTTTATTTATTTCATTCATAACAAACGGCCGCTCGCAGGGATTGTCCTTGCTTATGCGGCCGGTATTTTTCTGACGCATTTCTTTGAATTCAAAGGGCGGTATGATCAGGCGATGCGGATAAGGAGCATCTGTCTTGCCGCCGGAATTCTTCTTTTTCTTTTATTGATTCTAATAGCAAGTCGAAAGCGAAGCTGCTTTATTTATGAAATATGGCCGGCGTTTCTTGTGCTCGGAGCCGCTGCCGGGATCGGGCAGGAGGCGCGCTGCGCGGCGGTTGTACCGGAGAGCGTTATCGGAGAGCAGGTGATTGGCCGTGTGGACTCGATTGTCGAAAGGGAGAGCGGAGCAACAATTATATTGAGAGACTGCACGGTAGTAATCGGAGAGGGAGAGACGAATGACGAGCCGGAAGGTAGCAGGGACGGAGGGGAAGGCGAAAAAGGGAGAGAGGAAGCGGCCGTTGTGCTGTATACCTCGAAAAAAGAGGAATTCGCCAGCGGTGATCTGGTGAGCGCAAAAGGGAAAGTAAAAGCCTTTGCACGAGCGTCAAACCTGGGGCAGTTCGATATCGCGGATTATTACGCAGGATTGCAGAATGGAGGAATCTTTTATTCCTGCTATTCCGATGAGATTGCGGTACTGCAGCGAGGAGGAAGCGGGTGGAAAGCTGCTTTGTATGCGTTACGGGACAAGCTTTCGAAGGGATACCAAGCCTGTCTGCCGCAAAAAGAAGCGGGGATTATCAGTGCAATGCTGCTTGGAGAACGGGAGCTTTTGGACGACGAGGTAAGGGAGCAGTATGATATTGCGGGAATCGCCCATCTTCTCTCCATTTCGGGACTTCATGTCTCCCTTTTGGGAACGGCCTGCCTCATGTTCTTAAAAAAGCTGTCGGTTCCGGTGATCCCCGCAGCGGTGATTTCGATTTTTCTTGTAAGCGGGTATTCCTTTCTGACCGGCTGCGGGGTATCGACAATCCGGGCCTCCATTATGCTGGTATTGCTGCTTGCGGCCCCGATATTTGGGAGAACCTATGACGGTCTGTCAGCTCTTTCCGGAGCGGCTCTGTGGCTGCTGTATTCGAATCCGCTCTTACTGTATCAGGCAGGATTTCTTATGTCGTTTGGAGCGGTGCTTGGAATTCAGGCGCTGGCCCCGGCAGTTCATGTGTTTTTGCGCACAAAAGAGAGGACGGAGCATGCGCAGAAGCTGTTGAACCGATTGGTGACTCCGCTTTGCATTCAGGCAGTGCTGCTCCCGATCATGATGTGGTTCTTTTACGAAATCTCCCTGTATTCAATTCTGGTGAACCTGCTTGTACTTCCGCTTTCCTCCTATGTGGTCCTGTCGGGCGCCCTTGGCGGAATGCTTGGAATACTAAGTGCGGTTCCGGCGCGATTCGTTCTGGGAACGGCGTGGCTGATTCTTCAATTCTTTGAGCGGCTCTGTAAGTTGGTGCAGACGCTTCCGGGAGCTGTCCTGATTACAGGACGGCCGGAGTTCTGGAAAATCATAGTATACTATCTTGCGTTAACCGGTTTTGCGGGATGCGCTCCGCTCCTAAAGAAAAAAAGTCTTTTTTGGTTCCTGCTTCTTCCTGTATTATTCCTCCCGGGAAAGTCTTCGCCCCTCGCGTTAGAATTCCTGGATGTCGGGCAGGGGGACGGAATCGTAATTCGAACGAACGGCCAGGCAATCGTAGTAGATTGCGGCAGTTCTTCTGTGGACGAGGTTGGAACATATCGCCTGCTCCCGATGCTGAAAGCGGAGGGAATTCGGGAGATTGCATTTGCGGCGGCAACGCACGCGGATACGGATCATTGCAGCGGGCTGATCGAGCTGCTGGAGCAGTCGGGAGCACCGGACGGAGTACGGGTAAAGGCGCTTGCAGTATCGGCTTGCAGCAGAGAAAATCAGGGATATCGGGCATTGACAGAGACGGCGGAGAGGAACGGTATCCCAATCATCTATTTAGAAAAGGGAGATCGGATGGAAGCCGGGACGTTACAACTAAAATGCCTGCATCCTGCGGCCGATTATGACGGAGAGGATAACGCGGCTTCACTCGTATTTTTGCTGACCTTTGGAGAATTCCGGGCACTGCTGACCGGGGATTTGGAAGGAAGCGGAGAAGCGCTTGTGAAAGAGGAGCTTAAGCGGGAACTGCAGTCAGGGGAGACGGTAACGGTATTGAAAGCGGCCCACCACGGCTCACGGTATTCTACGGGAGAAGAATTTTTGAACGCCTGCGGAGCCGAAGCAGCAATGATATCCTGCGGCAGGGATAACCGCTACGGACATCCGCATGAGGAGACGCTTAAGCGGCTGGAAGCAGCCGGAATCCGGACGTACATCACGGCCGAGGACGGAGCAGTCCGGGTGGAGACAGACGGAAGAACAGTAAAAATCCTATGCCGATATGCCCATTAAGTTGTTGAGGTACAATAGATAGGTAACACAAAAATAAAAAAGCAAGGATTCACTTTGATATGATATATTGGAGTTGTCGAGAAACCAATGCATCAGAAAGGAGAATCCTTGCATGTCGATTGTATCACAAGAGAAATACTA
>JAGAPO010000043.1 GCA_017623215.1 Lachnospiraceae bacterium | reverse complement strand
TTCCTAATTCTTTTTCTTGGCTTTCCGAGGAGAATCTGTTATACTAAGGATAGTTGCTCGTAAAGGAGTTCCTGCTCCGAAAGATATCGCCGCATCCGCGGCAGAATGAGAGGATATATGATTCAGTTAGAACGTACCCAGGTTATGAATATGGAGAATGCCATCCGCGGCGCAAGGAATCCGCTGAACAGCTGGAGCCGGATGGACAGTTATTATAATGAAGCGGGAGAATTCGTGCTGGGAGAGAACGACCTGTCCCTTGCGAAGCGTCTCTGCCGCGCCGGAAGCGATCACCGCAAATTCATCCGTCAGATTTTCGTATCGGTAGACATCACAGCGCCAATCTACTGGTGGAAGGAATATGACACCTACAAGGTCGGAACTGTTGCGAACTCGACCAGCACGATGCATAAGATTCACTCCAAGCCGTTCGAGGCCGAAGATTTCAGCTGCGAGAAGATGAATGAGGGCACCAGAGAGGCATTTGACGCGGTGCTGGTTCAGTTAGAGAAGCTGAGAACACAGTTCAACGAGACCAAGGATAAGGAATATTGGTACAGCATGATTCAGTTCCTTCCTTCGAGCTATAATCAGATGAGAACCTGTACACTCAATTACGAGAGCCTGGTTAACATCTATTACGCGAGGCGGAACCACAAGCTGGAAGAATGGCACCGCTTCTGTGACTGGATTCTGACACTGCCGTATGCAAAAGAACTGATCTGTGTACGGGAGAATGAAGAGAATCTGTAAGGAAAGAGAAGCGGCCGGAACCAGGTTCGCTGCCAACAGCGGCTGCCCAGGGAAGCTGCTCACAGCAGTTCCCAATAGCGGTTATCCGCAGCCGTATGAGACTGCTGCCCATAAGCAAGCGGCATTGCAGAGAACGGGGAATCTGGAGAATAAGCACAGATCCTGTCACACGATTTTACCATAAAAAGCAAGAATGCACTCCCAGGCGCTTCTCTTTATGATAAGATAAAGGGGAGCATACCGGCCCTAAAAGCCGGGAGAGAAAGGAGTGGAGTGTACCGTGAGGCAGGAGAGCAGGAAAGTGGCAGAAGGTGCCGGAACCCCGGAGAGCCGAAGGAAGAAAAGGGAAGCGCTCAGGCGGAGAAGAGAGCGGATACAGGGAATCACAGCGGCATTGTCCGTGTGCATCATTACCGCCGGAATGTTTGGAAGTCTGATGATCCGGGAGAAGGGCGGAGAAGCGCAAGCCTTTTACATGGGAAGCGGAAAAGAAGACAGCGGCAGCCCGACCGAATGGAACAGCCGAGAAAGTGCACAGGAAGAGAGTGCAGAACATACAGAAGAGACGAAGCGAGTATATTGTACAGAATCCCCCATATGGCCGGATTATGACATGGTACTCGCTTCGCTTGCCTTTCAGCTGGAATCAGAAGAAGCAGTGCCGGCCTTTGGCGGAACGGTGACAGCGGAGAAAAACGGAGAGAAAAACGGAGAGGAAAGCCAAGAGCAGAGCGAGCCCGGAACGGTTCTTTCGTGGGAGGGAAGAGAGATTATCTATTACCGCCAGACGGACGAACGATTTGCAGACAAGCTATTTGGAGAAGATCCGATTGGACGCTATGGGTGCGGGCCGACTGCGATGGCGACGGTGGTCTCGACTCTGACCGAAACCACGATCGATCCCGTGAAAATGGCGGAATGGGCATATGAGAACGGCTACTGGGCGGCCGGAAGCGGAGCCTATCATACCCTGATAGCGGGCGCTGCGAAAGCATTTTCTCTGGACTGTACAAGCTGTGACAGGGAGGATGAAGAGACGATGAAGGAAGCGCTTCGGGAGGGAAAGCTGATTGTCGTGCTGATGGGAAAGGGGCAGTTCACGGACTCCGGGCATTTTATCGTGCTGTACGGAGTGACGGATGAGGGAAAGATACGTCTTGCCGATCCGAACAGCCTTGCAAGAACCGAGCAGGAATGGGAGCTCGATGTTATCATACAGGAGGCAAAGTCCTACGCGGCGGACGGCGGCCCGTTCTGGATTATCTGCAATCATGAGGATTGAAAGGAATCGAATCCGAAGTCGGGAAGGCCATTGATTCGGCAGAAAGCGACCAAGGGATCAGCTTTTAATTTCTGGAATAGATTGGAATTCAACGAATATAATACAAAGAATCAGGAGTGCGCGCAGGTCGGGGCAGATATGGAGGAGACAGAATTCGGGAAGCTATATGCCTCTTTGTCCGAAGAGGAAAAACAAAATAAGCTGATTCTGCTTGTATTGGAAGAACTGCGGGCAGAGAATGAGAAGGATGAAGAAAAAGACAAAGGAGAATAGATGTGCCGTCACAAACAGCGAAATCCCCGCATAGGATATTACAATTCATATCTGAGCGGGGAATTTTTATGCCTGAAAATGAGAGCGAAAGCTGCAGAGAAATCATTACCTCCCAGGATTATCAGGACTTTATTATGAGGTACACCGGGAAAGAGGTGCCGCTCACCGAGCAGTATCCCTTTGTGCGCTGCACCCAGGTGGTAAATGACAAATACATGATTGTACACGCCGCGTCGGAAGCCCTTCCGGATCGGGATCAATTCGCAGTCTCCTATAACTTTATTCCCAAATGCTATGGCCTGTTAGACACCTCAAACCTTGAAAGCTCCGGCGTGCTGCGGCTTCGAAGACAGCCGTACCTCAATCTGTACGGAGAAGGTGTGCTGGTCGGCTTTATTGATACCGGAATTGATTACCGGCATCCGGCGTTCCGGTATTCCGACGGAACGACCCGGATCGCCGCAATCTGGGATCAGTCCATCCAGACCGGGGAACTGCCGGAAGGCTTCCAATACGGGAGTGAATATACCAAAGAAATGATTGACCTGGCGCTGGCATCGGACGATCCGTATTCCGTCGTTCCGTCCAGAGATACCTCCGGGCATGGAACCTTTATGGCCGGAATCGCAGTGGGAAGTGAAATCTTTGACGCGGACTTTTCGGGAATTGCGCCAAGGGCGGATATCGCGGCAGTTAAGTTAAAGCAGGCCAAGAACTATCTGCGAGATTACCTGTTCATCGGCAGAGAGATCGACTGCTTTCAGGAAAACGACATCATAATGGCGATTCGGTATCTGGAAACGCTTGCAGAAAAACGAAACCAGCCGCTTGTATTGTGCTTTGGAATCGGAACCAACAGCGGCGACCACAATGGCTACGCCATACTGGATGATGTTATCAGCGACGTTGGGCGATCCTTTGAGCGCGCCGTCACCGCGGCAGCCGGCAATGAGGCAAATCTCGGGCATCATTTCCGGGGAGGTCCGATTGCGGGGGAATACGAGGAAGTGGAGCTTCGCGTTGCGGAAGGGGAGAATGGCTTCTTTCTGGAGCTTTGGGCATCTGCGCCGAATATATTTTCGATCGCTTTGCAGACGCCGGGCGGGGAAGCGGTGTCGCGAATCTCGCCGAGGATTGATCAGAATCAGAGAATCACCTTTTTATTTGAACCGACGGTAGTATATATTGAATATCGCCTCCTGGAGGTTCGGACAGGAGATATGCTGATCGCGATGCGCTTCTTAAATCCAACACCCGGAATCTGGAGACTTCGGGTATATGACGATGTGAAACGCGGAGGAATCTATGATATCTGGCTTCCGATGGAAGGCTTCGTTGAGCCGGATACCCGGTTCCTGAATCCGGATCCGGAGATCACAATCTGCGGCCCGGGCAATTCGGAGTGGGTCATCACAAGCGCAACCTACAATCATGTCAATGACAGCATCTATCTGAATTCAAGCAGGGGCTATACCAGGAACGGTGCGGTAAAGCCGGACATCGCCTCTCCGGGCGTGAACGTGTACGGCCCGGTACCGGGAGGAGGCTATTCAAGGCGGACCGGCAGCAGTATCGCCTCGGCTCACGCGGCGGGGGCGGCGGCGCTGATTCAGGAGTGGGGAGTGGTACAGGAACATTATATTTACATGGATTGTCTGGAGACGAAGAAGCTTTTGATACGCGGCGCACAGCGAAGCGAGAACCTGATTTACCCGAACCCGCAGTGGGGATATGGGATGCTGAATATATACGAAAGCTTTCGAAGCATCCGGACCTCAGGATAATAAAATGCGGGATCGGGAGAAAAGAATACCGACAGGAAGCATTGACACGTACCGAAGAAGCTGTTACGATAGAACTGTTAGAATTCCGGAGGAACGAACTGTCAGAGCTCTTAGGAACAGCCTGTCAGAACAGGAAGGAAGCTTAGGAGAATGAGGAGGTACGAAAGAATGAATATATATTGCAGAGAAAGAGCAAAGGAGCCGGGTGGAACGGGAGCGGTCCGGACGAACGGATCCGCTGCATTCGGACAGAGGAATATGCAGAGATTGAATTTGCGCAGGAGATATCGGACGCATATGTAGAACTGGAGTATACGCTTCCTTTTCAGGCGGATGGAGAGGATTATGTATTTCTGCCGGCCTGCTGCTATGACGGCAATCGGTTTGAGGTAAGCAGGCAGGACTATCCGCCGTTGTTTACGCCGGAAGAAGCCCGGGTGGATATGCCGGTAACGATTACGGATGTTCCGCGCCTGAACAAAGACGGAAGCGGAATCATCGAGGTAACAACCGGAGATGTCAGCGTTCCCTGTATCGGAATCTATTCCAAGAAAGAGAACAAGGCACTCTTTCTCTTTACCATTCAGCAGATAGACGGAATCAATCTTGGGTTAAGCTACGAGCAGGGAATCATTCGTGTCAGCTACCCGCACATGAGAAAAAAAGAGATGTACCGCTGGCCGCATATGAGACCGGGCACGGATAAAGGAATCCGCTTTGAAAAAGGAGCACGAATTCGAATCCCTTATCGGCTTCTGGAAATCTCCTGCGAAAGCCTTCGGGAATTCTTCCATATCTTTTTTATCAACCGGAAATGCATGGGACTGGATGATGTGCTGCCGAAGACGCCGGATCCGCGCAGACAGTTCGAGATTCAAAGAGATAAGATGAATCGTCTGAACTGGAAAGAAGAAGGTCAGTTCTATGGGGTGGAGACGGGGAATAAGGAAGAGCCCTCCTGGCAGACGGCATGGCAGCCCGGCTGGGTCGGCGGAGGAATGTACACCTATCCACTAATGAAGCTTGGCGGAGAACTCGAATGGGAGAGAGGAATGCAGACCCTGAAGCATATATTCAAAGGTCAGGCGAAAAGCGGACTTCTGTACGAATTCAGCGATGGTGACGGGCATTTTACGAAAGGAATCTTTCATAGAAAAGGCAGCGAACAGTGGGCGCTGGTGCGCAAATCCGGAGATGTCCTGTATTACCTGTTCAAGCATTTCAGACTGATGAAGGAACGCGGCGTGACGGTGCCGGAGCAGTTTGAAGAGGGAGCACGCAGGCTTGCAGATGCATTTGTAACGCTCTGGAAGCAGTACGGACAGTACGGGCAGTTTACGAATCTGGATACCGGAGAGTTGATCGTCGGAGGCTCCGTAAGCGGAGGAATCATTCCGGGAGGTCTTGCAGAAGCAGCTGCCTGGTTCGGGGAAGAGGAATATCTTACCGTCGCGAAGGAGAGCGCGCAGCAGTATTGCGAGCAGGTTCTCAAAGAGGGCTATACGACGGGAGGCCCCGAGGAGATCCTGCAGTGTCCGGATAGCGAAAGCGCCTTTGGCCTGCTTGAGAGTCTGGCGGTTCTCTATGAGCAGACCGGAGAAAGACAGTGGCTGGAATACGGTACTTATCTGACAGAATTTTGCAGCAGCTGGGTTGTGGCTTACAATTACCGCTTCCCTGAGAACAGTGAGTTCCATCGCCTGGACATGAAGAGTACCGGATGTGTATTCGCAAATGTGCAGAACAAGCATGCCGCTCCGGGGATCTGTACCTTTTCCGGCTATCGCATCTATCAGTTCTATCAGTGGACAGGAGAAGAAAAATACCTCGAGCTGTATCGGGACATTACCGGAACCGTTGCCCAGTATCTGTCCACGGAAGAGAGACCGATTCATTCCTGGACAGTCCCCAAGGATGCAGCACTTTGCAGGGAAGAAGACCTGGGATATCAGGAGCCGGAAGTGCTTCCGCCCGGATACATCTGTGAGAGAGTCAATCTGTCCGACTGGGAGACCGAACGCTGTGTCGGCGGTGTCTTTTGTGGAAGCTGCTGCTGGTGCGAGACGGCGAATCTAATGATTTTGGCAGAGTGTCAGGGAATATAAGATTCGAGCCGGAGATGGATAGTGTATGTGTAATTTTTGATAGAGACGATAGAAATTTGGAAAAATGTCTTGAAAAGCAGGAATAGCAATCCCCTGCCGCAGAGATTAGGAGAAGTGTATGAAGAAAATATGGCTGACAAAGCTATTTCCCAAAAAAGTAATCCAAATCGGTACCGCGACACCGGGACAGCATGAGAATGCGGCGGCAGGCGAAGAGTCGGTCTGGGACGATCTGAAAGAAGAAGAAAAAGAAGAGTCGGATGAGAATCCTGAATATGAAATCGTAGAACGGGAGATTCGTCCTCAGAAGATTATCTGTCCGGACTGCGGCGGCATTACCTTAGAGGGATTGGATTTTTGCGATAAATGCGGAGGCGAATTGACCAATGACAGCAGACGGGCATAGGCATTCATAACTTCACATTTTGGCATAAATAATAAAAATACTTAAAAATGCAAAAAAAGATATTGCCAAACAAAAAGCAATCTGGTATAATAAAACCCGAAAGAGTTACAGTTGTGTTTAATTTTAGAAGAAAGAATGTGTATTATATATATTATACATGATTCGTGAATCTTAAACCGGGTGACTACAGGAAAAAAGAATTGAGAGACCTCGAGTTTCGCAAAGCGGAATTTTTGTTTGGACAGTTTAGTGCCTGTGCTGAATGTATCGGGCAGACAGAATGGAGGAAATTCAATGAGTACATGGGAAGATAAGATAAGAACCGTAGTGCCGTATGTGCCGGGCGAACAGCCGAAGTTCCCGGGGATGATTAAGCTGAATACGAATGAGAATCCCTATCCTCCGGCACCGGGAGTGCAAAAGAGGCTTAAGGAGATGGAAGCCGGAATGTTAAAGCTCTATTCCGATCCGACGGCGTCGGAGCTTGTGAATGCACTCGCGGAGGCGTATGAGCTTCCGGCCGATCAGATATTCGTAGGAGTTGGTTCGGACGATGTATTGTCGATGTCATTTTTGACCTTCTTTAATTCGGATAAGCCAATTTTATTTCCTGATATTACATATTCGTTTTATGATGTCTGGGCGGATTTGTATCGGATTCCGTACAGATGCCCGGCGTTAGACGAGAACTTCCGAATTCGGAAGGAGGATTATTACGGGGATAACGGCGGAATTGTGATTGCGAATCCGAACGCACCGACCTCGATATGTGAGGAGCCGGATGTGATTGAGGATATCATCAGGAATAATCCGAATTGTGTTGTAATTGTCGATGAGGCGTATATTGATTTCGGGGGAACCTCCGTAAGACCGCTGATCGACAAATACGAGAACCTGCTGGTTGTGCAGACCTTTTCAAAGTCGCGTTCCCTTGCAGGGCTGCGCATCGGCTTTGCAATGGGAAGTAAGAAGCTGATTGCTGCGTTAAGTGATGTGAAATATTCCTTTAATTCCTATACGATGAACTACCCGTCGATTGTACTGGGCGCGGAGGCCGTAAGGGATCGGGAGTATTTTATAGAGACCACACAGAAGGTAATTCGGACGAGAGAAGAGACGAAGCCTGCCTTGGCAAAGCTTGGTTTCCATTTCCCGGATTCCAGGACGAATTTTATCTTTGCTGCGCACGAGAGCGTTCCGGCAAAGGAGATCTTTGCTGCGCTGCGTAAGGAGAATATCTTTGTCAGATATTTTGACAAGCCAAGGATTGATAATTATCTCCGGATATCTGTGGGGACGGACGAGCAGATGAAGAAGCTGCTTGCATTTTTAGAAACCTATTTATCAGAGAAGCACGCCTGAAGACGGCGGAGAATGGGAGGAAGTATGAGAATATTAATCGTTGATGACGAGAAGAACACAAGGGATGAATTAGTGGAGTTAATGTCTGCATATGGTGACTGCGTAACGGCAGAGGACGGCGCAGAAGCGATTGATGTGTTTCAGAGCGCTTTTAAGATGAACGATGCATTTGATATCGTATGTGTGGACATCCTGATGCCGGAGAAGGATGGCTATCAGGTGGTTCATGAGATTCGTGATATTGAAAAGATCATGGGCGTGTCGGATGAATATAGAGCTAAGATTGTTGTAACCTCCGAGCTGAACGAGGGACGCAATATTAAGAGAGCATTTGAACTCGGCTGCGACGCATATGCGGGGAAGCCGATTAACGGCGAGAAGTTCATTGCAGCGTTAAAGAAGCTGAACATCCTGGAATAAATCGTTCCGTTACAAGAATCAGCGCAGATTCCGGGAACCGGAGGATTATGAAAGAATATAAAGAATATAGTAATGTCAATTTTCAAAAGGAGCTGGAGAAGGAGCTTGCGGTGATTGTAAGGGAGGGGCGGATTCCGACCCTCCTTTTACACAGTTGCTGTGCTCCCTGCAGCAGCTATTGTCTGACCTACCTGGCAGATTATTTTCAGATTACCGTGGATTATTATAATCCCAATATCTATCCGCCGGAGGAATATCAGATGCGCGTGGCCGAGCAGCAGCGCCTGATTGCCGAGCTTCCGGTTAAGTATCCGGTGAGCTTTGTAGAAGGGGCTTATGAACCGGAGGTATTCTTTGCGGCGGCAAAGGGCCTTGAGCAGGTGAGGGAAGGCGGGGAACGCTGCTTTCGCTGCTATGAGCTAAGGCTTCGGGAAGCGGCCATCCGTGCAAAAGAGGGCGGATTTGACTATTTTACGACGACGCTCAGTATCAGCCCGCTAAAGAACGCGGCGAAATTAAATGAGATCGGCGGCAGGCTTGCAAAGGAATACGGGGTGGAATATCTGTATTCGGATTTTAAAAAGAAGAACGGATATAAGAGATCCGTGGAATTATCGCAGGAGTATGGACTGTACCGACAGGACTACTGCGGATGCGTATTTTCAAAAAGAGAAAGAGCCGAAGAAGCATGAAAAGAGATTCCTGCTTCTCCGGCTTTTTTTCTACATTTTTTTCTGCAGCAGTTGACAAAGCATGGAGTCTGATCTATAATCCATTGTGTAAATGATAATTATTCTCAATAATGATGTAAATGAGAATGAAAGGCAGGCATACGACATGACGCTGATGGATGGGCAGATGGGGAAAAGCTACCTCGTCAAGGGAATGGCGCTTGAGAAGGCGACCGAGATCAGACTGAGCGCGCTTGGAATGACAAGCGGGACGGCTGTGCTGATTATGAATAAAAAGAATAACGGCTCCATGGTAATTAAGGTCAGAGGAACCCGCTTCGCAATTGGTGCGAAGATCGCGGGAGCGATTACAGTGGAAGAAAGGCAGGAAGCATAGATGGGAGCGGAATTACAGGTTGGATTTGTCGGGAATCCGAATTGCGGCAAGACCACGTTATTTAACGCATACACCGGTGCACGGTTAAAGGTTGCGAACTGGCCGGGCGTTACGGTTGAGAAAAAAGAAGGCGCCATGAAATATCATGATACGAAGTTTCGTCTGGTGGATTTGCCGGGTATCTACAGTCTGACTTCCTATACGATGGAGGAGAAGCTGACCAGGCAGTACATACTGGAATCGGATGTGGATGTCATTATCGACGTTGCGGACGCGTCGGCACTGGAACGCAATCTTTATCTGACGCTGCAGCTGATTGAGCTTGGCAAGCCGGTTGTCCTTGCGTTAAACATGATGGATATTGTGGAAGAGCGCGGAATGGAGATCGATATGCACCGCCTTCCGGAGATGCTTGGAATCCCCGTTATTCCGGTATCGGCAAGAAAGCGAACCGGACTTGATATCCTGATGCACGCGGTTGCGCACCACAAGGAGAAGAGGAAGGATTCGAATCTGGAGCATCATCATCCGGACCAGGAAAAGAGCCATCACAGACACGAACATCACGACGAATACACGGTGGTCTACAGCGATGAGATTGAGGATAAGATTGATGCAATTATTCTTCGGCTTCGGTCGAACAATATGGAAGTGGCGAACTATCGTTGGTATGCGATTAAGCTTCTTGAGATGGATGAGGAGATTATGGCGGAGTGTAAAGTGGATGTCTCCGACCTTGTCGATCGCAGCTACGAGACGGATATCATCAATCAGAAATATGATTTTATAGAAGAGATTGTGGAAGAGTGCCTGGTGAACAAGAACAAAAAGGCACAGGCCACCGATAAAGCGGACAGATGGCTGACCGGCAAATACACCGGTATCCCCTGCTTCCTGCTAATTATGGCGGCCGTATTCTTCCTGACCTTCACAATTGGCGACTGGCTGGCAGGAGGCTTTGAGGCAGCACTGGATGTGATTACGGGAGCAGCCTCAAGCGGACTTGCCGCAATCGGAGCGGGAGAGGTGCTGCAGTCTTTGATTGTAGACGGTATTATCAGCGGTGTCGGAGGCGTGCTTACATTCCTTCCGAACATCTTTATTCTGTTCCTTGCGCTCGCATTTTTAGAGGACAGCGGTTACATGGCCCGTGTTGCGTATGTCATGGACTCGCTGATGAGTAAGCTTGGGCTTTCCGGACGCGCGTTCATCCCAATGATTCTTGGCTTCGGCTGCAGCGTTCCGGCAGTTATGGCTTCCAGAGCATTGGAGGATCCAAGAGATCGCAGAAGAACGGTTCTGGTAACTCCGTTCATGTCCTGCTCCGCAAGACTGCCGATCTACGTTCTGTTCTCGGATATGTTCTTCGGAAAATGGGCGATGGCGGCAGCATTTTCGATGTATCTGATTGGTATGGTGGCTGCAATCCTAATTGCATTTGTGCTGAATAAGACGGACAAGAAGAAAGAGATGAACCCGCTGCTGATTGAGCTGCCCGAATACAAGACACCGAACGCAAGAACGATTGCGATCTATGTATGGGATAAAGTAAAGGACTATTTAAGCAAGGCAGGTACGACGATTTTTGTGGCCTCCATTATAATCTGGTTCCTGTTAAGCTTTGGAACGAGCGGAATGGTCGACGATATGTCAGAAAGCTTTGGCGCGGCAATCGGTCATGTGATTGCGCCGATTCTGGCACCCGCCGGACTTGGCATGTGGCAGATTGCGGTGGCGCTGATCTCCGGACTTGCGGCAAAAGAGGTTGTCGTATCGAGCTTTGCTGTGCTGTTCGGAATCGCGAACATTAACTCGGCGGAAGGGATGATGGGCCTGATGAGCACTCTGGGTGAATATGGCTTCGGTGCCCTGAACGCATACTCGCTCATGGTATTCTGTCTGCTGTATGTGCCCTGTGTCGCGACCCTTGCGGTAGTCCACAGAGAGATGAAATCGTGGAAATGGACCGGTGTGAGCGTCCTGCTTCAGCTTGGTACAGCGTGGCTTGCGGCAACGCTGATCTTTCAGATTGGAAGCCTCTTCCTGTAGGGAAGAGAGAAGATAGAAGTATAAGAAGGGTAAGAATGGAGGGTAGTATGGCGGAACTGATAATCGGCGGACTGATTGCAGTCTGGGCCGGATATGTAATCTATAAAAAGGTAAAAGATATGAAGAAGGGCAAATTCTGCTCCTGCGGCTGCGAAAGCTGTACGAGCTGTAAGAAGTACAGCGAAAAAGAGAAGTTCTGATGACGCATTTACATCGCTGTACTCTTCATCGCCAGGGAAAAGTACCGATCAATACGATTGATACCAGGATTCATGGCAATACATTAGCGGATTACGTACAGGCGATTATCAAGATTGGGAAGTTCTACAGCTGTCCGGTTGCAGACATGTACAGTAATTCCGGATTAAATCGCTTTAACCTGAAGCTGCGATCAGAATATAAGAGCAAAAAATAAGAGCAAAAAATAAGAGCAAAAAAGAGCAGAAAATACGAGCAGGATATCTTTCCGGTCACGACGGAAGAAAGATATCCTGCTTTTTTGCTTTATAGGAAAGTTCGACTTTCGTTGAACTATTGAACGAAAAAGCCCGCGCAGAGGCGGGCAGAAAGAATAGATGACGCTGTTTAGAAGATATAAAAACCTTCTACGCCAGCTTCATCAGCAAATAAATCAT
>JAGAPO010000042.1 GCA_017623215.1 Lachnospiraceae bacterium | reverse complement strand
TTTATCCAAAATCGGGGAGAATTACAAGGCTTGCATTTCTCCGAAAAATAGTGTATAATAATTTCAGAAAAAAGACAGGACGGTGAGGAATTCACTATCCTGTCTTTCTGCTTAGATTGTAATGGTAACACCTCTGAAATCGCAGAGTTTGTTGTTGTATCCCGTGTTCTCCTGAAAGAGCCGGATCTTCTTTACCGTTCTTCTTCCCTCACATACCGCTTCGATCTCATAATCGCCATAGAAGCCCGAGAAATTCAGCCTCCCATTCGCAGTTGTCCGGAATTCGGTGTGCCATTCCTTATGAATCAGTTCATCCAGCACATCATAAGCGGGCTTGGCGGTGCAGTCGCTTCGAAGGAGGCCCGAGTGGAAGCGGTTCTCGCCCCGGAACGCGGTATTATCCGCCAGGTTCCACCATACGATGGAATTACAGTTCTTTCTTCCGAACCATAGCTTGTATAATCTTCTTACAAGCGCGGCCTGGAGCTGTTCATCCTCCGCTTCATTGGTGAAGGAGGGAACGGATACCTCCGATACATGAATCGGAAGTCCGAACTCGCCGTAGCAGTCAAAGACATCTAAGAGTCGCAACGGGTTGCAGACCGTCTTAATCTGCTCAAAGATTCGGTCGCGGTCGCCATTTGCGTGGAACTGCATGCCGATGCCCTCGATGGGAGCTCCCTTGTCCAGCCATTCTCTAAGCGCCATATAGTAAAAGCTTCGGTAGCCGCGGTAGTGCTGCTCGCCAAAGGTCTCATACATCCCCTCATTCCAGAACAGGCGGGTGTGGGGGAAATACTTTTTGCAGATATCAAAGCTCCATTTCTCATGATCGCGCTCATCTGTTATCATCAGATTGCGGCAGCCGTTGCCCTTGTAGCAGTTCTTGTAGATCGAAATCATTTCATTAATCACATCCGCGTCCTGGAAGGTGGTGGGATAGCGCTCGGAAAGTGCCTTTAAGCGGTTATCAATCTTGATCTTAATCTCGCGGTTGCTCTCCGGCAGCCAGTCGGGCTGGAAGGAGTTATAAATCAGGCAGTGCCCCTTCATCCGCAGGTTATTCTCGGTACAAAAGCGAACGGCGGAATCAACAGGAGGACGTCTCGAAATCTTAACGGAATCCTCCGCAAAACGGGGCTTGCCTTCTTCCGGCTCCAGTGTATCCCAGTAAAGCGGGATCACCGCATAATTAAAAATCTTTGTAAATTTGTCACGATAAGCCCTGTTCCGCTCTTCGTCCGGGAACTGATCCAGATAGAATACCGTGCATCCGAAATTGAATTCATGGGATATCTGGCGGACGGTTACGTCAACGTTCGGGAGCTTGCGGCCTGATTCATCCGTAAAATGGATTAGAAACTGGCCCTTGCGGTTCTCTTCAATATCCCTGTCTAACTTGCTGTCAAGATAGAAATTAAAACTGTCAAACTGGTCGATTACCTTCTGCATAGATGTTTCACTCGACATGAGAAATACCTCCTGTGTTTTGTTTTTTATATTGTAACAAAATAAAAAATGAGATTCTTTTTAATTATGGGCAAAAAACTTTGAATTCCGGTACAATTATTGTTGACGCCGGTGATGGGGGATGATAAGCTGTCAGAAAGAGGAGCCGGGAGGTGGTATTGTGTCGGAGGAAAGTATTTTGTTGGAGCATTTTTATCATATTAAGCTGGTTTATGTGAACAGGGAACTGTTTCCGTCCTCCTGGGAGAAGATACCGCACTCGCATGAGCAGTGTGAGCTTTTTATTCACCTGCAGGGGGAGATTGATATTTACGCGGAAAAGAATATGTATCATCTGTCCGGCGGAGAGATTCGTATCTATTCTGCGGGAGAGCTGCACTGCGGGACGATTGCGAGGCAGCAGCACATGGAGTGGTATCAGATTAGTATTCCGCCGGAGTTCAGAGCCTGCCCGGAAGCGGAGAAGCTGATGGAGCTTTTTGTCAACCGGGAATACGGAGTCGGAAATGTCTTTTTATCCAGGCATCAGGAGAGGATTGCAGAGCTTATTTCCGAGGCATTTGATTGGTATCGGAAGGAGAAGCCTTTGTGGGAGTGCTATTGTGCGTCGGCAGTGCTTCAGATTCTGTGCCTGCTGAACAACGCCGGGGATCGGGTGGAGCGTATGCTGCAGAGCAATGCCGCGTTTCAGAAGATTCTTGGAGTGATCCATTCGAATTATCAGAGCCTTGAGACAATACAGGATATATGTGAACTGACACATTACAGCGCGTCCTATATTAACCGATTGTTTCGGGAGAATATTAATATCAGCGCGTATCAGTTCTTGCTTGGCAAAAAACTGGACGAGGCCAAAAAGGCGCTTCGGACGGGGAGGAGAGTGACAGAGGCCTGTGAGACGGCCGGGTTCGGCAGCTATTCGAACTTTATCACGCTGTTTCGCAAGAAGCTTGGAATCACGCCGAAAAAATTTGAGCAGCAGGTAAGAGGTGCGGGAGAACCGGAAGAATCTTCCGAGGTATAAGTGGGGCAGCCGTGTAAAATATGCGGCGGGAGGCAAGATTCTGTTCGATATCCCTTGACAATTTTACTGCGGCACGTTACAATAAAAACAACAAACCGAAACGTTACGAGTTCTATATGAATAAAGAATAGGAGGAGTCAGTTATGCCGTTGGTTACATCAGAAAAGATGCTGCTCGATGCACAGGCAGGCGGGTATGCGGTAGGAGCGTTTAATGTGGAGAATATGGAGATGGTAAAGGCGGTAATTGCGGCAGCCGAGGAGCTTAGAGCGCCGGTTATGCTTCAGACAACGCCTTCGACCGTGAAATATGCGAGCCTTGCAATGTACGCGGCGATTGTATCCGCAGAGGCGAAGAAGGCGAGTGTTCCGGTTGCGCTGCATCTGGATCACGGCAGCAGCTTTGAGCTTGCCATGCAGGCGCTCAGAGAGGGATATACTTCGATTATGATTGACGGCTCACACGAGAGCTTCGAGGGGAATATCGATGTGACAAAGCGCGTGGTGGCAGCTGCGAAGCCGAATCGGATTTCGGTGGAAGCGGAGCTTGGCAAGGTCGGCGGCAAGGAGGATGACCTTGAGGCGGACGCGGATACCAATACGGACCCGATGCAGGCGAGGGAATTCGTGGAGCGCACAGGCGTGTCGTCTCTTGCGGTCGCAATCGGAACGGCTCACGGCTTCTATGTGGGAACGCCAGTGCTGGATAAGGAGAGGCTTTCCGAGATTCGCAAGGTAGTGGAGGTTCCGTTGGTTCTGCACGGTGCGTCCGGGTTGTCCGATGAAGACGTGAAGGATTGTGTGGCAAGAGGAATCTGCAAGGTGAATTTTGCAACGGAGCTGCGTGCGGCATTTACGGATGGAATCAAGGAAGTGCTTGCGGCGAAGCCGAATACGTTCGATCCGAAGAAGCTCGGTGCGGTGGGTATGGAGAAGGTGACGGAGCTTGTCAAGTCGAGAATCCGTGTCTGCGGATGCGGCGGAAAGGCATGAGAAAGCGGGGAATACAGTGGCAGCAACGATTAAAGACATAGCAAAGAAGACGGGGCTCGGACTCGCTACCATATCTTCTTATTTGAACGGCGGAAATGTCCGGGAGAAGAATCGTATCCTGATTGAAGCGGCGATTGAGGAGCTTCATTTTGAAGTAAATGAAGTGGCACGGGGGCTGAAGACGAATCAGACGAAGACGATAGGGGTTGTCATCCCGGAACTGAATAATGTATTCTGTGCGGAGATTATAACCGGGATTGAGGATATTATGCGCAATCACGGGTATGCGCTTGTGATATGTGACTGCAGAACGGATCCGCTCCGTGAGTGCGATGCGGTGGAATTCCTGTACCGCAAGAGAGTGGACGGACTGATTAATATGCCGGTCAATCAGGATGGGCGGCATCTGAAGCCCTTCATGGACGCGGGAAAGCCGATCGTCCTGCTCGATCGTAAGCTGAACGGGGTGGACTGCGACAGCGTACTGGTCGATAACCTGGAGGCGGCGAAGCAGGCGGTGAATATTTTCCTGCAGAACGGACATCGCAGGATTGGCATGATTGGAGGACCGGCGGAGATCTATACGGGGCAGGAACGCCTGACCGGATACCGTCTTGGCCTGATGGAAGCCGGAATTACGCCGGAGGAACGGCTGATTGCACTGGGCGATTATACGATTCGGGGAGGAATGCGCTGTATGAGGGAGCTCATCGAGCACAACCCGGATATGACCGCGGTATTTGTTGCGAACTACGAGATGACGATGGGCGCAGTGATTGGAATGAATGAGATGGGCATTCATATGGCGGACGATATTTCCGTGATTGGGTTCGATAACGGAGAGTTTGCGAGAGCCTGTAAGCCAAGATTGATGATTGTGTCTCAGCCTACCAGGGAGATTGCCGAGCGGGCGGCGGATCTGATGCTTACAAGGCTGAAGGAGAGTGCGAATGCAAAGGATGAGGGCGCGGTAAGCATAAGCAGGCGCAGGGGGCGGATTATTAAGCTTCCAACCAGTATGACGGAAGGCAAGTCGGTCCGCAATATAACCGAATAGCTCTGGGAGCAGGGCGCACAGATGGGGGTGTGGTTATGAAACAATATTTGCTTGGAATTGATATTGGTACAAGCGCCTGTAAGGTGGCGCTGTTCTGCCGGGACGGAAGCGTGGCAGCTTTGGACGGAGAAGGCTATGAGGTCTATTACCCGCATCCGGGATGGGCGGAGCAGAATCCCGAGGAATGGTGGGAAGCGGTCTGCACGGCGCTGCGCCGCATGCTGAAGAAGAGCGGGGTGAATCCGGAGGAGATTGCCGGAATCGGCGTGGACGGCCAGAGCTGGTCCGCAATTGCGATCGATAAAGCCGGAAATGTGCTTGCAAATACCCCGATCTGGATGGATACCAGGGCGGATAGGATTTGTACCGAGCTGAATGAGAGGCTTGGCGAGGAGCGAATCTTTGCGGTTGCGGGGAATCCGATGCAGCCGTCTTATACCACGGGGAAGATTCTCTGGTATCAAAGAGAGATGCCCCAGATGTATGAGAAGATTGATACGATCCTGCAATCGAACAGCTTCATCGTCTATCGCCTGACCGGAATGCTCAGCCAGGACAAATCCCAGGGCTATGGCCTGCACTGTTTTAACATGCGCGAAGGCGTCTGGGATGAGGCATTGTGTAAGGAACTTGGAATCCCGTTCGATTTTCTTCCCGATATCTATGAGTGTGACGCGATTGTCGGAACCGTAACGAAGGAGGCGGCCGCGCGCTGCGGCCTTGCGGAAGGAACTCCCGTCGTCGCAGGAGGACTTGACGCCGCGTGCGGAACGCTCGGAGCGGGTGTAATACATAGCGGTCAGACCCAGGAACAGGGAGGTCAGGCCGGAGGCATGAGTATCTGTATGGATACTTACAAGGCGGACAGACGCCTGATCTTAAGCTGTCATGTCGTGCCGGGGCACTGGCTCCTACAGGGCGGCACCACGGGAGGCGGAGGCGTGATGCGCTGGATCGAGCGGGAGCTCGCAGGCACGGAGCGGGCGATTGCCGAGGAATCGGGAAGAAGCACGTTAGAGGTGCTGAACGATACGGCGGGAGCGGTTCCGGCCGGAAGCGATGGCGTGGTATTTTTACCGTATATGTCGGGAGAGCGTTCCCCGATCTGGGATCCGAACGCGAAGGGCGTGTTCTACGGACTTGATTTTGGAAAGACCAGAGGACATCTGGTGCGCGCGGCCATGGAGGGAGTCGCATATTCGCTGCGGCATAATCTGGAGACGGCAAAGGAAGCGGGCGTGGATGTGCAGGTCTTAAGGGCGATGGGCGGATCGGCGAATTCCTGGCTGTGGACGCAGATCAAGGCGGATATTACCGGAAAACGGATCGAAGCGATGGCCTCCGATACCGCGACGACATTGGGTGCCGCGATCCTGGCCGGAGTCGGAACCGGAGTATACCGCGATTACGATGAGGCGGTATCCTGCATTCGGGTGAGAAGAGTACACGAGCCGAATCCGGAGAACAGGGAGGTATACGATAAGAATTATAAGAACTATATCGGATTATACGAGAATCTGAAAGATATGATGAAGAACTGAGGAGGGGAACGGAATGAAAGCAGCGGTTGTATGTGCAAATGAAGACGTGCGTTATCAGGAGATAGAAGAGGTGTATGCGGGGCCCGGAATGGTGAAGGTCCGTGTGGCGGCATCCGGAATCTGCGGCTCGGACGTGCCGAGAGTTCTGCATAATGGAGTTCATTTTTATCCGATTGTGCTGGGCCATGAGTTCTCGGGTGAGGTTGTCGAGGTGGGAGAAGGAGTTACGAAGGTGAAGGTCGGAGATCATGTATCCGGAGCGCCTCTGCTCCCGTGCATGAAGTGTGACGACTGCCAGAACGGTAATTTTTCCCTTTGTAAGCATTACAGCTTTATTGGGTCGAGGCAGCAGGGAAGCAATGCGGATTATGTGGTTCTTCCGGAGCAGAATGCGATTCCGTTCGATAAGAATATCTCCTGGGAGCAGGGCGCGATGTTCGAGCCTTCGACAGTTGCGCTTCACGGTCTGATGCTGAATGATTACAAGGGCGGAGAGTGTGCTGCGATTCTTGGCTGCGGGACGATCGGTATCTTCACGATGCAGTGGGCGAAGATCTTTGGAGCGAAGAAGGTTGTGGTATTTGATATCAGTGACGAGAGACTGGCGCTGGCGGCAAGGCTTGGCGCGGATGCGGTTGTGAATACGACGAAGGAAGATTTCATGAAAGAAGCGAAGGAGCTGACGGACGGTAAGGGATACGGCTATGTATTCGAGACCGCGGGAGCCGTACCTACGATGCATATGGCATTTGAGCTTGCGGGCAATCGGTCGCATGTATGTTTCATCGGAACGCCTCATGTGGATCTGACCTTTACCCCTAAGATGTGGGAGCATATGAACCGCAAGGAATTCAAGCTCACCGGCTCCTGGATGTCCTATAGTGCTCCGTTCCCCGGAAAGGAATGGGAGCTGACCGCGCATTATTTTGCGACCGGACAGCTCAAATACGACCCGGAGTTCGTAGCGGAGAAGCTTCCGATGGCGAAAGCGCAGGAAGCATTCATGAAGTATAAGGTACCGGGAAGCGTGAAGGGAAGAATTCTGCTTGTAAATAGCTGGGCATTTCCTGAGATTGAGTAAGAAGTACGGGGAAAAGCGGAATATATCACCGGAGCAGCTGCACTGCGAATCGGATTGGCGGGCTGTCCGGCAGGAAAGAAAGAGAGCGAGAGCGCGTATGATACTGACAGTGACATTGAACGCTTCCATTGATAAGCGCTATGTTGTGGAGGATTACAGGATTGGAGAGGTGAACCGGGTAAAGGAGTGCAGCTATACCGCTGGAGGCAAGGGATTAAATGTATCCAAGAATGCCGTGATTGCAGGAGAAAAGGTGGCTGCAACCGGTTATGCGGGCGGCCACGCGGGAGAGTATATAACAGAGCAGGCGAGAATGCTCGGTATCCGGGATGCATTCATCCGCGTTGCGGGTGAGAGCCGATCCTGCATTAATATATATGATACCGTGAACAGGACCCAGACCGAATTCTTAGAGCCCGGAATGGCGGTTACTGCGGAGTCGGAGGAAGAGCTGAAGGAACAAGTGCGGGCGCTGATGCCGGAATGTGATGTCGTTGCGATGTCGGGCAGTATTCCGAAGGGAAGCAGCCCGGATATCTATCAGGAATTGACTGCGATTGCAAAGGCAGCGGGCAGGAAGGTGATCGTCGATACGAGCGGTAAGCTGCTTGAGGGCGTTGTCGCGGCTCCGAGGGCGCAGAAGCCTACGATGATTAAGCCGAATATTGACGAGATACGCGCATTGACCGGAAAGTCTGCAAAGAATCTGGATGAACTGGTTCTGGCTGCAAAGGCGCTGTATGAGAGCGGAATCGAGGTCGTTGCAATCTCGCTCGGAGGAGACGGTTCGCTCTTAGTATGTGCAGAAGGGTGCTTCCGTGCTCAGGTTCCGAAGATCAATGCGGTGAACACCGTAGGCTGCGGCGATTCGATGATTGCGGGCTTCGCGGCCGGAATGGCAAGGGGCCTTTCCATGGAAGAGACGCTGCGCCTTGCAAGCGCGATCTCCGCGGCGAACGCGATGCGGGAGGAGACGGGCTTCTTTGTAAAGGAAGATATGGAGGCGCTGTATCCGCAAATTATGATTACGAGGCTGTAGACAGGAACGGGCCGTTCCTGCGGGAATTCCGTGCCTGTCCAGGTACAGGAGCAACCTTCGCGGTAGCGATGGTTTCAACCTTCGCAAGAACGATGGTTTCAAGACGCCGGAGGGGGCAGCAGTTCGATTCGGCGTTTCAAATAAACAAAAAAGGAGAGTATATTATGAAAGAAGTTATCAACCCTGCAATGGTACCGCAGAGAACGCTCTACACGGGCGATACGATACCCTGCATTGGTATGGGAACCTTCGGCTCCGATCGATTTACACCGGAGCAGATTTCGAATGCGGTTGCCGGAGCGATCGAAGCGGGCTATCGTCTGTTCGACTGCGCTGCCTGCTATGGGAATGAGGCTCAGATCGGAGAAGTATTTGACGCGGCGTTCAGGAAGGGGACCGTAAAGAGAGAGGAGTTATTCATTACAACGAAGGTATGGAACGACATGCATGGACAGGGCGACGTTCTGCTGTCCTGCGCAAAGAGCCTTCGCGATTTGAAGCTGGATTATGTCGATCTCTTCTTTGTACATTGGCCGTTCCCGAATTATCACGCACCGGGCTGCGATGGAGATTCAAGAAATCCTGATTCCAAGCCGTTCTCCGTAGACGAATTCATGACAACCTGGAGACAGTGTGAGAGATTGGTTGATATGGGGCTTACCCGCTTCATCGGAATGTCCAACATGACCATTCCGAAGCTAAACGCGGTGCTTCCGTTGTGCCGAATTAAGCCCGTCGCAATCGAGATGGAGCTGCATCTCTGCTTCCAGCAGCCGGAGCTGTTCCGGTACTGCGTCGACAGAGACATTCTGCCCATCGGCTTCTGCCCGATCGGCTCTCCCAGAAGACCGGATCGCGACAGGAGTCCGGAGGATATTAACGATATCGAGGTTCCGGAGGTAGCTGCAATCGCAAAGGCTCATAACGTACATCCCGCTGTTATCTGCCTGAAATGGGCGGCCCAGCGCGGCCAGGTTCCGATTCCGTTCGCCGTATATGAGGAGAAATATGTAAGCAACCTGCGCTGTGTGACCGAGGATCCGCTGACGGAGGAAGAGATGGCGATTATGGAGACCGTCGATAAGAACAATCGCCTGATCAAGGGACAGGTATTCCTGTGGCCGGGTGCAAAGAGCTGGGAAGATCTGTGGGATCTGGACGGTACGATTACCAGGTAATAATCTATAATTATTACAAATATTTTGAAACTTTTACAAACATGTATTCTTCCGACATAGTATAATGTTATTGTACATAGTACGGACTTGTAATAATTTTACACCGGAAGGGATAAAGGAATGAGTAAGCCGAACAAGCCGGCGATAGATTGAAAGGAGTAAGAAGAATCATGTCTATTACAAACGAGATTTCGGAGTTTCTGCAGAAGGGAAGAGCAAAGAATGTTAAGACCTTAGTTCAGCAGGCACTGGACGAGGGAATGGATCCCAAGGTAATCCTGAATGAGGGTCTTCTTTCCGGTATGATGATTATCGGTACGAAGTTCCGCAATAACGAGGTATTCGTTCCCGAGGTTTTAGTTGCTGCGAGAGCAATGAATATGGGCCTTTCGGTTCTGGAGCCGAAGCTGGTTGAGGTTGGCAACGAGCCTGTAGGTAAGGCTGTTGTCGGAACCGTTAAGGGCGACCTGCATGATATCGGTAAGAACCTGGTTGTTATGATGCTCAAGGGCGCTGGCCTTGAGGTATATGATATCGGCGTTGACGCAGATGCGGAAGCATTCATCAATAAGGCGGAAGAGGTTGGAGCAGATGTTATCGGTATGTCCGCGCTGCTTACCACCACGATGCCCAACATGCAGACCGTAATTGATCTGCTGAAGGAGAAAGGCCTCCGCGACAAGTACATCGTTATGGTTGGCGGAGCTCCGGTTAATGAAAGCTTTGCAGAGCAGATTGGTGCGGATTATTACACTTCGGATGCTGCAAGCGCCGCAGAGGTTGCAAAACAGGCTATTCTGGCAAAGAAGAACGCATAAAAAGCAGGGGAAGAACTTGCTTAAGGGGGGCGCATAAAGATGCAGCCCCTTTCTGTTTTCGGGAAAAGCATTGTTCACAGCAAGGGCGGCGGAGCGTGTGCAGGAATGAGGTGCGGTATGGTATTTACAGAGATTGCGGTCAGTGTGAATAAAAAGAAAGTGTTGGACTTTTTAAATTGTTACGAGGACAGCTCTTTGTATGAGGACATAGCGGAGGAATACGAAGCGATTCGGGAGAAGGTATTTGCGGTAATCAGACCCCGCGCGGCTGCGGCGATTGGGGAGGAACGGGCATGGGTGCTGCTTACGCTCGGAGACGGCGTATCCGAACTGATTAAAGCTCTGTTCGACGCGGGGGACTATATGGGCGGAATGCTTGCGGATGCGATTGCGGATCAGAGCCTGTTCTCTGCGGACCGAAGCGTAGCAGAGCAGCTTCGAACGGTTTGTGCGGACAGAAAGATTGGAGTTGTAAGACGCTATGACGCGCCGGGGAATATGCCGATGGAGAAGCAGGCGGAGATTCTTGCGCGGACGGAGGGAGAACGATTGCTTGGGGTAGGAATTACGTCCGGACTGATGTTCGATCCGGTGAAATCCATGGGGTATATTCTGGAGTTGACCGACGATCCAACGATATATCGGGCGGAGCATGACTGCAGCCGGTGCAATGCGCAGAACTGTGGGATGAGAACATGCGCGTATGCGGAGTAATGCGAAAAGGCCGGTATGGGAAACCGGGATGCTCAGCGGAATGCAGGAAGGAAAGAGAGGATGCAGAGAATGGAAGCCGGGAAGAATAAAAAGGCTGCGATTATCGCAGGGATTGCCGCTGTTGCTCTGATTGTGATTATGGGCGCGGTCTATCTGGTATATGGACCAAAGACAAGCAGCGGAACCAAGTCGATTACAATTACCGTGGTTGACAACGAAGGAAACGAGAAAGTGTACAAGGTTACGACGGATGCGGAAGTGCTAAGCGAGGCATTTCAGGACGCGGAGGGCTTAAGTGTGGAGGGCGAGGATGCCGAATATGGTCTGGTAGTGGATACCGTGAACGGACTTCGCGCGGATTATACCAAGGACGGAGCATATTGGTCGTTCCTGGTGAACGGAGAATACAGTAATTACGGTGTGGATACGCAGCCGGTTCAGAACGGCGATGACTTCCGGATTGTATATACGCCGGCGTAAGGATTGGATGTTATGAAGGCTACGGCAAAGGATATTGTGTTATGCGCGCTGCTTGCGGCGCTTCTGCTTGTGCTGCAGGTTGCTCTCGGCTTCCTGCCGAATATCGAAGTGGTATCGCTGCTGATTATTGTGTATACATTGGTGTTAGAGCGCAGAGCGTTGTGGATTATTTATGTATTTGCATTCCTGGAAGGGCTGGTGTACGGATTCGGAATCTGGTGGTGGAACTATCTGTATGTCTGGACGATTCTGTATGCAGCAGTCCGTCTGTTCCGCAGGAATACCAGTGCGGTATTCTGGGCGGTTCTTTCGGGTCTTTACGGCCTGGGATTCGGGTTTTTATGCTCGTTGGTCTATCTGCTGAGCGGCGGCCCGGGAGCGATGTTCGCAAACTGGGTCAGCGGGATTCCGTTCGATTTGGTTCACGGAGCCGGGAATTTTGCAGTCGCGATGGTGTTCTATCAGCCTTTGATGAGACTGATGAAAAAGGGGTTAACTCTGACGCTGCGTGATAGAATAGAATGAGGGTATACGGGAGGAAAAATCAGGAAAGCCTTCGCGGAAGGTGCGGAGCGTGCTTTGCATCGCAAAGGATGTAATAAGAACCTCTCAGGCTGTGTTGGCTGACGCAGCCTGAGAGGTTCTTGACGTATGAGAGCAGGAAAATGTGATATTAATATCACGAAATGGTCGCCGAAAACGGTCTGCCGAACATGCTTTGCCAAAAACGGTCTGTCAGAAATCGTCTACCGGAATTGCCTTGGGGTCATTCCGGTATATTTTTTGAATACCTTCGCGAAGTAGCTCTGGTTATCGAAGCCGATTGCAATCGCGATGTCGATGATGGAGTAGTCTGTATTCGTGAGCAGGCGTTTGCTTTCCTCAACGCGCACCATGTTCAGGTATTCCTTGAAGGAGAGCCCGGAGGACTGCTTGAACAGAGTGGAGAAGTATGAGGGATTTAGGTGGACTTCTCCGGCTACATCTTCGAGTGTCAGGTTCTCCATATAATGCTGGGAGATGAACTGGATCGCTTTTTTTATGGACTGGCTGCCGGAGGCAGGGATTCCGTTGAACATGCTGTCGATGAAGGATTCGACGGTTTCCTGAAGCTTCAGGCACAGCGTGTCCATGCAGTCGATTTGCTGGAAATTCTTCAGGAATTGGTGGTTAAGCTTTAAGATGGTGTCCGTGGAGGCCCCTCCTTCGATTACGGCTCTGGAGAGCAGCGTGGTGAGCTCGGAGGCCCTTGCTTTGATGTTGTCAAGGCTACTGCCCTCGGAGAACAGCACGTAGCCGAGGAGGTTGTTCAGGATTCCTTTTGCGTCCTGCTTGGAGCCGGTCTTTACTTTGGTAATCAGCGCTTTCTCAAGGTCGTAGGGGTAGGTGTCGGACAGCGGTGCACCGCCGGTTTTGTACATCTGGATGGATTCGTTGATGCGGGATTGCTGCAGGATCTTTTCCTGGTTTTGGCGCAGCTGCGCCTGGCTGTCGCTGATAAGGCTGGAGAACAGGAAGTATAAGAGGCGGCTGATGTAGTTGACCTTCTCCGGTGGGACAACCGGGAGTTTGCGCAGCTCGTCGTAAAGGTTGAACAGGCCTTCGGTCGGAATCTTATATCTGGGTGAGAGGCCAGTTACGAGGGTGGAGTCCGCCTCGTCCATCAAAAATGGGCCGACCAGAATAGAGCCGAGGAGGGTATCGTGATAGATCAGCGGAAATGCGATGTGGTTCAGGTTCGAATGACAGGAGAATATGTAGGCTTCTCCGAGTCCGATCGCTTTTCTGCTGGCGTTCCTGTGTACTTTTTCACAGGTGTCGCCCTCGGGAAGAAATTGACGGAAATATCGGCAGTAGGAGCTGGTCTCCCCGCAGGCGTCGAGCAGAAAGCCTTCTTCATCCAGAAGCTGGATGGAAAGGCCAATGCAGACGTAGAAGGATTCCAACATCTGATGAAGAGTTTCGGTTGAGACGATGGTGTATAGGTAGGGGTGCGGCATGGCTTGGGCTCCTTTCAGTCGTTAACTCACGGACGGCATTCGGCCGGGATAATAGCTGAGACTATTATCTCGGGCGCGTTCTTTGCGCCCATCACAAGTTGCAGAGCAACTTGCAAGGGCTCAGCGTAAGCTGAGACTATTATACCATATCCGCCCTACAATTTGTACTGAAATCAAATATTTTTACATTTTTTAAAGGGAAAAGCGTTTCACTTTGTTTTTTCTGTAAGATGTTTTGTACATATTTTAGAAGGTTTGGCTTTTCTGCCGTTGGAAAAGGAACCGAAGTACGAATATCATGACCGATTGTTATTGGTGAATATTTAACTTAGACTGATAGAGGCATGTCATAAAAGGTCAAAATATTAGAACCAGGTCAAAGAATGAAAAATGACAAGGGTTTTTGCCTGCTTTATAATAGAAACAGTAAGGAATACTCAGTTGAGGAGGAATAGAATATGGCGACAAAGCTGATTGCGCCGGTTGACGGTGCCGAGATCACGATTTTGAATGAGTTACAGAGAATGTTTGTGAATGAAGCGGTTCATACGGTTAATCAAGATACGATTGATTGGGCACATTTGAAGCGCTACAAGGAGCAGGATGATACGTTTCCGCAGCGAAATACCTTTTGTTGGGAGACTGATGAGGAGGAATCCGTAATTGAGATTGCGGAAGATGCCGAATTTGCACAGCCGAGAGTGATACGGGTTAAGGGCAGCAGTGCGGAGCTTCACAATTTTAAGGCGGCATCGACCTATTACTGGCGCGTGAACGGCTGTGAGAGTTCAACGTTCCGGACAGAGGATGTAGTCCCGTGCTTTTATGAGGCGGACGGCATATCCAATGTGCGCGATGCCGGCAATTGGAACACCAAGTATGGATGCCGCATTAAGCAGGGGCTGCTTTACCGGGGCAGTGAGATGAATATCCACCACACCATAACGGAAGAGGGAATTGATGTGATGAGGAATATTCTGAAGATACATACGGATTTGGATCTGAGAGGGGAAGGACGCAGATTTTCAAGCTCACCGCTGGGAGAAGATGTACAGCTCATAATTGTGCCGACCGCACCATATTCCCATTTTATGCAGGCGAAGGAGACCTGTAAGAGGCTGTTTGATATATTTGCTGACGAAAGCAACTATCCGATTTATTATCACTGCTGGGGAGGGGCGGATCGTACCGGAACGGTCGCCTGTATGCTGGGAGTAGCGCTCGGTATGTGTGAAAAGGATACACTTCTTGATTACGAGATCACGTCTTTGTCCGTATGGGGGCAGCGAAACCGTAAGAGTGAGTTGTATCAATCATTCCTTGCAGAGCTGGAAACGTATGAGGGCAGTACGTTTGAGGAACGGGTTATGAGTTTTGTGTATTCCTGCGGGATTA
This sequence comes from Lachnospiraceae bacterium, assembly GCA_017623215.1. Classification (GTDB taxonomy): domain Bacteria; phylum Bacillota; class Clostridia; order Lachnospirales; family Lachnospiraceae; genus Caccomorpha. The sequence goes on along the minus strand of JAGAPO010000042.1, from coordinate 5,268 downwards.
CGGATGCGCAGCTAAAAAAGATTCGCGGCATTTTACTCGATACGGATAACTGATTTTGAGCTTAATCCTTTCACGGTATGTGTGAAGGGAAAAGAAAGAGTGAACAAAGGTCAATATGTTAGAAGGAGGTCAAATGTTTAAAAGTGACAAAGCGATTTTTGAGACTTATAATAAAAATACCAAAAGAAAAATGAATTAAGGAGGAAGTATTATGAGAAATCTACGAAAACTTTTGGCTTTAGGACTTGCTCTGGCGATGACGGTATCACTTGCAGCGTGCGGAAGTACGGATGACAAGCAGGCAACGACAGCCCAGTCTACGACCCAGACAACAACGCAGGCCACGACCGAGGGAACCACTGCTGCAACGACGGAGGCGGTTGTGGAGAAGCCGTACGAAGGAATGAATTTCGTCGTATTTTCCCAGATGGACCTGACGAAAGGTGATAATGAAGATTCCTATTATTGGGCGGGTCTGCTTCATAACGCACTGGACGAGTGGTGTCTGGAGAACGGAGCTACCTGGTCACAGATGCTGAGTAAGGATACGGAGGTACTGATGTCGGCGATTGCGGCAGGTTCGGCTCCTGATCTGTATTTCAGCTATGGTCAGTGGCCGCTGGTTGCCAACCTCGGTTTGGTACAGCCGATTACCGAGTATTATGATGAGTTGGCTGAGAAGTACGGAAATGTATACATAGATATGATGAAATACAAAGAGGATTATTACGGAATGAATCTTCCTTGGAATGAAGTCTATCTGTTCAAGTACAATCTGTCACTTTTTGAGAGACTGGGTGTGAAGACTCCCAGAGAGTATTGGGAAGAGGGCAATTGGACCTGGACAACCTTCCAGGAGGTCCTTCATAATATCACGAAGGATACCGATGGTGATGGTGTGAACGATATTGTTGGTATGGGCGGTCTGTATCTGTCGGAGCGTCTGATGCCGAGTTGTACGATTGACGAGACCGGAAGAATTTCCTCTACGCTCAATAGCAACAAAGCACGTGTGCTTTTCCAGATGCTGTACGAGGAGATTACTCTGAACGGAACCATTTACAGAACGAACAATTCGGGTGCTCCGACCATGGTTGCGGAGGATAACGTATATATTGCAATGAATTATGCTAAGAATGATATTTGGGATCCCGCCGGTCTGTATGCTGTTACAGATGACGGAGACATCATTGAAAGCGTTCCGCAGCCGATGTACGAGGCAAATGATCCGGATTATAAGATCGAAAGAAATTACTTCCAGTTTGCTGTTCCGAATGGCGCACAGAATCTGGAGGCTTCCGTCTCCATTATGGATTATCTGTTAGAGGCAGGCTGTGCGATGGAGATGATGCCGTCCGGACTGACTAACTATGAGTTTACCGGTCTGCGCGGAACGACGGAGGACAGTAAGGCGTACATCGAGAAGAGACAGAAGGCGTATGAGGAAGCAAAGGCAATCGTAGAGGCTCTTCCGGAATATGATACAGAGTATATTGCAAAGCTTCTTGAATACATCGACAGCTATCCGGCATACAGCGAGCAGGTTTACTCGGGAGTAACACGTAAGTTCACAAGCCAGGGCGCTGAAAAGTGGGCAACCCTGTATACGGATCCGGCTTCGACTTCCATTGCGGCTGCATATCCGGTTCATCAGGCGGAATGTGATACTTACAACAGCAAGTATATCTTTGAATAAGAAGCAGAGTTTGAATGATGCTTAGAGATTGGAAGGTGTCCCGGTTCTGAGGCAGGAACCAGCAGCAGAAAGGGGCACCTTCCTTTCGGAAGGAGAGACTGACAGGCGCAATAAGAGGACAGCATGCGCGGGAAACGGCGCGGAATGGAGGAAAGGAATGAAAGTTTCCGGAAAACGGTTGATGCGTGTTTTGGCGCTTATTCTTATATTGATATTAGCAGTGGATACGTTTCATTCGGCCGCACCGGTACAGGCAGAGAATACACAGTCTGCGGATCAGGTGCAGACGGATCAGAACACATCCGCGGCATATTCGGACAGAATATCATATTACTACTATATCAGACAATATACTGACGCGATAAAACCCAAGGAAGAGATATCGGTGAATCTAAAACCGGCCGCAGAATATTCGGATATGGCCTGCGTCAGTACCTATACAGATCAGGAAGGCTCAAAGGGGGGCCTCCGGATCGGAGATGAGAACGGAACGGTTACCTTTCGGGTGGATATCCCGGAAAGCGGATTGTATAATATCGCTCTTACCTATCTTGCGCTGACAGACAGCAGCGCGGATATTCTGCTTGGAGTGATGATCGATGAAGAACTTCCCTATGCGGAGGCGAGCTCCTGTCTGCTTGGAAGAACCTTTCAGAACGGCGAGATTCGTCAGGATGAGAACGGAGACGATCTCCGACCAATCGCCACGCAGCTGCAGGTATGGAGGACCCAGTATTTGTCTGATCTGAGCGGCGTGAACGGGGAATTATATTTTTATTTTGAAAAAGGCGAGCATCTGATTTCTCTGGTGTCGGAAGGGGTTCCTTTTTTGCTGGAGAATATCACAGTCGGACAGCAGCCTTATATTTTATCCTATAAAGACTATGTCTCGTTACATAAACAGCAGGGAACCGTAAATACAGAGGGGATCATTCGGATTGTGCAGGCCGAGAATTTCAGCTCGCAGTCGAATTCGACACTATGGCCGGTGCAGGATAAGACCAGCCCGTTAACGGAGCCCTTCGATTACAACACAATCAAATTGAATACAGCGGGCGGCAGCCAGTGGAAGACGCCGGGACAGTGGATCAGCTGGGAGATAGAGGTTCCCGAGGATGGATTTTATCAGATCGGGATTAAGTACCGGCAGAACTATCTGGAAGGCCTGTATTCTTCCCGCCGTCTTTTAATAGATGGGGAAGTTCCATTTACAGAGCTTGAAAATATTCGCTTCGAATATGACAGCCAGTGGCAGATGAAGGTGCTTGAGAGCGAGAGCGGGAGACCCTACAGTATTTATCTGACCGCAGGAACCCATACATTGACACTTGAGAATGTAATGGGAGATTTAAGCACTACTTTGGATGTGGTCCAGACCGTGATCTCCAATCTGAATGAACTGTATCTTTCCGTTATTATGGTTACGAGCAGTGATCCGGACCCCTATCGGGACTATTATCTTGGAAAGAACTTCCCGGAGCTTTCGAATCAGCTGATCGAGAATGCGAATCTTCTTTTCGAGGAAGCAAACCGCCTGATTGAAGAGGTCGGGGAAAAAGGAAGCGAGTCGGCGTTCCTTGAGGATATTGCCTATAATCTGATAACATATGCAGAAAATATTGAAGACCTGACCTATAAAGGAAGAATATCAAATCTGCGGACTGATATTACCAGTCTGAGCAATAAGGTGTCGGAGCTTGGAGAGCAGGCGCTTGATATTGACTAGTTTGTGATTGCATCGGCGGATGTTGACATGCCAAGAGTGACTCCGAACCTCTGGGAGTGGCTCAAATACCAGGTTAACTCTTTCATTGCATCGTTCAATGAGGAGGAAGAAAAAGAAGTGGGGGAAGGAGAGCGAAGCGTCAGAGTCTGGCTGTCGGGAGCCGGCAATGATCAGTATCAGATTCTGAAGGACATGATTAATGATATGTTCACCCCTGAGACCGGGATTACGGTTGACCTGGAGTTGGTAACCGGAAGTCTGATTGAGGCAACCGTGGCGGGAGAAGGGCCGGACGTTGCCATCGGAATTGGTGCGGACACGGTTGTGAATCTGGCGCTTCGAGGCGCCCTTACGGATATGTCCGGCTTTGAAGGCTTTGAAGAACTGAAGGAAGAGCATATTGAAGGAAGCTTCATTCCGTTCACACTGGAGGGACGAACTTATGGAATCTGCAATGTCAACGCATTTACGATGATGTTCGTCAGACTGGATATTTTTGAAGAACTGGGGCTGGAGGTACCGACAACCTGGGATGAGATGTATGATGTGACGCAGGTACTGCAGCAGAACAACATGGATCTCGGGACCAATCCTGGATTTGCAACATTGTTATATCAAAATGGCGGAAGTTATTTTAATGAGGAACTGACAGAGGTTGCCTTTGCTGAAGAGGTGGCCGTAGAGGCGTTCAAGCAGTATACGGACTTCTATACCAAATACAGTTATCCGCTTACCTTTGATTTCCTGACCCGCTTCCGAAGCGGCGAGATGCCGATCGGCCTTTCGGGCTATAATATGTATAATACGTTAAAATATTCCGCCTCGGAGATCAACGGGCTTTGGGGAATGTTCACGATTCCGGGAACCGTAAGAGAAGACGGAACCGTGGATTATACGCAGGCAGATTCCAGCGGAACAGGAACCGTATTATTTAGCATGAATGACAACGAAGAGGATGCGTGGGAGTTCATTCGCTGGTGGTCCGGAAAAGAGGCGCAGCTGCGTTACGGACAGGATCTGGAAGCGGTGATGGGTGTGGCGGCGCGATATGCCACCGCGAATCTGGAGGCGTTCAAGGAGATTGGATGGACACAGGAGGAGCGAAAGGTTCTGCTGCAGCAGATCGAGAACATGGAGTATATCCCGATTGTTCCCGGTAACTACTATGTCAGCCGCGGTCTGAATAATGCGTTCCGTGCAGTTGTCAATGATGGTGAGAATCCCAGAGAGCTTTTGATGACCTGGACGACTAAGGTTAACGATGAGATTACAAGAAAACGTGCCGAGTTCTATATGAACAATTAAAGCACGGATGCCAAAGCTTACTGGATGTGGAAAGGAATGACGATTTGGTATGGAAAAGGTGTTGGCGATAAAAAGAAAACGTTATAGGAAACCTCTCTGGAAGCGGATGTGGGAGGCAAGATCCAGCTATCTCCTGATTGCGCCGTTTATGATTCTGTTCTTCGTATTTACAGTAATTCCGGTAATTGCAGCGATTATCCTTAGCTTTACCGACTTTAACATGCTGCAGACGCCGAACTTTGTGGGACTGGATAATTATAAAGCTTTGTTTTTGAACGATGATGTGTTCATGATTGCGGTCAAGAATACACTGATCTTCGCGTTCATTACGGGTCCGTTAAGCTACATTGCGTGCTTTGTCTTCGCGTGGTTCATCAATGAGCTGCCGGGCAAGCTGCGCGCGTTCATGACGCTGGTGTTCTATGCACCGTCGATTTCGGGAAGCGCGTATTATATCTGGCAATTCATCTTCTCCGGCGACCGCTACGGTGTGGTCAATGGTGTGATGATGAAGCTCGGTATTCTGGATGAGCCGATCCAG
>JAGAPO010000041.1 GCA_017623215.1 Lachnospiraceae bacterium | reverse complement strand
TGATTCTTACGAATCACGGTTCTACAAGATGTTTTCGAAACTTGCTTTTGCTTGTCTCAAAACTCTTATAATGAAAATCTTAAAACTTATTGTTTTAGGAATTTTCAGGGTTGTTTCACTGTTTAATTATCAAGGTTCGTTTGCTTTCGACCGCTCTCGCAGTCAGCTTGTTCAGTATATCATGTTGCTTTTTGTTTGTCAAGCACTTTTTTATTTTTTTTGAAGTTTTTTGTCTGGCTTCTTCTTAATTCGTGCTGACCGCTTATCATATGACAAGCTTGTTCAGTATACCGCTTTGAGTCTTATTTGTCAAGCACTTTTTTTCTTTTTTGACTCTTGCTCTTTCGTCTCATCTGTGTACCTGCAAGCTTCCCAGAGCGGATACTCTTTCTGTTCTCAGACAGCTTTTGAATTCTAACACAGGATTTGATATCTGTCAACACCTGTTTTTATCTTTCGGCGTTGTTCACAGCGAATTGCATGAATTCTCCGGCGTACGACAACAATTCCGACAAATGCTCCTGCTATATTGGTCAATACGGGAAATACGGGCTTTCTCCTCCGCTGATTCACTCAAGTAAGAGGACAAAGCCCGTATTGTTTCAAATAAAAATATCACTCAGATATCATCAGACTGTCGTATTCTTCTCTATTGCAATCTTGGCTATCACTTTCACCAAATCTTCTCCCTGTGATTTTCTCAGACAGGGAATATGGGCATCCTCAGGAAATACTTCCTCTCCCGCAAGAACGCAGTGAATAGCAAGGAACCTTCGATGAGCCTCATAGAGCTTTGTATCCGGATCCCCCGTCTCCTTGAATGCCACAACATTCGCCCACACTTCATTCTCTCTTAATACTGTCTTTCCCTGAGGAGCATCGGCTGAAAGACTTTCCAGGAACAGAAATACCTTTTCAAAATCTTCCTGTAAGGAACAATACCGTCTCCAGTTTGCCAAATTCCCTATAATCATTCTGTACCTCGCTTCTTTCAGTACCGTTCCATTCTAATGATTGATTACGCTTTCTTTTTGCTGAGCAGCCATTCGATTAATTCTTTGCCATAGGCCTTGACCCATGCATCGTGCCCCACTCCGTCAAGCAGTGACAGACGAACATCCTCTTTGCTGTGTTTCCGAATTGCATGAATCATATTGATGCTTTCCATCGGATATGTGACCTCATCTTCGGTTCCGTGAAAGGCCCATACCGGCATAGTAAGAACGTTCGCTCTCCACATCATACCGCCTCCGCATACCGGTGCGATCGCCGCGAACAATTCCGGGTAGGCAAGCGCCATATACCAGGTTCCGTAACCGCCCATGCTGATTCCGGTCAGATAGACCCGATCGGTGTCAATCTCGAACTCTTCCTCAATCTGATCCATAAAAATACGAAGATTCGGAATCTGAGCGGGCCAGAATGTCTCGGAAGAACACTGCGGCATTACTAATATGCACGGGAATTCTTCCTTTTCAAACAAATGCGCAAATCCAAGTCTCTCTACATATACCAGCTCTTCTTTTCCTCTTCCGTATTCTCCTGCGCCATGAAGCTGAAGCACCAAAGGCAGCTTTCCGTTAATCTCTTCCGGCACATATGCGATAAAAGGGAACTTAAATCTCTCGTCCTCATATACCAGTCTCTTCATCTTTTTCTTCCATCCCTTTCCTCAATTCCTATGCAGTCTTATTCCGCGTCATCATCCAGGTCATCATCCGCGTCAATATCCATCGTATGCATGGTTCTTCTGCGCCTGCGTGCTTCTTCGGAAGCATCCATCAGAAAATCCTTGATCTCCGACGCATGCTTGATATGAATTAGCTTCAGCTCCGGATGCGTGGTATCACCAGTATAGCAGGTCAGCGTTCCCAGCCCGAATATGCGCTCCATAAGGCTTTTGGTCAGACGAACATCCTGGATCTTATACATATAGGCGTCATCTTCTACGATGTTCAGAAACCCTCTTCTGATTCTGACACTTTCTTCAACAATAAAATATGTAGTAAAACAAATCGGCAAAGCCAGAAACTTTGTCCTCTTCTTCTCTGTGAATCCCATTGTAACCTCCTGTATGTGTCCGCGAGTGGCTGTTATCTTCATAACACATCTTTTTTTATCTTAGCATCTTTTTATCGTTTCGGCAACCGGTTTTATTAAAAATGGATAAAAAAAAAATAAAGATGCTGTGAATTCCTGCTTTTGTATCATCACAGCATCTTTTGTGCCTGTATGAACGTTCCCTTCGAAACGGCATATTTCCAACAGGAACGGCATATTCCCGGCCTGTACTATTCCGGCTTCGCATCCAGCTCGAACCAGAACTCCACGCCATTCTCATGATTCACAACTCCGCATGCCTGATTATGTGAATCCATGATTGCCTTTACAATCGAAAGCCCGATGCCGCTTCCGCCGTATTCCCGCGTACGTGCCTTATCTACCTTATAGAACTTAATCCAGATCTTATCCAGTTCCTCTTCCGGAATTCTCTCGCCGGTATTGTAGACTGCAACCCGGACAATGCCGTCCTTCTGAATCACCTTGACTTCGATAATATTGGCTCCGGATACATGATGAACCGCGTTACTGATATAATTGGTAAATACCTCTTCAATCAGATATTCATCTGCCCAGACATAGAGATTCTCCTTGGCCTCATAGTGCACGGTAACCTCTTTTTGCTGGAACAAAATGTTCGTGGACGAAAGCACGGACTGAATCAGCGCGTTCAAATCAAACCGCCCCATCTCAATCGGCGTCTTCCCGAATTCGATCTGGTTCAGGGTAAGCAGCTTTTTCACCATCTTATTCATCTTCATTGCTTCATCAATAATGACATCGCAGTAGAATTCTCTGCTTTCCGGATCCTCATTAATGTTGTCCTTCAGCCCTTCCGCATACCCCTGAATCAGCGCAATCGGCGTCTTCAGCTCATGGGTAACATTGGAAAGAAAATCCTTGCGCATCTCGTCAATCTGGATCTTATTCTGAATATCCGACTGAAGCTCGTTATTCGCACTTTTGAGCTCCGAGATCGTCTTTTCCAGCTTTTCCGATAACACATTAATGCTCTCTCCGAGCTCTCCGACCTCATCGTTCTGCCTGACCGGATATTTCGCGTCAAAATCCAGATCGGACATTCGCTTTGCGATTGCCGCGAGCTTTTTAATCGGGCGGCTGAAGCTTCCGCTGACGAGATACATCACTATCATTGTAATCACAGCGGTCAGGATTCCCACATAGGTCAGGAATTTGTTCGCAATCTCAACGCTCTCCTGAAGGGATTCCAGATTGCTTCGTATCAATATGATATATCCGTTATCCAGATTTCCGAACAGATCCAGATAGCTTGTGTTCATGGAGGGATCATACAACGTTGTTATGGAGTAATTATCCTGCTTTTCCAGCATCTGTATCTGATAGCGTTTCATCGGATACAAATACTCCTGCAGAACGTTCTTCAGAATATTGTCCCACCGGTTATTTGTAGCATAGATTCCTTCCACATTGGTATTGTATACATTCACAACCACGCTGTTCAATTCACACACCCGATCAATGGCAAAATATTCCTCTTCTGTCAGGCTCCCTTTTTCCATAGTGGACCGCATCTGCGATGTATTCATATATGCGTAGGTCGCCTGAATCGTCTTAACCTTCTCTGCCTGATAATAATCGCTTAAAAAGAATTTGTTGATTCCCCAGCAGATAAAGATCGCCATCATAATCGCGGCAAGCAGCAAAAGGGATATCTTGACCCGGATTGAAATATGTCTTTTCGGTTTACTTTTGTTCGACTTCAAACTTATACCCCATTCCCCATATGGTCTTAATATAATCTCCCTTGCTTCCAAGCTTGCTGCGAAGCTTCTTTACATGGGTATCAATCGTTCTGGCATCTCCAAAATAATCATAGTTCCATACATTATTCAGTATCCGCTCTCTGGAAAGCGCAACTCCCTGATTCTTAATAAAATAGGACAGCAGTTCGAATTCCTTTACGCTTAAATCAATCGTCTCACCTTCAATTCGAACGATGTGAGCCGCCTTATCCAGAAGGATCCCGCCTACCTCAACGGTCTCTTCTTCCACTGCGTTCGCACGGCGCAGGATCGCTTCGACTCTCGCAACCAGAATTCTGGGGCTGAACGGCTTACTGATATATTCGTCTACGCCGAGCTCAAAACCGAGCAGTTCATCCTGCTCATCGCTCTTTGCTGTCAGCATGATAATCGGTACTTTTGAATATTTCCGAACTTCTCTGCAGACCTGCCAGCCATCCATCTTTGGCATCATAACGTCAAGAATCATCAGCGCAATATCCTTCTCCGAAAAGAAGATATCCACTGCCTGTTCTCCGTTCTCCGCCTCAATTACCTCGTAATTGCTCTTAACAAGGAAATCCTTCACCAGCTTCCTCATTCTGCTTTCATCGTCTACCACCATAATCTTCAGACGTTCCATCCAAAACAGCCTCCTTTCGAATTCCCCTAACCGATATGCCGGAGTCCTCCTGCGCGAAGGCGGCCCAAGCGAAATCACGAATACGATTTCACGGATGTCCGCAGCGCAGCCCTCGCATACCGCAGATTTGGGTCCCGGCACATATCTGCCGAGTGAATAGGCGCTTTCCGCCGCAGAGGGACTTGGGCGGTGTCTTTCAGACGCCTAAATCCCTCTTTTCCCTCTATTCTCCATAGGTAAACACCCGAATCGTCTCAATTACAACCTCTTCATCCGGTGCACCGGTCGACTCATCCGCCGGAACGCCCGCGACCTCATTCAGTACATCATAGCCGTCATAGACCTGTCCAAATACCGTATGCGCCATATGCAGCCAGGGGGTTCCGCCCAACTCCCGGTACAGCTCCATGGATTCGTCGCTAATCTCGACATCCCATACTAATTCCGAATACTCCGGAAGGGTCATATCATATGCTTTTAGCTGCTCTTCCATATCCGCAATCGTCTCCGGCCCCGCCTGTACGATAAAGAACTGGCTTCCGTTCGTATTGCTTCCGCTGTTCGCCATGCATAATGCGCCCCAGATCGGAATCAGTTCGTCCGAGAATTCATCCTCGAAGGCTTCTCCCCAGATGCTCTCTCCGCCGGTTCCGTTCCCGTTCGGATCGCCGCCCTGAATCATGAAGTCTTCGATTATTCGATGAAAGGTAAGTCCATCATAATAGCCTTCCTTCGAATGTTCGATAAAGTTCTCAACCGCCTTCGGCGCTTCCTCTTCAAAAAACTTTACGTATATGGAGCCGTATTTCTTAATCTTAATCTCCGCTACCGTCTCGCCTTCCTCCGGTGCTGCCGCCTGTCCGACCGCCTCTGCCTTCCCGGCATCCGTCGAGCTGCTCTTGCCGCAGCCCGCAAATAAGGCTGCTGTTACTGTTATTACTAAAAGTAAAGCTGTTCTTTTCTTCATAATCAATTCCTCCGTTCATCCAATCCCTAACAGTCCTCATACGCAGTCCTGATATCGTTCTGCCAAATGCTATCTTACCATATTGCCGAAAAAGCCGCAAGAGTACAAGCGGATTCCAAATTATGAAATTTGTGTGAAACCCATTCCGCAGTTCGCTCCTATTGCAAATCTCCGACAATTCTGGTACTATCAACATATCCAATTGTAACAAAAGCAGATACGGAGACACGATTGGCATTCTTGTTTGTGCGTTCCATGCCGCATCCAATCCATCTCCCCGCAAGCCCGGATTCGCGCCATCTTTCGGACTTGCAGCACTCTGGAAGGCTCACGCTCCGGAAGGTCCGTATTCCGAAAGACTCGCCCTATGGAAGGCTCGTACTCCGGAAGGCCTGCCTTCTGCCCGGATGGCGCAGAAATGAGGTACCTATGTCAGAATTTGTACTGAACGGTATGTTCAGCACAGTTGATTTACAGGATTATTTAAACGGTTCCATCTCGGAGTCGGAACGCGCTGATGCGCTTGCAAAGCTGAACGCCGGATTCGATGGCTGGTATCGTTCTTTGGCGGAATACGATCCAAAGATCGGATACACAATCGCGGAAGCATCGGAATCAGAACGGCTTCCGCTCATCATTCAGACGCTGAATCTTCCGTCCGGCAGGGATTCTTTTATTCGAACAGTTAGCGGTGAAGACAGGAGTGCACACGGTTCTGCCCCCCTCTTCCCTGTCCCTGATGTTCCGGATATTCCGGGCTCCAACGCAGGCTCCCCTATGAATTCCTGTGCTCTTCTGCCCGACTTTGGCCTTACACCGGAGAAGGAAAGCCTGATCGGTCAGATCAGTTCTCCCGCCTTTTTAGAGCATATCAGGGAGTGGTGCCGACAGGCCGGCGGCGGCGCGGCGCTGGTTCTTACGAACGAAGAGCTCACGCGAATTGAGGAAGGGCTGAAGCAGGGCTGGGCGATTGATACCATCGGCCTGTGCGACGTCATTCTGCGCGCGAGGGATTCCTATTTTCACTTCCACGACTCGCCGGATCTGCATCGCCAGGTGCAGTTAATCGGGTTGTCCGAATCCGGCGCCCCGGTAGATCTGCATTTTCTATCGGAAAAGGCGGCCGAAGAAGACGCATACTGCATTGATTTCACAGACTGCCTCTTTCGTTTTGAAAATATTCGCCCGATTATGGCAGAGCCGGATAAGGTACTGCTGCTGTCCTCCTTCTGCGGTCTTTCTCCCGAACAGCTTCCGCCGCAGGTACAGATTGCGGGACTTCGCCTCTCCAGACGTTCGGACGGCAAATATCAGTATCTGACCTCAGACGGACGGGTTCACCCGATCGGAAGCTTTGATATGGCACTTCCGTTTGCGAATTTTAAGACGCTTGTCTGGAATTCGGCATCGGGCGCCGCCGTTATCGACACCTGCGGAAAGGAGCTTTCCGAATATCCGGAGCAGTTCCGGCTGCATGACGTCGTCTCGATTCGAACGCATTTTACCGGTTCCTACCTGCTTACCTACCGCAACGGCACGCTGGCGCTCTGGAACCAGTCGCTTGCCGCACTGACCGACGGAATTGAGCAGATCGATGACGCGCCTTCGGACGGCCGCTATCGAATCAAACGCCTCGGAAAATGGGGCCTTTTCGCGCAGGATGAGATTCCGAACGGAAAGGAGTCCGCGTTCTGCTACGATTTGCTCTACCCATCCGATAAGGGATTTGCTTTAGCCGGCCTTTCCTCCAAAAAAGGGATGCTGCTCGGCATGCTGCGCAGTGACGGAACGCTTCTGATTCCGATTCAGTACAATACCGTGCGCCGTCTCCCGGGAGGGTTTATGTGCAGCGCGAGCCGAAAGAAGAATTGGTTTGATCTCGAGACCTACCAGCATTTTTATGATAAGAACGGCAAATTGTATACGACCAACGGTTCCATCTGGTCGAAGGGACTGCTCAGGGTCTGCGGCGAGAACCAGAACTACGGTTTTATTAACGAGAACGGGGAAATGGTAATTCCCTGTACCCTGACCGGCACGGTCTATAATTTTACCGAGGAAGGAACCGCTCTGATCATCCGCGACGGCGTCCCTTCTTACATTGATACCGCCGGGAATCCCGTATGAAGCAAGAATGGAGGCGCTTATGACATCTCAAACCCTGCCCGAGCTGTGCAGAGACATGATATCCCTGTACCGCTCCGGAATCAGCTTATTTATATTGAAGACAAACTATGAAGAGGATATCGACGACGTCGCAGCCACGATGTATGATCGCCGGTATTTCCGGAATCATATCGTCGAACTCTCCTGCGGTCGGCTCGAATCCGAGGAGGGCGTCATCTCCTGGAGTCCGCAGGTGACACGCTATCAGCCGCATGATGGGCTTTCCCTGTACCCGATGCGCAGAAGGCGCTTCGCCGATACTGCCCTCAAGGAGTACGACTGCAAAAGTCCCTATTATACCGCGATGGCGATTGAACAGCTGGCGTGCCTTTCCGGAAAGAGCCGTCAGATTCTGCTCATTTTGCGCGGCGCGGATCAGCTTTTTTCCAAAGCCGCAAGAGGAGACGCAGGCGCCGTCGCCGCCGTTACCGCAATGGCCAGACTCGGCAGCATCAGCGCGGCAAGAAAGCCCGACGGCCCTTCCCTCTTTGTTCTGATGAGCGCGTCGGGAACCGGCAATCTTTCGCCGTCGTTAGAGCCCTATACCCAGGTATTTGAGCCGGTCCTTCCGGATGACGATACGCTACGCGCCCTGATAACGGCGGCCAGACAGCGCAACAACGACACAATCGGGGAGCTGAAGGAAAGCACGGATACGCTTTTAAATACGTTCCGCGGCCTGAACCGGATCGATGTCGAGCGGATTCTTACGCGCGCCTATCTGAAAAGCAGCCACCCGATGTATGAACGCGGCCGCATTATCCGTGAAATCGCGTCGGAGGAGAAAAAGCAGCTCGCCAAAAAGGCCGGGCTGCTGGAATGGATTGAGCCGGTCGGCGAGGATAAGATCGGCGGAATGGATGAGGCGCTTGATTACCTGAAGGCGCGCGCCCGGATCTATGAGGATATCTCCCTTGCGGCGCAGAACGGTATTCTTCTTCCGAAGGGTATTCTGATATCCGGAATTCCGGGAACCGGTAAATCCCTGCTTGCCAAGCTCGCCGGCAGCATCTTTAAGCGTCCTCTCATCAAGCTGGATGTCGGCCGCCTGATGGGAAAATACGTCGGCGAATCCGAAGAGAACCTCTGGCGTGCCTTAAAGCTTGCCGAAGCAATGTCCCCCTGCGTTCTCTGGATTGACGAACTTGAGAAATCCTTTGCCGGAGCCGGACGCAGCTCGGAGAACGACACCTTCAAACGGGTATTCAGCTCCTTTCTCACCTGGATGCAGGAAAAGACCTGCGCGTGCTACGTCATCGCAACCGCCAACGACGTCTCCGCTCTTCCGCCGGAATTCAAGCGCAAAGGCCGGTTTGATGAAAAATTCTGCTGCTATCTTCCAACTGCTGCGGAATGCCGGAAAATCTTCGAGATTCACCTGACCTACACCGACAGCCGAAAGCAGCTATTTGCTCAGCCCGAGCTTCATAAGGAACTAAATGCCGCGATCGACAACGTTCTCACCGCGGCAGGGCGAACCCAGAATTTCTTCATCGGAGCCGACATTGAAAGCCTGGTCAACGATCTATACATTGATGTGTTCGGGAACCGCGGGGTCGGACAGGACAGCGTTACCGCGTCCCAGGTTATCAGCCGCCTGAACCGTCTCGCGCAGTCCGGGCTCGCCGGAGTTCAGAACTACGGAATCACCGACGCCGCTGAAATTGAGAAATGCTACCAGACCTTAAAGTCCTGTCATTTCCGGACCGCCTCGGCACAGCCTGAGCTTTCCGCAGACCCTACCGGGTATGATGCTGCATTAATGAAACGATTTCCAAGATGATTTAATACAACATTTTTGATTTTTGTTGTATTAAATATTGACACAACCTTCATTTTGATGTATGATAAGCTCAGATACCAGATTACCGGGCGTCTGAGCTTATTTCGGATACCCGCCTACTATGAAGGAGGATTTTACTATGAAGAATTTATTCCACTTTAATAAGACAAAGGCTGTTATGAAGGATCGTGATGCACTGTTAAAGAGAGCATCGGAGGAAGAGCTGTCATTATCGGACGTGATTGCTTCGGATTACGCAAAGACCTTTGAACTGACCGAGGAAGACGGTGTTAAGCTTGTGGAAGATATGACTGCCTGTGCAGCGGAATACCGCATGGAGGTGAGTAAGGCCGAGACGCTGCTTCCCGAAGAATATCTTCAGGAAAAGATCGACGCGGTAAAGGCGGACGAATCCGCCTCTTTATATCAGAAATACTGTGTTCTTTCCGGTATTTTCGAGATTCTGACCAGTGCGAATCATGCCGCCGCAGAGGGCTGCGGTATTGAAGAGGCTGTGGAACAGGCAAAGCAGACCGTTACCTTAAAATCAGAGAATGAGGTTACCGAAGCCGATCTTGACAGCCTTGCGGAGCTGATCCTCTCATCCGGCTCGATCTGCCTGCTCGCAGTTCCGGAGGAGTACCGTACCGTTGTAACGGATGCCATCGACGCGGATGCGGGCAGCAAGGCCTCCGGGTTCGACAAGACCGACCTGGCGCTGTTGGATGCTTACTGTGTCTACAAAGGAATTAAGACCGGAATTCTGACTCCCGAACCCGAATGGAAGGATGCGGATTCCCTCGTCCTGCTCCGCGCTCTTGTCTTCCGCGCCACAGCCGAACAGGATGTGGAAGCAATCGTCCATGAAGTTGCGGACGGCAAGATGACCTGGGAGAAGGCAGAAGAGCTGTTACAGAGAATCTGCTCCGTGCTGCTCTTCGGACTGACCATATCCGTCATGCTTCTCGCGGCAGCCGGTTCCGCCGCTGCTTTTATCAGCCTTTCCTCCGTTATGAATGTCGGGGTTGTACTTCTTCTCTTCGGTTCTCTCGTCGGCGTAATGTATGGACTCTACCGCGGCTTTGACCATGTGGAGGAATGGATGACAGAGGTCGCCGCTCCCGCTCTTGCCTCTGCCGGTATCCGCACCGCAAAGAAGGCGAATGAGCTCGCAAAGGAAGGCCGCCTCGCTTTCGAGAGCTGGAGCGGTAATCTGAAGGCGAAGATAGAAGCTGCGAAAGCGGAAAGAGCCGCGAAGCAGGCGGCAAAGGAAGCCGCTGAAGAATCGGTAACCGCGGATGCCGATACCGTCACAGAAGCCGTGAAGGCAGATGCCGGTATGGCGGAAGAAAGTAAGACAGCTGAAGCTGACACTCCGTCGGCTTCCGATTCGGCCCCCGTAACAGACGATACCGATTGTGTAGAAGCGGATTTTGCATAGCTTCCATCCAAAAACTCCCCCAAAGAAAGAGGTGCCCTATGGTTAATCCCTATGCTGCGGAAGAAGATGTCCGCATCGTACATGAATATATCCGCGATTTATCCGCCGGAATCGAATCCGGCTTGACCGTCAGCCAGGCGGTCATTCAGGATTATATCGCCTCCTTTGGAAAGACAAAGGAAGAAGCCTGTGAGCTGATTCATACGCTCGAGGCCCTTAAGCAGGATTATAAGCTGAACCGGGAACTGGCCGAGCAGGAGCTGCCGGAGCAGTATCTGGAGCATTTTATTACTGCTCTGCTCTCCAATCCCTCCTATACGCTCAGTCAGAAATATCAGCTTCTTGCAATGGCAAAGGCCTATTTTTTAAAGATCTCCTGCATTTCACTCGGAGACGCGCTCTTAAAGAAAGAGCTTTCGCTCTCCTTTGAGGAGGCTATGACCGGAATCCAGTCCGAATTCTCAGACCGGATGAATCATGCGTCCGAAGCCTCCGAGGCGGAGCTTGAGGCACTCTACGAGGAAGTGCTGCTTGCGTCCGAATCCGCTCTTGTCATGCCGCACCCGGTTGAAATGGCACAGACGGTTCTCGACTACCTGGAGCAGAATCTATTAACTCCCGAACAGCAAAAGACTCTTGAAGAAAAGGACTCCCGCTATCTATTGTACACATATGCGCTGTATAAGGCGGTCAGCCTTGGCACCCTTACCATGCGGGATCTGGAGGAATTAAAAGCCCCTGAATTCACAGAAGAGCTGCTTTCCTTCCTTTCCTGCGAGGTGCTTGCCATTTCGGATCTGGCCGAGCTTGTTCAGGATATCCGCGGCGGAAGAACGAGTCTTGAAAAAGCGCAGTCCATCATCAGTACGCTTGTCTCCGTTCTGTTCGGTGCTGCTATCGCCGGATTCTCTGTCGCAGCCGCTGCCGGAACCGCTGCTTTGATCGCCGAGGCCTATCTTTCCTTTGGCGTACTCGCCGGAACCGTAACCTTCGCAGGTATATTCGCTGCTCTCCTCGCCAATGCAGAGAACATCTCCGATTTCGCAGAGTATCTGTTCCACACAGCGAGGCCGCAGGCCATCGAAGCCTGTCAGATCGCGGCAAAACGCCTGGCCGCGCTGTGTGCACGGCATGCTGAATGCAAAGCAGCCCGAAAGAAAGAAGAAAGTCCCGAGACAGGGGAACCCATTGAAACCGAAACTCCTGTAACCGAGTCCTGTGTGGCAGAAAACCGCGGGAGGTAGATACTCACGGCGGCTTCACCAGCTGAGCAGGCAGCCGTGTAATCGGTTTGATCCGAATTCATTTCAAGAAAGGCAAGGCAGAACTATGGATGAAAAAAAAGGCGGATATCTGTCCGTAAAAGATATCGCGCGTATTAAATCCAAACACGAGGAGACAATACGCCGCTGGATTAATGCAAATAAAATAGAGGTTCCCAAATTTGCCTCAAAGAAAGAGGGCTATTCCATTCCGGTCGAATCCCTGATTCAAAGCGGCATTCTCACGGAAGATGAGGTAAATCGTTACCTGCATCCGAATGCAAAGGATACTCGGGCTTCCGATCCGGAGAATACCTCCGCCCTGCCCGACTGGCATGCGGTGCTTCGCGAACATGAAGGCGCTTCGGGAGAAGAGCTGCTGCTTCTGATCTCCGAACTGAACCGAATCTCCCAGGAATACAGCCGTAAAAAGAAGCAGCTTTCCGAGCAGATTCTAAAGCTGAAGAATCAGCTTGTTGAACTGGAATATCAGGCCTCCTCCCTGGACAGCGATACGGCTCAGATTGCTGACTATCTTACATTTCTTCGCGGTAAATTATAGTCCCTCCTGCTTTTTTCGCAAATCCTCTTGACAAGACATCCCAATTCCAGTATCATGTCGAGTAAATCATTATTATTACAGACTACTGCAGAATGTGAGGAACTATGATGAAAAAGGTTGTTAAATTTGGCGGAAGCTCCCTGGCGAATGCCGAGCAATTCCAGAAGGTCGGCGATATCATCCGCGCGGATGTAACCAGACGTTATGTCGTTCCCTCCGCACCCGGGAAGCGGTTCAGCGGAGACGAAAAAGTTACCGATATGTTATATGCCTGCTATGCGAAGGCAGAGGAAGAAACGGACTTCAGCGCGGATCTCGCAAAGATCAAAGCGCGCTATGACGAGATTATTACGGGTCTTGCCCTTACCATCAGCCTGGATAAGGAATTCGCAGGGATTGAAGAGAATTTCAAGGCAAAAGCAGGCAGGGATTATGCGGCATCCCGCGGTGAATACCTGAACGGAATTGTAATGGCCGCTTATCTCGGCTATGCCTTTGTAGACGCTGCAGAGGTCATCTTCTTCGATGAGGACGGCAATTTTGAGTCCGATTACACGAACGAGAAGCTCAGCGAACGACTTGCCAATGTAAAGCGTGCCGTGATTCCCGGCTTCTATGGTTCAAAGCACGACGGCACCGTTAGGACCTTCTCAAGAGGCGGTTCGGATATTACCGGTTCCATCGTGGCCCGCGCAATCCACGCGGATATGTACGAGAACTGGACCGATGTATCCGGTTTCCTGGTAGCGGATCCCCGTATCATTAAGAACCCTGAGGTAATCGAGACCATCACCTACCGCGAGCTTCGCGAGCTCTCCTACATGGGTGCAAGCGTGCTCCATGAGGATGCGATTTTCCCGGTAAGAAAAGAAGGAATCCCGATTAATATCCGCAATACGAATCACCCTGAGGATAAGGGAACCCTGATTGTAGAGAGCACCTGCCGTCAGCCCAAGTACACGATTACCGGTATCGCCGGCAAGAAGGGCTTCTGCTCGATCAATATTGATAAGGCGATGATGAACGCCGAAGTCGGATTCGGAAGAAAGGTTCTTGGCGTATTTGAAAAATACGGCATCTCCTTCGAGCATATGCCCTCCGGCATTGATACTATGACTATCTTCGTGCACCAGGATGAGTTCGAGGAGTATGAACAGTCCGTTATAGCAGGCATCCACCGCGCGGTACAGCCCGACACCGTTGAGATGGAATCCGATCTCGCTCTGATTGCCGTTGTTGGACGCGGTATGCGCGCTACCAGAGGAACCGCAGGAAGAATCTTCTCTGCTCTCGCTCATGCACATATCAACGTCAAGATGATCGACCAGGGATCGTCCGAGCTTAATATTATCATCGGTGTTAAGAATGCGGATTTTGAGACTGCGATTAAGGCGATTTATGATATTTTTATTACGGCGCAGCTGTAAAGCATGAAAAGATTATTTCTTTTGTCGTGAAAGGCTCGATATTTCTTCTTACTGCGAGAATTGATGACAAAAAACAAGTCAGAACGCTGTTCTACAAGTGTATTATATCAACACTACATATGTAGAACAGATGTCCTGACTTGTTTTTCGTTGTTTATAACTTTATCGTATGAACCCCAAGTGTCGCCCCTTCATTATCCGTGAAGCTGACAACCACCTCGTCCTCGCCGAATTCGATTCCCGCTCCTGCGAAGTAAGGCTCCTTATATTTGACCGTCGCTCCGACAATAACCGGGCAGGGCTGTCCCAGATTATCCTGCTCGCAGCCAGGCATATGAATATCCAGATAATGCATATGACCGCAGATCATAACATCCGGCTTGATGTGCTCCTTCAGGAGCCTTGCCCACTCCGAATACGTCTCTGTCTCAATATCGAAGATTCCTTTATGCCGCATCGTAAATGGATTGTGAACTACCACAATTCTGCGCTTCACTCCCGGCTCCAGATACTCCTTATCCGCAATCACCCGCTTAATGAACGCAGTCTGGCGTTCGCGAAATGCATGGCAGCGCACGGTATGTCCGTACTCGACGCTGGTATCGTCCTTATCCTCGGCGCAGTCGAGCGCAATTCCCCAGATATCGCCAATCCGGAAGGAATAATAGGTAAGCCCATTCTCGTTCGGCGTATAATCCGCAATCATCTCCGCGCACAGCCCTCTCAGATCATGATTGCCTCTCGCAAATACCACCGGAATCTGTCCATGCGTAACCCCGGCCGCAATCTCATAGATTGTATCAAAATACTCAATCTTATCGCTGCTGTCCGGAATATCGCCGTTCATAATCAGGAAATCTATCTCCCCATACGTCTTGGCAGCCTGAACCGGCTCAACCGACTTATTATGCGTATCGGAAATATGGTAGCAGCGAACCGGTCCGTTCTTTACCGGACGGAACGCAAAGGTCGTCTCCGTAATCTCACCGGTCTCGGTATAATATGCCTTTCGCTCCACAATCTCTTCCTCGCAGATCGTATAGCTCTTCGCCTCATTTAGCTCTTTTCTCGGCACTATCATTCTGTGAATCCGGGTTCTGGAACGCATAATTCCGTTCGACTCATCATAATACTCTTTTTCGCCAATCTTCACCCACATCATGGACTCCGTTGTCACCGGAACCATAATGTGATAGGTGTCATGTACTGCAAATACCACCGGTTCTGTCTTCATCATAACGCTGCTCCCTCGAATGCCTGAATCCATTCTCTCTTAATCAATTCATGACCTGCCGTCGTCGGATGAACGCCGTCTCTCAGCCAGTAATCCGCCGGGCACACCTTCTCGGCCGCATCGAACTTATCCTGGAGCGGGATAAAGGTCAGATTATATTTTTCAGCAACTGCTTTTGCTTTTTCGGCTCTCTTCAATACTTCCGGACAGAACACATCCCATCTTTCCTCTGTCGCGGATCCCTTCAATACAAACGGCTCCAGAATCATAATCTGAATATTCGGAAGCGCCTCCTTAATCTCCTCAATCAGCATGCAGTAAATCTTAAAATACTTCTCCGCGTCTACGCCGTTCCGTCCCGGAAGCTCGTGCCACACATCATTAACACCGATCAGAATACTCATAACATCCGGCTCCAGATTGATAATATCGGCTTTAATTCTGGCATACAGGTCAACCACTCGATTGCCGCTGATGCCCTTGTTAATAAAGGTGTATTCGCCGGGCTTTTCAAATCCGAGTGCTCCCTTTACTAAGGTCGGATACCCAATTCCCAGATTATCGTTATTGTCTCTGGAACGTCCCGCATCCGTAATCGAATCTCCCTGGAATAAAATTGTCTTCATGTCTTGTCTCCTCCATTTTCTTCGGCACACCGTATCCGGCAGCCGTAATTTATTATAAAATATAAAATTACTATCGCCTTCTTCCTGACCGGTCCTATTCTATCCGGAACCTGATGCCGTCCTTCCGCGAACGATTCCTCTATTCACAATGGCGCATAATAAAGTCGATCACCGGTGTCGGATCCTCCAGTCCGTGCGGATGATGATCACAGCCCGGCTTAATATACACCTCAATCTCCACGCCGGCATCCTTATATGCCCTCTGCAGGAAAATACCATTCTCACAATAAGGTACAACCTTGTCGCTGTCACCGGCCACCATAACCACCGGAATCTCCGCCTCCACGAGCTCCCAGATATGATCAAGCGGCATATCGCGGTAAGCAAGCAGCTCGGAGACACTATTTAACTTCAGTGCTCCAAGGATCTCCGACATATCCCGTTTCTCATTCAGCGGATTGCCGATGCCAAATCCGCACGGGCAGCTCATATAATTCACAACCGGCGCATCCAGATACAGGCAGGCAATTAACTCCGGATATCTTGCCGCAAGCTTAATTGCAATCAGTCCGCCACAGCTCATTCCAACCGGAACGCAGCCGGGCTTTAACCCATACTCCATCTGAACGGAACGAATAAATCTCGCCTTCCTGTCCAGATCCTCGTCCACTCCCCAGCGGTTGTCATTCTTGATATAGCACAGATGAAATCCTCTCTTCAGTAATTCAATCTCCGCTACCTTCGGAAACGCTCCCCAATATTCTGTCTTAACCGCCAGATACCCGTTCGCCGTTCCTTCCTCCGGAAATACCACAATCGCATCATGCTCTTCGAACTGATAATTCCGCATTAAAAATCCATTCCATCTCTCTTCCATCGCGATCCTCCATTCTATTACGCTATCCCACGCTAATCTAAGCAGGAATACACCGCATTCTTCAGTCTCGGCTGATAATACTCTTCTCTCGGATTCAGCGTATGCTGTACATAAAAGACACCCAGATTCAGCTTCGGATCGATAATGGCAGTCGCGCCTGCCGCGCCGCCCCATCCGAACTCACCAAGGCTGCTGAGCATACCCGATTTGGCCGGATTGATATGTGTCCGCACTCCCAGACCGTAGCCATAACCGATCAGCTGTCTCCAGTTAAAGCTTGCCAGCTGCTGCTCATTCAGCCGGTTCGTCCTCATCAGATCCACCGAATATGGAGCCAGTATCCTCTCTCCGTTCAGACCTTTGCCATAGTTCGCAAGCGCCGCCATCAATTTCACATACTCATCCATCGTCGTCGTAATTCCCGCGCCGCCGCTGTCATATTCCTCACCCAGAACAAAATTCCCAAGGCCCTTGTCCTGCTTTTTGAAGCTGCCCTCTTTTGCATTCCCATACTTCTGCGCTTCTACAATATCATAATCCGGACTGTCCTTCGGCACAAAGGAATACAGAGGCGCCATCCTCGCCAGCACCTCGTCCGTGTGATGATAGACACAATCCTTCATTCCGAGCGGATCAAAAATATGTTCCTTCACATAATCGCGGAACTTCTGACCGGACACCACGCTGACCAGCGCCGCCAGCACATCGTGACAAAGGCTGTACTGCCAGCGCGTTCCCGGCTCAAAGGAAATCGGATCCGACGCAATACAGCGTGCAACCGTAACCGTATCCATCTTTCCGTTCGTTAACTCCTTCGCCTTTTGAAAAGCAGCCGAATTCATATTATAGGTAAGGCCTGCCGTCATCGAGAACAAATCCCCTACCAGAATCGGATTTTTCGCTTTTACCAGCTCGCCGTCCGCTGTCTTAATGTACATCTCCTTATATTCCGGGATATAATCGGATACCGGATCCGTTATCAGGATCTTTCCCTGCTCCAACAGCTGTGTCGCAGCCGTGACCGTCGTAATCTTGGAACAGGAATAGATGTTGAACATCTCATCCCCTGTCAGCTCCTGCTTCGTATCCAGATCCGAATACCCGCACGCATAGCGAAATACCTGCTTTCCTCCCAGGTATACAACCGCCGCATTGCCGGGCGTGCGCTCCGCCGCCATATGATCCATAAACTTCTTCAGATTTGTGAAATCCATGCTTTGCCTCCCCCTAACCTATTCGGCTTTCTCAAATACCGGAATCTGATCCGTCTCTACTGTTCTCCAGCCGCTCGCTGCCGGCTCTTTCGTCCAGTAATCTCTCCAGCTTCCCTCCGGCAGATATACTTTTCTGGAATCCTGTGCCGCCGTCATCGGAGCCACAATCAGATTGTCACAGAAAATATATTCATCCTCCAGTGCCCAGGTCTCGGAATCCTCCGTGTAATCGGCAACCAACGCGCGAATCGGAGGCTTGCCGGTCTCCTTATATTCATCAAATGCCTTTTTCAGCATCGGAATCAGGCTGTGACGGACGTTCAGAAGCTCTCTTACCTCGTCCTCGCAGTCAAATGCAAGCCACGGCGCCTTATCCAGATACCATGCGTTAATCAGGCACTGACACGAGAATACGTTCGACTGCAATCTGCGCAGGAACTCCTTCCTGCTCCTTGCCTCACGCACCTCCGGCGTCCAAAGAAGCCCCGAGAACCCGGAATTCACCACGCCCCGGATGAAATCCTTATGATCATATAAATCACTGTACAGCACGAACGGATAGCTTGCCGCGAGGGCCCCCGCATTGCGCACCTCAGAAAGGGTCTCCCTTCCATCCAGTGCCTGCAGAATCGTCTGCATATATAACGTTCCGAACATCTGGTGATACTGCTCGCCGTCCATACCGCCCGGGAACTCCGTACAGTTCGGGAAGCTCCAGTCATGCACAAAATCACTGTTATCGCACTCATCTAACTTAAAGCCGTCGATTCCAAGCTCCACCAGATTCTTCTTATGGTAATCCGCGAAGATATCTCTCGCCTCCGGAATCGACAGATCCGGAATCAGCCCCTTCCAGACCTCGTAATCGCCGCAGTACTTCTGCAGCGGCTTATATATCGGAGATACCGCGTTCACGAATGCATGCTCCCAAAGGTTGATATGATATCCCTGCTCCTTCAGATGCGCAATCATCTTCCCGTACTCCGGATACCGTTCCTCATCCCACACATACGAGCAGGAATACGAGCTTGACTGCCAGCCGGGCTCCAGACCGATAATATCAACCGGGATCTCCCTCTCACGGAAATAATCCGCCAGATTCATCACTTCTTTATCCGTGAACTTCGCATACATGCGGTAGATAACCCCAAGTCCCCACTCCGGAACCTGACATCCGCCGCCGGAGAACATATTGTACTGCGACACAATATCCAGGATATTCTCACCCTCAAATATGTACACATCCACACCCTTCGCAACCGGAATCTCAATCGACATTACCGAAGTCTCCTTCAGGCCGCATTTTTTATACAGATCCTCTGCGGTCGCGATAATCGTATTATTGGGTTCCGGCGGGCGGTTCGTGTTCTTACCGTAACCGCAGCATACCTCAATATATCTTGCCGTATCAAGATACATTCCGTAGCCCTTTGTCGTCACAAAGAACGGAACCGGCGCGTGCGAATCACCCGTATTCGCCACCGGGTCGGAATTCGCCCGAAGCGTAAGCTTATGGCTCTTATGATTAAAGCCCTTTAACTGCAGACCAAATCCATAGATCTGCTCGTCCTGCTCAATCGGGAACTCTAACAGACATCCGCGCTTTGTCTCCCTGAACTTAAACTTGGTTACGTCATACTGTATCTCGGTCTCCTGATAGGCAAGCCCCTTACAAAATTGGGACGGTACAATCTCTTCCGGAGTACCAAATGTTACTTTCCGCATACGAATCCTCCGTTCTTCTTCTTTTTATCGATGCACGAATATCCGGACAGCGATACCTCCTTCTATTCGGCAGAAAATGTCCGAACAGTCAGGCATAGATTGCCTGACTGCCCCATCATTCTCTTTCATTTTAATTCTGCCGCACTGCATCCCTTTCATAATATGCATACGGTAATATAATATCTGCTCCAGACGAATCTCCTTTCTCTCTCCAGGAACCGGGGCTTCGCCTTGCCGCGCATCTATTATACCAAATCAACTCTCAAAAAGCTATTCTTTTTTTTCAGATTTTCCTTCTTTTTCCTCTTTTTCCCTTTAAAATGCAGCGCCGCTCTCCGTGATAATCCTTGCCAGGTTCTCCCCCATCCGGATATGTCCATAGTCGGACGGATGTACCATGTCATAGCAAAGATACGAACCGCTGTCCATGATCTTCGTTCCCTCAATATAATACAGATTCGACAGACCAAACTTCTCCCGGATTCCGCTCAAGACCTTCTCATATTCCACCGATCGCTTTGCATGCTCGGAGTGATCCGATTTTTGCGTATAATTTCCTCTTCCGTAATAGCAGAAGGTCAGATAGACCGGATTGTTCGGTTTCTTTTTACACATTCCCACAGCCAGATGCTCGGCTCTCTTCCGGAATTCCTCCACGCTGTAGCTGTTCAGAACATTCACCCCAAGCTCCAGAAACGCGAGATCCCAGGAATCCTGGGCTATCAGATATTCCATCGTACTGTCTTCCAGCCTGCACGCTCCTGCCATTCCCTTATTCAGCACATCCAGATTCAGACGTCTTGCAACCTGCTGAATATACGAATTCCTCGTATCAATCGCCCAGCATCCATGGGTAATCGAAGAGCCGTACGCAAGCATGGTCTTAGTCGGAAGCTCCTTCTCGTAGGGCGGCCTGAGCGTCCCATTCAGCGCCCTGCAGCTATAGAACACACCGGCTCCTTCAGAATTGAAATAAAATCTCCATACCAGATGACTGAAGCGTTCATCGAACGGCTCCATAACCTCCGGATCCATTCCTGCCAGAACATCCTTTTTCTCATACTGAATCGTCTTCTTCTGGCCCGCCGGAATGGTGAATTTATCCAACGTATAATCTCCAAGCATCACATACACATCCACATTCTGCGCCGCTGCTCCGAGCGTAATCCAGAAAATTTCCGCCTCGCACACGAAGCGCACCTCACAGCCGATCGAGGCGTATGCCATCCAGGAGGCTCTGCTTTTCATATCGGCTCTTGCTTCCTCCGGAAAGCGCGCAAGAATCACACCGCCTTCAAAGGGCACGACTTCCTCCGTATTAAATAATTCTACATTTTGATATTGCACCGCAATCCTCCTATCTATAATTCACCGCGTAAATACCGACCTCTTCCATTCCATAGGTCTTATTTACGGTAATCTCGATCTTAGAGACTTCCTTCCAATCCAGCTCATACCGCACCATTCTCTTATAATTCTCTGTCTCGGACAGCCTGTACACCCCATCCTTATGCGTAATCGCAATCTCGAACTCCTTTGCGAGCGTTGACGGCATCTTTTTCTTGTTGTCCAGATCAAGCCGGTTATCGAACGTCAGGGAGAGCTCTCTGATATCGGCCGGCACATCCGGCGTTATTATGAGTGTCTGCGGCTCGTCAAGCTTTGCCAGCCACAGATTGGGCGCTCCGTACGGTCTTGCATATCCGTTCAGAACGTTCTTCGCGTCAAATACATGCTGCCTTGGAATAATATTCCGGAACAGAATATTGCTCTTCTCCTCATAATTATGATCGCAGGAAAGATAGCCGGTCTTCTCCTCGTTCAGCGGAATACTGTCGTGATTCATCCGATCATGCGACTCCTTTGTATGAAGTCTGTAGGTAATTGCGCCCATCACGCGCTCTTCGCCCGTCGCGATCTCCACCGCTTCATTCTTCTCAAATACCAGATAAATCTTCCCATCCTTCCCGACCGGGCAACCAATCGGAAGCGTGATCCAGCCGCAGAAGCCCGCTTCCAGTCCGGCTGTATGCGTCATCTCCAGATTCTCCGGCAAATAGGTCTCCGGATGAGTTCCCGAAAGTATCTTATAAGTAAGAACCGTATTCTCCTTCGCCTTTACTTTCACGCAGATACTGTCCACCTTCTTTGAATCCGCCATAAAGAAAAGTCCGTAATCTCTTATTAAGGGCATAAAAGCGTTAAACCTGACATTCTGATACTCTTTCACGCTGGTGGCAGCTGCCTTTGCCTTTGGCATCTTCTCTTTTATATGTAAAATCGCCTGATCCTCGTTCAGCAAAAGCTCCTGCAGCTCCTTGATGTGCTTTTTGCCGATGGTTCTCGGAGACTCGCTGTATTTTTTCGAAAGATACGCGGCGGTTCCCACGGCCTGGCCCAACGCGCCGCACGTACCCATAACGCGCGTGGAGCCGAGCGCGATATGCGTTACGCTGATATTTCTTCCGGCGAACATCAGATTGTCGATGTCCTTCGAATACAGACAGCGGAACGGAATATTATAGGTTCCGGTCACCGGCACAAAATTGGACGCAGGAAGCGAATCATAGATTCCAAGCGGCGCATGAATATCCATCGGCCAGCCGCCGATTGCAACCGAATCCGGGAAATTCACCTTATTCTCCACATCATTTTCCGTTAAGATGTAGTCGCCGATAAAACGCCTGGACTCTCTGGATCCCGCCTTTGCAAACACCCGCTTCAGATACCGTGTTCTCGCCTTCGGGTATTTTCCGCTGTTCTTCACATAGTCCCAGATGCCGTAGAGCAGCTTTCTTAATTCCAGCTCCACGTCATCGTGATCCTCAAGGACATCCACCTGTCCGCCGTACTCATACGCCCAGTGCGGTCCAAAGCACGATAATCCTCTGAAATTCTCCGGCTTATCAATATCCTTCATGAAATCCATGTTCGTGATATCATACGCATAATCCGGTGCTTTGAACGCAACCTCATGTCCGGCGTCCGCGGTTTCGAAGTAGATCGAGTGTCCCATCGTATAGTCATCCGCCTTTTCCGGCGCCCAGAATTCCCCGAACTCATCCTTTCCTTCTCTTCCCTTTCGGAACTCTGCACCCGCTTCATATGCCAGCGTTCCATTGCCCGTCGCATCCACATAATTCAGCGCGGTAATCTCATATACGTTATTATTCACGCTGTGGCGGGCGTATACCTTAGTGATACTTCCGTTCTCCACGTCGCAGGTTTCCACGACGGTATTTAAGATCAATTTGATATTCTTCTCATTATAGATCATATCAAAGAAGACCGAGTCCAGAAGCGCGTGATATCCGTAGCCCTCATACTGTCTGTAATAATCCAGTCTCAGCCTAATCTCTTCGATGATACCGGTTTCTTTTCCATAGATAGCAGTATTATGGGTTTCGTGATTGGAACCGCTGATTTGTACTCCAATTTCACTGGATGCATTGCCTCCCAGCACGGAGCGGTCATTGATTAATATAACCGATAATCCCTTTCTTGCCGCTGCAATCGCCGCGCACATGCCGGACATTCCGGCTCCTGCAACAAGCAGATCACACTGTAGTTCCTTTTTCATGCTCTGTTCCTTTTTCATGCTCTGTTCCTTTTTCATGCTCTGTTCCTCCTGATACCCCAATCGTCTACTCTTCCACACAATCTACAATGACTCCGTCCTTCCACGAAAAGCTGACTCCGGTTCCGCGTCTGGTTCTCATATTCCGCACATAGCCGCTTTTCCATGCCTTCGGAATCGCCGGAAGCAGGGTAAGCTCTCCATTGTGGCTCTGCATCAGCATCTCACAGATCGCCGCGCAGATTCCGAAATTGCCGTCAATCTGGAACGGCGGATGCGCATCGAACAGGTTCGGGTAGATCGATTTGCGGAACATATTAATAATGTGGCCATTCGCCTTCTCGCCGTCTTTCAATCTCGCGTACACATTTGCAATCCATGCGTTCGACCAGCCGGTGTGTCCGCCGCCGTTCGCAAGGCGGTACTCCAAGCTCTTCTTTGCGGCCTCATACAGGTCGCTTCCCTCTTTGATCGTGCAGGCCGGATATATGCCATACAAATGGGATATATGTCTGTGTCCCGGCTCCGGCTCTTCGAACTCTTCTCCGTATTCCAGCAGCCTTCCGTCGCTTCCAATCTGCAGGGGCTTTAACTCGGAACGCATCTGCTCGTATTTTGCCGTATCCTTCTGCAGTACAGGCGCAAGCTCGATCATGTAATCGAGATAGTCCGCGATAATCGACAGATCCATCGCGCTTCCCTCTGCAGCTGCCGCCCGAATCCCCCGATAGAGGAAGGAATTCTCCGGCGAGGTGGACGGACAGGTCGTAAGATACCCCTTCTCATCCCGCACCAGCCAGTCGGCAAGGAAATCATAGATTCCCTCCAGCACTTCGAAATACTCCTTTAAGAACGCCTCATCCCTTGTGTACAGATAATGCTCATAGATATGTCTTGCCAGCCAGAAGCCGCCCATATACCAGATGCTCCAGCAGACGCCATTGCTTGCCTCCAGATTGAATCTCCACAGATCCGTATTATGCGGGCAGCACCAGCCGTGCAGACCGTACCGATTGCCGCGTTCGGCCAAGTCCTTTACCATCCGCATCAAAGGCATATGGCAATCCGAAAGCGCCGTCTGCTCCGCCGCCCAGTAATTCATCTGTGTATTAATATTGATCGTATAATTGCTGCGCCATGGCGACACCACATTCTCCGTCCAGATTCCCTGCAGATTCGCAGGCTGGCCGTCCTCCTGTGAACAGCTGATCAGCAGATAACGTCCGTAATCGAACAGCGTCTGCGTCAGCTTATTATCCACGCGTCCCTCCGCGGCAAGCCGGATTCTCTCATCCGTCGGAACCTCCTCGTAATCCTCGCCGTCCAGGCAGAGCTCCATGCGATTATACTGCTCCCGGTATTTCGCCGTGTGGCGGCTCATCAGCTCATCGAACGAATGGGTAAGCGCCTTCTCCATGCGCTCTTCGCACAGCTCCCGATACGGCTTTCCTTCCGACATCGGCATGCGATCATACCCGTTAAAGCCGGTTGCAATCGAAAGATACACTTCAAAATACGTCGCCCGGTTAATCCTGAACCGTTTGCCGATCCGCGCAAGAAGTCCATCCGTCACGACCCGGATCTGAGCGCTGAACGGAACGCTCTCCTTCTCCGGCTCCACGTCCAAAAAGAGCTGAAAATTCTTCTCCTTAAAATCCGTCGGGCACCGCCCCTCCACAGAGAGGCAATTGTCACGAATCTGCATCACATCATAGTCCAGATTCATATCCAGCGAAATCGTCGCGCACATCCAGTCATAATTGCTCACCACGCGCATCGCCATCACATCGTCCGCAAGCGAGGTAAAATACTCCCTCCGATAAGCAATCGGATACGAAAAATTCGAATCCGCCGTGCTGCACTCCGAACGCACCACCGCTTCCTTCAAATCAAGCTCCCGCCGATATTCCAGAACGCTGTCTTTCTTAAAATTATCCACATTGACAAGCAGACGTCCGAAGGACAGATACAGCTGCGTTCCGTCGCTGAACATATCCGCAAGCGCGGCATCCGAACGGTCATATTCTTTCTTCCGGATCATCTCCCGAATCTCATTCATGCGCTCCATGCTCCGCGCATCCGTATCCATTCCGGGTCTTCCGGTCCATAAGGTCTCCTCATTTAAAAAGATCTGATCCTGATACGGATCGCCATATACCATGCCTCCGATCCGGCCATTTCCGATGGGGAGCGCCTCATTCCACTCCTTTGCCCAGGTTTTATACCATAATCTCGACATAACAAACCTCCATTCCCTTATTCAATTCCTCCGCCGACTCCCGCATACAGATCAAGCGACTCATCGAACGTTAGCCGAAGCACCGTGCACAGCTCATCGCAATATTCCTTCGGCAGCGCAAGCGAAATCGCGGATGCGATTTCACTTGCACATCACGCAGATTTGTGCTCCGGTACAAATCTGTGTGTGAGAAAATTCGCAGCGGCGAAATTTCTCACACTATTCTCTGCAGTCAAAGTTCTCAGCCACTTTCTCCATCGTCCACGGCGTATACCCATCGCTCAGCCGCTCAGTCACTGCATCAAACGCCTCGTTCTCATACTTTCCATCGTTCTTCTTAAGCAGGAACGCAAACCGGAAGCTGTGAGGCTTAAACTCATACTGCTCCTCCGGCTGCGGGCCGCAGGACGCACTTCCGAGGCCGCGCTGTCTATAATCAAGGTACAGATAATTATGCTCTGACCTGCACAGCTCGCCCTTATGCTCCGCCTTCATCAGGGATTCGAAGCTGTAATCATGAACCGAGAATTCGAATTGCCCGCTTCCGATCACGGCCAGATCGCCAATCGTCATAAAGGAGGTATCGCACCGGTTGCCGTTCTCCTGCGGTCTTTCATACTCAAAGCTCATATCCGCCGCCTTCTTCTGATACAGGCCAAAAAGCGCGGATTCCTTTCTGTCCGCATAGTTCTCATGAGGCCCTCTGCCATACCAGCATACCTCATCAAACCCTTTTGGAAGCTCGAATACAAAACCGGCTCTCGGCAGTCTCTCCGGCATCGTTCCGTACGGTTCGCACTTGAGATCCACGAGAATCCTGCCGCCCTGATAGACGTGGTAGGTAAGCTCGGTAATAAATCCCGCAAATACCCCTTCCGGAAGAATCTTACCCTGAAAACGGCAGATCACTTCGTCCTCATGCGGTTCCACCCTGCTGTCTTCGCAGAAGAATTCAAAATGACGCAGATGCGCCTTATCCCAGGTCTGAGTAAGCTTGTCGTGCTTTCCCCGGATTCCGTCGTTATCGGTCGGCTTCCGATAGAAGTTCACTCTCACCGGAGCCTCAATCAGGCTCGTTCCATCCACAACGTAGCGGCTTAACATTCCCTTTTCCCAGGCAATCTCAAAGCTCTCACCGGTAATTGTTACCCTGTTCTCCTCTTCCCGCACATCATAAGAAAACGCCTCTTTTTCAAATGCTTTCTTCGGAATGCCGACCGGTAAGGCAACCTGCTTTGTCACTCCCTTATAGTGAATATTCACCCGATAATTCGCACCATATTTCAGCAGAACTCCCTCCATCTCATCCGGCAGCATGCGAAGAGTTCTGCTCTCTCCCGGCGGGATTACAAGGTCGGATACCCCGCTCTTAATTACCGTATAATCCTCAAGCAGATCCCATGTCAGTCCGGATACCGGGGTAAAATTATTGGTATTCGTAATTCTCACTCCGTTCTCATATTCCACCCAGATCGGAGCGAAGATATAGGCCAGTTCCTGAAATGCGGGCTTCGGCGTTCCGTCCGACATCACAAAGCCGTCCAGACAGAAATTATACGCGTGATTGTATTCCCCGAAATCACCGCCGTACAGATAGGTTCCGTCCCGCAGGATTCCGTGGTTCTTAAACTCCCAGATGAAGCCGCCCGCAAATGTCTTATAGTGATACATAAGCTTCCAATATTCCAAAAGCGCTCCCGGGCTGTTGCCCATCGCGTGCGCATATTCGGTCGCGATGACCGGCTTGTCGCACCATTTATCCGTCTCATATTCCATCTGCTCATACGCCCATACCGGCATATAGCTGCACTGCCTGAAGTCAATAAAATTCGGTCTGTGCGCATCATCCTGCGGATAATGCACCGGCTTTTTCACTTCCTGGCACCGCAGATATTCCGCGCATTTGACCAGGTTGTCGCCGTTGCCGCACTCATTTCCGACCGACCAGATGATGATACAGGTCTCGTTCTTGTCGCGCTCATACATTCTCTCTGCCCGGTCTAAATACGCGCTAAGCCACTCCGGGCTCTTGCTTAAGTACCCCTGATCCCCAGTTACACCGCAGCCATGCGTCTCCAGATCCGACTCATCCATCACGTAGAAGCCAAGCTCATTGCACAGCTCGTAGAAGAACGGAGCGTTCGGATAATGTGAGCATCGAATTGCGTTGACATGGTTCTCTTTCAGGAAAAGAAGCTCCTTCTTCGTTGTCTCGTAATTGATCGCGCGGCCATTATCCGGAACATACTCGTGGCGGTTCACACCCTTTAATTTGATCGGAGTCCTGTTGACACACAGCGCTCCGTCAATGATTGCAACCTCACGCAGACCGACCTTTTTGGTGTGCCGTTCTCTTAATTCGTCTCTGTAGTACAGAGCAATTACCACCTCGTAAAGATTCGGCTCCTCGGCGTTCCACAGGCGCGGATTCGCAATGGTAAATGTCTGTTCTGTTCCCACTGCGCTCTGCCCGTCCACAGAGATTCGAACGCTCCAGTTCTCCGGCAATGTCACATCGACTGACACGCTGATGTCCTTCATCGTGGTCCGGATCGTGTAATCCCAGATGCTGACTTCATCCGTCTGAATCAGGTATACGCTTCGGAAGATTCCGCTCGCAAGAATCATATCCTGCGCTTCCAGATAGCTTGCATCGGAGTAGGTATAGACCTTGACATAGAGCTCATTTTCTCCCTCTTTTACAAGCGCCGTGATATCGAATTCATGCGCCAGCCTGGAGCCCTTGGAGAACCCTGCTTCCACACCGTTAATATAGACATAGAAGGCATTGTCAACGCCGTCAAAATGCAGAATCGTGCGCGCCGTCAGCTTCTCAAGCCGGAAGCTTTTTTTGTATTCTCCGACCGGATTGTAATTGCCCACATAGGGCGGATTGAACGGGAACGGATAGTCCACGTTCGTATATCTGGGAGTCCCGTAACCATGGAACTGCCACATCGACGGAACGGGAAGCGTTCCCCAGTCTCCGCCATCGTAACGGAACGCAAATTCCCCGTCCAGATAGGTGATCTTCCCCTCCGGAAGCACGGTACTTCTCGGCTTTAATCGGTTCTTATGCAGATACTTTGGATTCTCAATTGGTTTCATTGGTTCTCTTCCTCCCTGATTCTTTCTTATTCTCTCTCCCGATAGTCATACACCGTATTCCCTTCCCACCGGAAGCTTATCTTTTTTCCCTCTCTCGTCTTCATTCCCTTCACATATCCGCTCTTCCACGCCGCAGGAATCGCAGGAAGCAGCACGGTCTTTCCGCCATGGCTCTGCACAAGCATCTCGCAGATGGCAGCGCAGATTCCGAAGTTCCCGTCAATCTGGAACGGCGGATGCGCATCCAGCATATTGGGATAGATCGACTTACGGAACATGGTAAGAATATGCCCGTTCGCCTTTTCTCCGTCCTTCAGTCTCGCGTACATATTGGCAATCCAGGCGTTGGACCAGCCGGTGTGACCGCCGCCGTGTGCAAGCCGGTACTCCAGTGTCTTTTTCGCCGCATCGTAAAGAGCATCCCCCTCTTTTATCGTGCAGGCCGGATGGAGGCCGAACAGGTGGGAGACATGCCTGTGGCCAGGCTCCGCCTCCTCGAATTCTTCTCCGTATTCCAGAATTCTTCCGTCACTTCCGATGCGTAAGGGCTTTAATTCCGAACGCATCTTCTCATAGCGGGAAGCGTCCCTATTAAGCACCTTTGTAAGCTCAATCATATTGTCGAGATAATCCGCAATAATTGACAGATCCATCGCGCTTCCCTCCGCCGCGGAGGCCTTGATTCCCCGATAGAGGAATGCGTTCTCCGGCGAGGTGGACGGGCTTGTGGTAAGCAATCCGTTCTCATCCCGAATCAGCCAGCCGCTTAAGAAATCATAGATTCCCTCCAGCACGCCATAATACTCCTTCAGGAATTCTTCATCCCTCGTGAACATATAATGCTCGTAAATATGTCTTGCCAGCCAGATACCGCCCATCTGCCACGCCCCGCAGCATACCGAGCCGCCCGTCTCACTGTTGAACCGCCACAGATCCGTATTATGTCCGCAGCTCCATCCCTGTAAGCCATAATAATTCCCGCGCGTCGAAATCTCCTTTATCATACGCATCAGCGGCATATGGCACTCCGGAAGATCCACCTGCTCCGCCGCCCAGTAATTCATCTGCGTATTAATATTCACCGTGTAATTGCACCTCCAGGGAGCCGGAACATCCTTTGTCCAGATTCCCTGCAGATTCGCCGGCTGCCCATTCTCCTGTGAACTGCAGATAAGCAGATATCTGCCGTAATCAAAGAGCAGCTGCGTCAGTTTATTATCCTCTCGTCCCTCTGCCGCAAGCCGGATTCTCTCGTCCGTCGGAATGTCCTCATAATCCGCCCCGTCAAGGCATATTTCCATACGATCATACTGCTTTTTGTACGCCTGAACATGGCGCTTCCTCAGATCGTCAAAGCCGTACTGCAGAGCACGCTCCATGCGTTCCTTGCACAGCTTCCGATACGGCCTTCCCTCGCTTATCGGCTGCTTATCGAATCCGTCAAATCCGGTCGCAATCGAACATATCAGAGTAACATAGCTCGCCCGTTCCACCTTCAGACGCTTACCGATCCGGTATACCCTTCCATCGCTTTCCACACGAATCTCGGCGCAGAACGGAACGCTTTCCTTATCCGGCGCGATCTCTAAGAGATGCTCCGGATCGTCCGGCCGGTAGTCCGTCGGGCATCTTCCTTCCACGAAGATGCTCTTCCCTTCCGTATCCATCCGCTCATAATCCAGATGCATATCAAGCGCAATCGTCGCGCAGAACCAGTCATAATTTGTCTTCACCCGCATCGCCAGCACATCGTCCGCAAGGGAAGTAAAATACTCCCGTTCATAGGTAATCGGATACGCAAAATTC
The DNA here is from genome assembly GCA_017623215.1 of Lachnospiraceae bacterium. GTDB lineage: Bacteria > Bacillota > Clostridia > Lachnospirales > Lachnospiraceae > Caccomorpha. The sequence goes on along the minus strand of JAGAPO010000041.1, from coordinate 66,823 downwards.
GCATCATAGGTACTGCAGTACGACCGAACCACCGCTTCCTTTAAGTCCAGCTCGCGGCGATACTCCACCCCGTCATTTTTAAAATTATCCGTGCGAATCAGGAGCCTTCCAAGCGACAGATACATCTGTGAACCCTGTCTTCCGGTCAGCCCAAGGATGGCCGGATCGGAGCGGTCATATTCTTTGTTCCGAATCATCTCTCTAATCTCGTTCAGCTGCTCCGTGCTCCTCGCATACGGCGCGCCGCAGGGGAAGCCGCTCCAGAGCGTCTCTTCATTCAGATAAATCTCATCCTCCAGCGGGTCGGCGTACACCATGCCGCCGATTCTGCCATTTCCAATCGGGAGCGCCTCGTTCCACTCCTTTGCCCATGTGTTATACCATAGCTTTGACATCGTACTCTTTTTCCTCTTTCCTATTCCTCCCACGTTCTTCTCCCCTTCCTCTCTATTTCCGGATAATAGAAACGCATGTGCTCCCGTCCCCGTTCCTACATGCGTCTCTATCTTTATCAAACTGCTTCATCCCCCTCGTTGTAACCTGTTCCTCAAACGTTCTTTTCACTCTTAACATTGCTGAAGCACAGAATCGGAATCTGGCTCTCCGCGTCAATGATCACGTTCTTCGGATTGCTTCCGTACTGCGCTTTCACGAATACCTCACCCTCCAAGGCCCGCTCGCATTCCACAAGCAGCCGGTTTCCTTCTATCCGGTATCCGACGATTGGATTCACGCCAACCGCATCCTCTGCGCAGACCGACAGCTCCCACGGAGCGACACCGAAGGCATCCAATGTGCTCGTAATTCCCTGAAAAATCAGTTTTAGCGTCTTCCCGCCGATCTGTTCGATCCGCTCAATGTCCGGAACCTCATATATCTTATCCCTTCCGTAGATCACATCCATGGCGAACCACGCCGCCCGTTCTCCCAGATACCGGTTGGATGCCATACTGTTGTGAATTGAATCCGACATGGTGGTCAGATCAATGGTCGGAAGCACGTATACGTTCGGAATTCGCTTCGGCATCGTCCGCTGTATCTCGCGGATTCGGTCATAGCCCGCGTCATGGACTCCGGACGCGTCGAAGGAGCGCAGACGGTTCAGCTGGAAGGTAATAACCGGAAGCGTATCATCCTCGAATTTCTTCCGGAACTGCTCCACCACGTTCTCAAACATCCCCGCATAGTCGCACTCGCCGCCATCATTGGCCTCCGTACAGCCCTGATACCAGAGAACTCCCTTAATTCTTCCAATCTCCTCTTTCTTAAGCCGCTCCATATGGCAGCCGCCGTCCATCCAGTCAGTAATCGGCGCACCGCCAATCGCTCTTGGAATCAGGCCAATCGGATAGCCAAGCCTGGTATTCAGCTGTTTTCCGAAGGTAAAGAACGCGCTTCCCCGTCCTCCCATCGGCTGACACGCAAGTTCCCAGCCGCTTCCCTGCTCGAACATACTGACACCGAGCTGCACCGGATCATACATAAGGCCCTTTGCCCAGCCTACCGCGTTGCTCTGGCCTGCTATCAGATACACATCTCCTACTCCGATATGCTTCACAACATTCGCAAACGCCCAATTGGAAAAGCCCTTCTCCTCGCTGTAGAACACAAGCTGCTGTCTGACACAGTAAAGTCCTCCAACCGGAATTCCGGTAATCTCACAGCTCCATACGCCATTCTCCGCCTTTGCTTCGACCCACGGGGTCAGCGCTCTTCCGGTATCTTCCTCCGCAATCTGCAGCCTGACTCCGTAGAATGCCGCGGCGCAGGATATCTCTGCTTCAAGCACCGGATTCTTCAGCCACCCATCGATCTCACCTGTGATCGTCACGCCTGCAAAACCGTCTATCTGCTGCAATACCTGCCAGTTCTGAATTCCTGTATATCTCATCGTGTCCATATATGAAACCTCCTTCAGGTTTTGATTTCCAATTCACTGTCTTCCCTCATTCCTTCTGACCGTCTGTGCCCAGACCTCCAGTCCCACTTGCTTCGCATAAAAGCATTCCTTCTCACGCGATTCTTCTGTCCTTCTCCCTCTATTTCCGGATAATAGAGACGCATGTACTCCCGTCCCCGTTCATACATGCGTCTCTATCTTTATCAAACTACTTCATCCGTGTCGTCCACAGATCCCTTTCGATTATTCCCAAACCGGATTCTCAACAACTACAACCTTGCCAAGGCCGCGTGCCTCTACAAACTCAGTCAGCTGGTCTACGAATTCCTCCAGATAGGTATCAATGCCGGCCTGCTCTAACTTCGCAATCGCCTCGTTGTAACGATTGATCCAGTTGCCGTTCTCATCAGCTGCAACAGTATTGTACTCGGCACGAACTGCCTTCAGGTTCGCCGCCTCGGTCTGCAGATTGGTAGTATCGAACGAGAAGCCTGCTAACGGGTTCGCAACTGCGGTCTGCTCTAACTCATATGCGTCGGTGTACTGAGTCAGCTTCGCCGGATCCGTTGCAAGAGAGTTCGCACAGGTACCTACCGTCCAGTTCGAAGGACCGGTATAGGTCTTGTTCTCCGGAACCGTAATGGTTCCGTCTGTGTTCGTGGTGTAATGAGTTCCCTCAATACCATAGATTAACAGCTGATACAGCTCAGCATTGCTGTAGATCAGGTTCGCAACCATCATTGCGCGCTCCGGATTCTCGCCGGTATTCGGGAATACGGTACCGGTTGCCCAGCCCGGATTCAGAATCAGATTCTCCTGAATCAGGAATCCGTCCACATCCAGTCCATGGGAAGCCTCTTCGATTGCAAGCCAGTTCTTATCCAGTGCCTGTTCTTCTCTGAAGATATAGGTTCCATCCTCCCAATCCTTCTCAACGCCGGCAGTTTCTACTACCCAGCCTTCCTGCTGCCACTTAAAGCTGGTCTCAAACTCCAGATGATGCACTTCGCTTCCGTACCACTTGTATACGCTGAATACGCCAGGCTCTGTCTCTACTACTGTGATCGTATAGTCGTTATAGCATACGCCGTTGTTGGTGATACCCCAACGATGAGGAACCCCGATCGCACCGTTATCCAGTACACCATTCGCCTCTGCCACCTCGAAGATCTCTTCCAGCTTATCAAAGAGCTTCTTCTTGGACTCCGCGGTGAACTCGGTGTTCGAGAATGCGATCTCCTGTGCCTCTTCCATCCAGCCTTCCGGCATCAGATCCGCGACATCCTGTCTGATGTAGATCGCGGAACGATTCGAGCCTAAGCCCTGCCAGCAGGGGATAAAGTACACGTTGCCGTCTGCGGAACGATGCATATCTACAACATCCTCACCGCCAATTGCCTCGACGATACCCTGGCCGTATGTATACAGCAGATCCTCAATATCCGTTACAACACCCATGTTAACGTCATTTGCAACCGGGTTTACCCAGCTTGCGGACCAGCCGATATCGATCTTCTCACCGGCTGCCAGTGCCTTGTTCCATCTGTCCTTGTACTCACTTGCCGCAACACGTACGAACTCAACCGTTGTGTTCGGAAGAAGCTCTGCGAGCTTCTCGTTGAATGCCTTATCTACCGCGTCGACATCCTGTCCGCCCTCGCCGTATATCCACCAGGTCACGGTATAAGGCTCAAGCTCCTCTACCTTCTCGGTTGTCGCCTCTGTGGTCCCTGCCTCAGAAGCCTTGGTTGTGGATGCGGTCGTTCCAGCCGTCGTAGACTGGGTCGTGCCATCCTGATTGTCCTTCTGTCCGCAGCCGGCAAGCATTCCTACTGCCATTACCGCTGCGAGTGCCAGTGCAACAATACGTCTTTTCTGCATAACTATCTCCTCCATATAGATATATTTATCATAAGGGAATCCCTATGCCAGCAAGAATTCCCTTATAACCGCTTTTGTACCGCCGTGTCCGGCTGCCCTGCCAGTCATCTTTCCTAACTGTACATTCTCACACAGACCGTTTCCCCCCGGCCGTGTGTCCGTCCACAACGCAGGCTTTCTCAGCCCTTTACAGCACCAACTACCATACCTTTCTCAAAGTACTTCTGGAAGAACGGGAAGATGACAAGCATCGGTCCCGCCGCGATAACACACATCGCATACTTTAATGTCTCTGTCGGCTCCGCCGCAACCTCTGAAATGTCGATACCGGCATTCTGGAAGAGTGGATTCTTTACCAGTGCTTTCAGGAACTCAGCCTCGTTCAGAATCTTCTGCAGGGAATACTGCAGGGTGTATAATCTGGAATCACGAATATAGACCAGAGAAGTTGACCAGTCGTTCCATCTGCCAATCAGACCCGTGAAAGCAACCGTCGCGAATACAGGCTTGGATAACGGAAGACCAATCTTCCAGAATATCGTAAGCTCTGCCGCGCCGTCAATCTTTGCCGACTCGAACAGCGACTCCGGAAGGCTCTGCATAAAGGTACGAATCATCAGGATATTCCAGGCTCCTCCTGACAGTGCCGGAAGGATATAAACCCAGATGGTATTGCCCAGATGATAATACTTAGTATAAATAATGTAGGTAGGAATCGTACCTCCGCCGAACAGCATTGTGAAGAATACGATAAAGGTAACGATCTTCTTGTAACGGAAATTCGGTCTTGCCAGCGCGTATGCGCACATACCGGCTGACATCAGATTCAGCAGGGTACCGGCAATGGATGTAATGATTGTTACAATATAACCATTGATAACCGTCTCCGGGTTCTTGAACGCCAGCTTATAAGCATCCAGCGTGAATTCTCTCGGCAGAAGCGAGTAACCACCGAACGTGGAGGTAACCGCATCCTCGCTTGAGAACGATACCGACACAACCATAATCATCGGCAGGATGAATAATAAACTAAACAGGATAAAGAAGATATGTATTCCAATCTTATAACGATTGCCTTTTTTTAATAATGATGTGTTTCGCATATTCAACCCTCTTCTATTCAATAATTAAGTCATTAGAACATCTCGGAACCAGGAGAGATCTTGGCTACAATCTTGTTCGTAACCAGGGTCAGAACCAATCCGACAACCGACTGTGCAAAACCTGCCGCAGCGCCCATCGCATAAGAACCGGTCTCTAATGCTCGATAAATGTAAGTGTTAATAATATCCGTGGTTTCATACAGCTGAGTAACATTTCTCGGAATCTGATAGAAAAGGCCGAAATCGCCGCTGAATATACTTCCGATATCCAGAATCCAGAAAATCGTGATAAGCGGAATCAGTTCAGGAAGCGAAATATGAATCGTCTGCTGCCATCTGTTCGCACCGTCAATCTTCGCCGCCTCATACAGCTCCTGGTCAATACCAATCAGTCTTGCGTAGTGCATCAGACTTCCGCCTCCGACGCCCGCCCACAGCTTACAGAAAATCAGGATGAACGGCCAGTAACCCGGCTTGGTATATACATTAACGTTTGTACCGCCAAAGTATTCAATAATCTGCTTTAAGAAACCATATCTGGGATCCAGGATAACCCATGTAACATAACCGATGATAACCCAGGAAAGGAATCTCGGGAACTGAATTACACACTGATAGAACTTCAGGCACTTCTTATTATCAATCTCAAATGCCAGCAGCGCAATCGCCACGTTCACCACGGTTCCCAGAATCATGAACGTAAGCTCATAGCATACGGTATTCCTCGTGATACGCCACAGCTCGGACGACTTGAACAGGAACTCAAAGTTCTTAAGTCCGTTCCAGGCACTTCCGAAGATACCATCCACGAATCGGTAATTCTTAAATGCCATAATAACACCCGTCATCGGAACGTACGCAAATACAATCGTCGCGATTAACGTCGGCAGACACAGCGCCAGCAGCTGCCAGTTCTTCATAAAACCAATCCGGCTCTCATGAAGCCTGTCCTTAAAAGTCTTTTTTTTGCCCACTCTCAGGGCAGTTGATTTTTTCGTCACAGTCACGCCTCCTCAATAACTATCCAGTTCTTTCTTCTCTTGACATATTAAGATTATATCACTTTGCAGGACTCAAAAAAAGGGTAAATACGTGACATCGGTGCAATATTCACATTTTTTGCCGCATCTTATCCGGCTTTTTTATATATTTTTTCGATTCGGTACTCTTTCATCCATCCGGCCCGAAGAGACGAAGAAGGTCCGATACGGCCGTTCGCAGAAATCAGCCGTAATCGGACCTTCTTCGCCCCTTCGGGCATCCGTCTATTCACATTTTGGAAAGATCAACCTTACAATCATTCCTCCCCCTCTTCTCCTGGTCAGATTCACTCCGTAATCATCTCCGAACAGAATCTTCATTCTCTGATTTACATTTCGCACTCCAACATGATCGCTGTCCGCCTCATAGTTCGTCATCAGTTCGCAGTTAAAGGCAATGCAATCCTCTTCCTCCATTCCAACTCCGTCATCCTCCACGGAAAGATATACAATATCATCCATGACGCCGCCCCGTATCCAAATCGTACCCTCGTATCGCTTCGGACGCAGGCCATGCTCGAGCGCATTCTCAATCAGAGGCTGAACGCTCAGACGGATCACCTTGTAAGAAAGAATCGCGTCATCTACGTCCCACTCCACCCGAATCGAATCCTCATAACGCGCTTTCAGAATCCTGACGTAGAGCTTCGCATGCTCCAGCTCCTCCGAAATCTGAATCAGATAGCTGGAACGCTGCAGACCGATTCTCAGGAACTGCGCCAGATCCGTTATCATCTCCGACACACTGTTGTCGCTTCCCAGCTGTTCAATCGCGTCCCAGTTAATGGCATCCAGCGTATTATACAGATAATGTGGATTGATCTGGCTCTGCAGAGCAAGCATCTGCGCATTATTCAGCTTTTTCATCCATACTTCTGATTCCATCTTAAGACGCTTATTCTTCCTTCCGGTCTCCCGCACCGTCCGGGTAATATACTGCAGCTCATTCTTAACATCCTCGTCTTCGTCCTTGTTGATAAACTGTTCTTCCAGAAATACCTCCTCGACGGTATTCTGGATACTGATTTCGTTCATAATCCGCTGGATCGGTGCAAACGAATGCAGCGTTACAATATAGGCAACCAGGATTCCCATTACAATCGTCAGGATGACTATCGTCTGAATAATCATATCAACCCGTTCCATTCGTTCTTCATAGAAGGACATTGGGCTGCACAGCACATACCGGAATCCCCAGTTTGTACTCTTCTGCATGGAAATGACGTAGCTGGCTCCATTCATCTCTCTGATCTGCGACTCCGTCAGATCCTCCTTCCACAGAAAATCCATATTGTCCGGAACCTTCGCGTCCTCACTCAGCAATTCTTCCTCATTCGTATAATACAGATACCCTTCTTCGTCTATCGTATAGAATTTCAGCTCGCTGTTCTTGCTTAATCCCAGATGTTGATTGAGCTTTCTCAGATCAATATTAACAACAACGGCTCCCTGCACGGTATTCTTCTCAATACGATCCAGACACATCATGGTCAGCAGCCTTGGATAATAGCCGTTTTTGTTTCTGTAACAAAAAATGTAGTTCCCTGTCTCCCCTTCCTGCATATATTCTTTATAATATTTCAGCCAGGAGGAATCCTCTATCTCTTCGGAAGAGAATACCTTTCCCCCTCCCTGATCCTTATTCAGTACAAGCTCTTTCTTTTCCAAATAAATATATATGGAATCAATATACATCTCAATCAGGGAATATGAACGGATTCGGTCTTCATAAATATCATCATATCGCTCTATCAGCTCTGACTCCTCTGACATATACAGCCATTTATAAGAATCGCTTTTTTCCATAAAATAAGCAAAGGAAAAGATCTGATCCAAAATAGAATCCATCGTCTTCGCCGTAATCGTCAGCGAGTTATTATTCGCCTCGCTGATCTCCTGCTGCACAATCTCGTCCATATTCGTTCTGACAATTAATATAAGCAGCAGAAGGGGCAGCAGCATCATAAAAAATACAAGTCCAAAATTTCGTATCAGAATACTGTTATGCCGATATTGAATCAAATTCTGAAATATACTTCTATGTGACTTTTTCTCTTTCATATCACTCATTCTTTCCGCAGCAGATTCCGATATTCTCTTATCGTGCATCCGGTATATTTCTTAAAGGATCGCTGAAAATATTTTACATCCGTATATCCCACCATCTCAGCGACCTTCTCTGTTGGCAGCTCCCCGAGTCGAATCAGCTCCGCCGCTTTCTCCATTCTTCTCTGTATGATATAATCCGTTACGCTTACTCCGGTTTCATTCTTAAATTCCCTTGAAAAGTAACTGCGGTTCAAAAATACATATGCCGCAAGATCCTCCACCCCGAAATTCTCCGCCAGATGCTTATCAATGTATTCCCTCGCCTTCACAATTACATTCTCAGCCAAGGTACTCTTCCTGCTTTCTATGTCCGCTGCGATATCGCAGATAATCTCTCCCGCCTTCTCAATCAGCTCTTCTCCCCAGACACTGCTGATTTTCCGATAACTTGCATCCTTCTCCAGATCTTCACTCAGATGAATTCCCGATCTGTCGATCCGATCATATAATTCGTCGATCGCATGCAGAATCAGAAGCGGTACATATTCCCAGAGCACTTTATGAATGGCTGTATTCCACGATTGATATACGTTTTCCGATTTTTCCGAATTCCCGCTCACCACAGTCTCAATCAGCCCGTCCTCAATCTCCAGTACCTTCGCGCATTCCACATCGTCCCGGTAAGAGAACAGCGCGTTCACATTCTTGTCCTTCTTTCGCTTCTCCTGGTCGAGCTCTTCTTTCAGCTTCCGAAATACCTTCTCGATCTCCTGCGGCTTCACCGGCTTTAGGATATAATCCACCGCGCCAACCTGTATGGCTTCTTTTACATATTCGAATTCCTTATAACCGCTGATAATAACAACCCGAATCCACGGCTTATTCTCCCGAACCCATCTCGCCACCGCAAGGCCCGACACCTGACACATCGAAACGTCTGTGAATACAACATCCGCGTTCTGCTCCTTCAGCCACGCGATTACATCCTCCCCGTCTATGAAGTCGCCCACAACCTCGAATCCCATATCATTCCATTTGATGTTATTCACCAGACCCTTTCGAATCATCCTTTCATCGTCTGCAATAATAAGTTTATAATATTCCATCTCTCCGCAACCTCCAACGTCTTGCACTATCCCCATATTAATACAAATTATACCGGATTCCAACAGACAAAAAAAGGGAAAATATATGACATTCGCTCAAAATTGTTACTTTCTGAATTATTACAGGGTATCGCAGAATCCGTACTCCATTCCGGATTCCACAATACCCTGTTCTTTTGCTTATTCTAAACGTTAGCCCTCCTGTCTCCCTGACAGGCTCTCAACGTCCGTCTTCTGACTTCTTTGGGTTCTCACTTCTGCGCTTGTCAGATGTCTCAGATCTCAACCTTCAGCTCTGTTCTTCCTTCTTCATAAGGAATAAAGACCTTCTCATTCTTTGTAATCGTAATCTCGTACCTGCAGCCTCTGAATTCTCTTGTAACCTTGGCAGGAAGCATCTCAGGCGCAAGGCACGGATCGATCTCAAGTCCGTCATAATGAGCACGGATACCGAACATATACTGGGTAACCGCGATGTACATCCAGGCAGCGGTTCCGGTCAGCCACGATACGTTCGCAAGACCGAACTTATCGCTCTCCGGTCCGAAAATGTTGGATGCATATACATAAGGCTCCGCCTTATATCTCCACTCGCCTGCCTTTGCCTGCGCTACCATCGGAAGCAGCTGATGATAATACTTGTAAGCGCGCTCCGGATGCTTTAACATACACTCTGCGATAATCGCCCAGGTGTTCGCGTGACAGAATACGCTTCCGTTCTCGCCGCAGCCCTTGTTATAGTAAGTCAGCGGATCCTCCTTGGACGGGTAATCCTTCATCGACGGATGAATCTTCTTGATTCCGAGGTCGGTATCAAGGTATTCCTTTACGCAGTCCATGGCTCTCTCCTGCTTCTCCGGATCGCCCATCTTACTGATAACGGACCAGCTCTGTGCATTCAGCCAAATCTTTGCCTGAGGCTCTTCCTTCGAGCCGATAAAGCGTCCCTCATCCGTGATGCAGCGACGGAACCAGTCGCCGTCCCATGCAACTTCATTCACGAGCTTCTTCTGGGTCTCATAGATATCAAGGTACTTCTGGCCGTCCTCTCCCTTAAGCTTTGCAAGCTCTGCGATCATGGGAAGTACGGTACCGAACTGCATGGAGGTCCAGATGCTCTCACCCTTGCCCTTGCGGCATACCTTGTAAAGCATGTCGTTCCAGTCACTGGAAAGCATCAGCGGGAAGCCGTGTTCGCCAAGGTTCGCAAGGCAGAAATCGATCGACTTCTTGATGTGCTCCCATACGGTTGCCTGACCGCCGTCGTAGAACTCTACAACCTCGTCCAGATAATCTAACTTACCTTCCTCCATCACGATGTGATAGCAGGTCATAACCAGCCACAGGTGGTTGTCCGAATGGATTCTGGTAACCGGCTCCCAGCCTTCTGTCGGGAAGCAGTAATGGTTGCAGTGACCATCCTGATACTGCTGGGTAAATAACAGGTTTAACTTATCCTTCGCTCTTCTCAGATCAAACGGCACCATCGACAGAATATCCTGCGCGGTATCTCTTACGCCGACGCCGCGGAAGGTACCGGTTGCGTAATAGCTGATATTTCTCGAGAACTTGAAGTTCTTCTCCGCCTGGTAGGGATTCCAGATGTTGATCATCGTCTCGGCATCCTTATCCGGGATCTCACACTGGAACTTGCTTAAGAAGGTATCCCACTCTTCCTTTACGATTGCGAAGGACTTCTCAACAAAGTCATTCTCTCTGCAGTGAGCCACACACTTCAGAATCTCCTCTTCCGTCATCGCGGTTCCGAGGAAGATGTTGATCTCCTTCTCCTCTCCTGCCTTTAACTCCACATTCAACTGCAGAGCAAAGCAGGGATCTCCGCCGTACAGAGTCGATCCGGAGCATGCGCCCTCTTCTACTCTGACCGGATTCTCCTCGCTGCGGTAGGAGCCGACGAACTCATCGCGATCGCAGTCATACGATGCGACCGGCGCGTTACATGCAAAATATACCAGCGGAGTCTCATCCGGCTTCGGCTGCGTCTCTACGCCGTACTTATAGACAAGAATATCGTCACCAAGCGCATATGCCGAAAGCTGATGCTTGTTGTAGCACTGCCACTGCAGCTCTCTCATGAACTCCATCATGCCAAGCTCCACATAAGGGAAGATGGTTACGGTCTTATCTTCCTTCGAAGTCAGCTTCAGATTCCAGATTAACGCGTTCTCAAGCTTTCCGACAAAATAATTCGCGGTTACTGCCACGCCCTTCTTCTCCGCCTCAAAACGGGTATAGCCCATACCGTGCGTGGACTTCCACTGCTCCGGCTTATTCCTGCAGGGCTCGTTCGTCGGGCACCAGATATCCTCTCCGTCTTTGATATATGTATAAAAACCGCTTCTGTCAGTAGGCAGATGGAAGAATCTGTAATGGTTGATTCTCCAGATCTGGGGGGATTTGTAAAACGCAACACCGCCGCCCGCCTGGCTCATCATCGTGTGGAATGTTCCGTTGGACAGATAATTCATCCACGGGGTCGGTGTCTTGTAATTGTCAAAGCTGATTTCTCGTACTTCGTTATGAAATTGATACATTCTGCTTCTCCTTTCGTTTTTGAAAGTATATTATATTTCTTTATACCTCATATTTCGGGGGCTGTCAACCGCAATCTTGTGACTTATGTGTGCAAAAATCGCCGCTTTGACTCTCTCCCCGCGAATGCGCTCTCTCACTCTATCCAGGGATTCCTTCTCCACTCCCCGTTCTCTGCCAGCAGCTCCTTCACCATATGATACAGATCGATGAACAGCTCCGAGGTATCCGCCTTCGAGGAGTCCGGATAGCTCCAGTACATTGCCCCGAACAGATACGCCGCAGCGTATTCTCTCCAGGAGGAAAAGATTCCCGTAAGGCCCACCGCGATATCGGAAAGCATCTGCTCCGTCTCCCGCCTGGTCAGCATTCCTGCAAAATATCCAAGTCTTGCAAGCATGACGCCTCTTCCGAGATCCCAGGCAAGCATGGTATTCATGTTCGTGACATCCCGCATCTTACTTACCACCCGGTATTCCGCGCGGGCAGCGCGCTCCTCCTCCGGCTCCATATCCTCAAGCAGAACATCCTCCACCGATTCCGCCTCATAATACATGCGGTAATCCTCCGTCTGTCCCTCCTTGAACAGCCAGTCGAGCGTGCTAATCAGATCCTCCCTGGTCTTTACGCCCCAGGCGTCATCCAGTATCTCTCTGACGCGCTTCTCTTTCACAGGCGTCGCCTTTCCAAGCTCCAGCGTATCCACCGGGAACTTCCAGGTCTTTGCACTGAGCGCGGAAAGCAGCACTGCAAAACGCTTCCAATATGGAGCCTCCTCCGAAACCGCTTCCGGCTCCTCTTCCGGCAGCTCCATGACCTCGTTCAATATCTCCTTATATTCCTCAAAGGACAATGCCGCCCAGTCATCCTCCGAACCGGGAATTCCGTCCTCATCCTCCATCGCTGCTTCCGAACCGAACTCCTCCGAATCCGCTCCGAACTGCTTCATCAGAGAATCCATCGCAGCCCTTAACTCCCGCTGCTTCTCCGGATCGTCCGCACACTGGTTCTGAATCGCGCTCTCCATCATCGTTCCGAATAATTCGAACAGAGCATTCTCCGATTCCTCATAGCCTGCGCTCCCCCGTTCATATTCCACGTCAATATACTTGTCCGCAACTGCCCAGAACATCACTCCCAACTCGTCCTTCACATACACCGTTACCGGGCACTCGATCTCTTCCTTCTTCTCGGAAGCAATCACGCCGATCCCAATACCGGGGAACCTGTGACACACGCTCTCCAGGCTCCCATCTCCGCCCTCATCAAAGAGCGTCGAGAACCCCTTCGGCTCCACAGTCTCCCTTACAAGCTCATCAAAGGATACCTTGTCGATCGCGTCCGCAAGCGCCTTCACAGTCTCTTGGGAAAGCGAAGTCTCGTCAGCACGCCCTCCCTCTGTCGGGAATGCGAACACCCGATAATAGATTCCCTTCTCTTCCCCATCCCGAAGCACCGTGTTCTGCGCAATTCCACGCTCCTTTGCCCGCTGGTACTCGGTGTAATGATACTGTGCCTCCTGCTCGTCCTCGGAAAATACAGCCTTATAATAAGCATAATCCTCCAGATTCGCTGTAAGCTTTCTGACTCTTTCCTCGTACATTCCAACCTCCCTGCCCGGCAGCCGCCGGGCAACCTGTTCTTTTTATCCGGTCTCTCACTCCGGTCGTCTTCCTGTGCATGCCGCACAGCATTCTCCGGAAGCGACAGACGATACCCTGATGCGGTGAACCTATATCGTTCCCAGCTTTTTCACCAGCTCCGCAAATGTCAGCTTTTCTCCGTTCCACGGCTGCTCCGCGCAAGGGATCATACAGTCTGCTGCCAGAATACAGTTCATTCCGATACTCCCGGCCGCGTGCATATCTTCCCGCTCATCATTGCCAATCATCAGGCAGCTCTCCGGCTTCACGCCGATTCGCTCACAGATCGACTCATAATACCGCGGATTCGGTTTGCAGTAAGAATCGCTCTCATAGGAGGTCACCAGGCAGAAATCCTCGGGCTTCAGCCCAATCCAGCCAAGTCTGGTCGCCTGTCCGACATACGGGAACAGCGGATTCGTAGCAAGCACCACTTTTCTTCCGTTGAGGCCTGCAAGGCGAACGGCTTCTTTTGCAAGCGGATTCTCCCCTGTATATCTTTGGGCCCGGTTGAATTCATTCGAATAGAATTGATCGGACACCTCGCAGAACCGTTCCGGCTTTTGTCCTGTCAGCTTCTCAAACTCCTTCCAGAACACTTCTTTGTTGCTTACGGCTCCGTCATTCTTTACCATCGCCTTTGTTCCCGCCCACACAGCGGAGATTAAGGCCTCCGGCTCGATTCCAAGCGGCGAAAGCACTCCCGCCAGTTCCTTAAAATATCCTTTCGTAAATGCATCCTGATCCATCGGAAGCAGCGTTCCGTCCAGGTCAAATAAAACAGCTTTTATGTCCATAACTTCTTCCTCCTGATATTTCATCAAATCACTTATCTGATACAATCCGGATTCTTTCTGTCTTGAATCCTTCCTCATCTCGTCGATTTTCAGTTCTTCCTTCCTCGCAGCAATCGCATGGTGGAAAACGAATTGCCGGCAAAGCTGATTATAACATGGAATATTCTTACTGTCCATCCGGTTGTTATGGAATTGAAAGAACTTTTAAAAGATTTTTTATATTTCTGACTCTAATTTGACCCACTTGCCTCATATATTAATAGTATCAGATATTCTATTTCAACACATGACTGGAGGTCGGTATCATGAAAAAGAAGCTTAGAATTTCATTTGTACATATCATAACTGCGGCTCTGCTCGTTCTTGCGCTTTCCCTCCCCGGATGCGGCGGGGATACGCACGCGGATGATCCGGGACAGGCCGGAACATCCGAATCCGCCTCTTCCGGCACAGCAGGACAGACCGTACCGGGTGAGAGCCCTTCTGAGAAGGCTCCTTCCGAGGAGAACAGTACCGTTGAGAACCAAGTCGGCTCGGAAGCAGGGATCGAAGAGGCTCCCCCCACCGAACCTTCCTCTGCAGGTTCGGAGAATCCGAACGGTTCTGCCGATGATTCTGATCCGACAGGAAGCGGGGATAATCTCACGTTATTAACCGCGGACGAAGCCAGATCGCTTATCTGCGAACGAATCAATACGGATATCTACACGGTAACTCTGACCAGCGAACAGATTGAGACCGGGAACCGCGACTATTATCAGTTCACCGTATCGAGCAATGACAGCCCGCTTACTCCTTCTTTGATTGTGGATAAGGAAAGCGGCAGAATCTACTGTTATACAGACACAGGCGATGTTCAGAATTATTCTTCCTTCCCGCTTTATAATGCTTCCACTGACGCGATCTGCGACTGGAACGGAGACTTTGTGCGCCTTTCGGAGGAACCGGACAGCTTCGCCTCCATCCGCCTCGGGCAGGCAGATTCCAATTCGTTCGAATTCACTCTGACAGCCGAGTCCGACGAGAGCACGCTTGAGCTTCTTGGCGTCGCAAGAATCCGCGGCAACACCGCGATATATACCGAAGACGGATTCCAGCTGGATTTTTTGATGAATGAGAGCTCACTTGTCATTGCGGAGAGCGGGGAGAATCCGTACGACATCTATGTGAGCGGAACCTATCTTTTGTCTGAGTCTGCGGATGATTCCAAAGGCTCTGTAAGTTCCAAAGAATCGGAGGCTTCGATTACCAGGGAGCAGGCTTTTGATATCCTTGCCTCCCTCTCCAAAGAGCAGACCGGCCTTCCCGCCGACATCAGCGAATACACGCTCATCGTTCAGGACGGCACGGTTACGATCAAAGGAATCCCCTGCTATTCCGTGTGTGTCTATGCGAATCTCGAAGAACGGCTCGAGCTCATGAATACCTTCAGCGTCTCGCTGGATGGTAAGCACATCTTCACATTTGATGTTCTGACAGCAGCAGATGTGGAGATCGAACGTTAGAAAAAGGTCAGGCAAAGGGATGGTTCACAGTTTTGCTACATCCCCATCCCTTTGCCTGTGTTTGTTGCATTTTTCATAATATAAGGCAACCACCTGAGCAACCGCCCAGATGGTTATTATAAATTTTATTCTGTGCTGTCACCTTTCTGTGTGATTATAGCCCACTCTTCTCCATCATAATAGATTGTGATATCTCCATGAATATCAGTACGGTATACCGCAGCACCCGCATCACGCAAACGCCCTAACACAAAGCTTGTCGGATGTCCATGTTTATTGCCAGCTCCACAGCATATAATTGCATATTCAGGCATAATTTCCCGAAGAAATGGATATGTTGTGGAACTGTTGCTTCCATGATGTCCAACCTTTAAGACATCCGAATCCAAAAGTTCCGGGCATTCTTCCAACAGAACCTGCTCTGCCGGACGTTCTGCATCTCCGGTAAATAAAAATGCTCGGTCTCCATAGGTAACTCTTAAAACAATGGAAGTGTCATTGATATCTTCACTTTCCACATTTAGTCCAAGAACCGTAACTGTGGCACTGCCAAGTTCATAGGTATCCATTTTATTGGGCACTGTAATTCCCGGACCGTTCTTTCCCGCGTAGTAAGAAAAACTCCGGAATGCCGGCGAATCATACCACGTTACCGGACAAAGAACCAGTCCGGCCTTTGCATACATTAATGCACCAACCAGGCCCCCGATATGATCACTATGGGCATGCGTTCCTACTACAATGTCCAAATACGGAATTTCATTACGCTCTAGAAAAGCAGATATCAGGCTGGAATAACTCAGTTCTCCGCCATCAATCAACATATATTGTCCATCACAATATACAAGTGCCGAATCACCCTGTCCGACATCTATATAGGTAACATAAAACTCAGCACCAAGGTCCTTATTTACCGTAGGTATTGGTGTAACCGTTGGTGTCACAGTTACCGTTACTTCTGCCTCTATGTTCTCCGGTGTGCCGGCAGGCGTCTTACAATTTAACAAAGCCAGCGCTGCCATAATCATTATCAAAGCACTGATCTTTTTCGCACTAAGCTTCTCTTTAAAGAACAATATTCCTACCACTGTAATTACCACGATTGTCCCCACACTGCATACCGGGTACACTAACACTGCCGGAAGTTCCGTCAGCGCAAGCAAAAGAAATCTTGCAGAATAATAATTAGGGATACTCAGCATAATTCCAAAAAGGATATCTTTCTTTGATACACCGGATTTACTACGCAGCATCAGTACAAGTGAAATTAAAAACGCAGTAAAAAACGTTATCAAAAGATAACCATCCTTAGCTTCCGAAACGCCTAACTTCTCAAAAACATTTGCCATCGAATCGGTAATACCACTTACCAGAAGCATAATAAGAAGCCACAATTTACTTTTTCCTTCGCCTGCAGCATCTTTTTCAAAATGAATCATCACAATGGAAATTACTGCCAGAAGAATGCCACCAATCTGCAGCAATGTTGGAACTTCCCGAAATACAACAATTGCCATCAGCGTAGGAATCAAAACACCTAATTTCATAAAGGTAGACGATAGCACTACTCCGTTGCTCTTCATGTTAAATTTCAACAACGCAAAGTTCGCCAGATACAGCGTACCACATATAGCTCCCATCAGTATTGCAGAACCGGTTAATTGGAAGATAGCCGTACCAGCATCGGAGTTTGCCCCCAGATAAAGCAGCGCAAACAGAATACATACAGCATAGTTTGACATAAACATGCCCATCTGATTCGTTACGTGTTTTTCTCCTATACGCATGCAAACAGAAATCAGTGCACTACTTACAATGGCTAATATCAGATAAATCAAGGTTCTTCCTCCTTTGCCTTATTTGCTGAATAACAATTTGCCAAAATACTCCGGCCGATGAAAATCCGCATCCGAAATCCTGTCTCAGTCATGCATGGATTAAATTCCACTTCAGGGCAGTACCCATTTTCGTCCCAAGGATACCCTAAGCCAATTGATATTTTTTCCTGATTCATTATTCCCACTCCTATAGAAACGCCTCATTCCTTTAGCATAGCTCTCATCTTGTTCATTAGCCCTGGAATAAACTCTGTGTTACGTGGATAGTATGAGAATGTAATTTCCATTCCCGCTTCTTTCTCCATCAATTCCACAACTTTTTCCTTGCCTATTTTCTGCTCCAGCATTCTGCAGATCTCAATATCCTGCAGTGCTTCCTTAAATATTTTCCCGCGTGAAGATGAATAGGCCCCATCCTTCGAAGGATAAACAGTAAAGGCGTCTCCAGATGGAAAACTCATATCCGCAGAGGTAGTCACATATGGATTAATCTCATATAACGAACGCTGGGTATAGTAGAAATTATATCCCCAATGCAGAAATCCCTTTAATCCATATTTATAAATTTGCAGGCCCAAAATCCGGTTGCGGTAGGTTGGCATAGACAAAAACCGATTTCCTACATAAGCCCCCTGCACGCAGCAATAATACGCCCATTGATTATCAATTTTTTCTTTTAAAAACGGTTCCATCGCATCGCTTGCTGTTACCGGGCATTCAACCAGCCCCGACTGATAAAAATCAATATCGGATATAGCATCCATGATAGTACAGCCGTCTATCAATGGCTTTACCAAATCATGAGCATAACGGTAGTTCTCCATATGCTCCTGCCATGGTTCATCTGACAAATGGAAATAGGTCTTCTCTTTAATACCTTCCTGCTTCAGAAAGGCAATAAGTTCAGGAAGGAACTGTGTCAGGAAATCTCTATAGGATTCCTCTCTTGCCGGTACATTCCATCCAAATTTGTATTCCGTCACACCGTTTTATGTTACCTTAATATTCGACGAATAGAACAAGCCCCATTGTGAGAATAAATGTGCCATTTCATAATATTTCACACCATTTTTCTTACAAAGGTCTATCCAACGTTTTAACAAATCAAAGTTAAAGGAGTACTGACTGCCTTCCTTTGTGATTTGAATTAGCTGTGTGCATGGTCGGCACACTCCCGGATTTACATCCAATGGCGGCGTAATAATCGGTGTTAAAATCATATTAATGCCCAGTTCTACAGCAAGCTTCATATAGCGGTCAATCAGGCTCCAATGCTCCTCACTGTAAATCGGCACATTATGCACTCTGGCAATACAATCCACATGAAACCACTGTGTGAAAATGGTTTCCTGTTCCTTTAATGCTACCGGAAGCGCTGCAATCTGCATTGTTTCAGACACCACGCAACGTTCTCCATTCTCAAACAGTCCTTCATTACTAAAGGTCACTGTAATCGGATAAGTGCCCGGCGCGCAATCCTCGGAGAGCATTACTTCTACCCAGACCGTTGCCGCCGTACCATTCATTTCCACCATACCGTTTTGGTCTTCCAACGGAACCAATAAATCGGGCATGAGGCCCGGTTCATTGGTAATATAGTCATCATCCCAGGCAACCTTTCCCGGATAATCCATAATCGCATTTTTATGTACATAGAGCTTTACCTGCCCCTTTAACGGCGTATCTAAAGAAACCTTTAATGTACATGCATTCTCACAATATAACGCAAGCTGATAAGCAAACTGCTCCTTTAATAGAAGCTCCTGACGGTATACCCTTCTCTTGTCCATATCAGCTAAGCTGCGGATTTTTTCTGCATTGGAAATCTGCACGATTTTCAGATTCATGTGCTATTCCTCCTAAGACAAATTATTTTATTGGACTGTAGTAGACTTAGCATAAAAAGCCGAGGCAATAAACTCCAAGTGGGTGCTTCCGGTATAACTGCCATAGGGTGCATCCAAGGCCGGCCAGTCACCGTAATGCCATCCACCGGTCCAAAGATACTGCTCATTGGCGGCTTCCGTAATATACTTCACCCATGTCCCGTTTTGGTTTAATCCAGTTTGCCTCCCAATTCATGCTTGTAGCCTCACCGCTGGACTGTCTGCTTACAGAAATTTAAAACATGTCTTACCGAACGGTGAATTTCATCTCTTGTGATGCCATTTTCCTTACCTAAGGTTTCTAACAGCGTTTCATCCGGATTATAATATCTGATATGACCATCTCCCGGACCGTCATTACCTGGCATTAACACATCCACCTGTGCTCTGATACGGTATGCATTATCTCTCATCTCAGGGAATTCCGGACTTGGTGCTTTTCTCATCCACCAGTCTGTAACTACCATACCTGCATGTTTCCACTCTTCGCGGAGCACTGTCGTTGCAAGATCATAATTATAATGTCCCCATACCCCATTCACCTTGTTATAACACATCATTACAATCTTGGGTTTTGCTTGTGTCACACACATACGAAATGCCTTAATATATATTTCTCTCAGGGCACGTTCCGAGAGCACCGAATTGTTGGTATATCTTTCAGTCTCCTGATTATTACATACAAAATGCTTTGTACACGCAGAACGTCCTCTGCTCTGAAGACCACGAACTGCACCACAGCCTATCTTTCCTGCCAAATATGGGTCTTCGGAATAATATTCAAAATTTCTACCGCACAGTGGATTTCTTTGAATATTAATGCCCGGCGCCAGCATAACATCGATTCTAAAACGTTCCATTTCTTCTGCGATACGCTCATACAGTGATTCTACCAGTTCTTCGTTAAAGGTAGCAGCAAGCACGGTGCCGCACGGAAGCAGCGATGTATAATAGCTGATTCTGAGTCCTGCAGGACCATCATCGGTAATAATAAGCGGCACTCCCTTTTCTTCCACCGGCGGATAGAAGCCACCAAAAATTCCCTGGTTGCCCTCAATTCCTCTTGGACGTTCAATACCGCCCTCACCGCGGGTTAAGGACTGAAGTTCCTCTTCTGTCAGCTGCGCAATGAAATCATCCAGTTCCGCTCTTCCTGCACATACATCCTGAAATTTTATTCCCTTATCACCGGTATATGGTGCTTCCTTTGGTAAATGATCCAAAATCCTCTGTCTTAAATCCACAGGTCCCACCGGAACTTCTTCTTTTCCAAGAGCAGCAGGAATTGATGTTCCAATCGGCTTGATTCTGCTAATTGGTTCCTGCAAGGAGCAAATCGGCTTTAACTGTTCAACCACACAAAGTTCCTCTTGTTCAAAGGAACCAACTATGTCATAACAAAGCTTTCCATTAAGTCCGCTTCTTCCGGCATAAAACTTATAAGTACCTGCTTCCATTACCCAGGCAGAAGAAATTCCTGTCTTGCCTAAATCGTCATAGCTTGCCATCTCAAGTTTATCAACAGTAAGCACTATTTCTTCCTTCTCACCAGGTGCAAGTTTCTTTGTCTTTTTATATGCTGCCAAACGTCTATGTTCTTTACCGAGCACCCCCTGTGGTGCTTCCATATACAATTGAACCACTTCTTTACCAGCTGCATTACCGGTATTTTTCGTTACCAATGTACAAGAAAATGCATCCTCGTTTACCGAAAACTCCTTCACCGTGGTTTCAAAGGTTGTATAGGACAAACCATATCCGAAGGAATATAACACTTTCTCCGGTGCAAAGGTTTCAAAATAGCGGTATCCCACATAAATATCTTCTTCATAAATATTCTTTTGCGGATCACCAAAGTTGGCAGTGCTTGGATAATCCTTAATATCTCTGGCAATTGCGGATGTCAGCTTACCGCTTGGGGATTCCTTTCCGGTCAAAAGATCTGCAAGGGAATTGCCGCCTTCCATACCGCCAAGCCACATGTAAATAATGGCATCAAACTTTTCATCTTCAGTCCAAGCCATATCTACAATACTGCTACAATTCATTACCAGAATGATCTTAGAAAAGTGCTTTTTCACTATCTCCAGCTGTTCCCTTTCCTGCACAGTCAGATAATAGCTTCCTTCCTCCAATCGATTATCACGGTCTTCGCCTGCAGCTCTGCCTATAACAAAGATTGCTGTCTCACTTTCTTTTGCAGCATTTTCTGCCATTTCCTCAGATAACGGCATTTCAGGGTAGGAAAATGGCCACCATCCCCACCAGTATCTTCCGGAATCTGCAATATTTTCCGGCTGATGACACCAATTTTCATAAGCCCTTGCCAGTGTTTCATATATCTGTACTGAGTTACTGTTTCTTAAACCATTTAGAATGTTAACGGAATACGGCGGATGAATGTCACCGCCACTTCCGTAACCAACCATAAAGGTATCCACCTGGCATCTTCCGAACACAGCAATTTTTTCCTGCTGTTTTAAAGGAAGCACACCATTATTCTTTAATAAAACCATGCCTTCACTGCCACATTGTCTCGCAATTGCAGAAATTCCCGGTGTAACTATTTTTTCCCCGAGAATATTAAAATGGGTTTCCATCGCTAATAATCCATCACTCATACCTATCTCCTCCAATGCATCTTAGGTTTCCTTATGTTCCAGTTCTGCAACGGTCCAGATTATGCTCCGGCCGATGAATGTTAAAGTCAGCGCCTGATGAGCCCGTCCATCCGAAACATAGTTTTTTAAAGCCTCCACCGCCTGTTGTGTTTTCACTGCTTACTCCTCCGAATCTCCATGGAAACAGAACGGAGAAAGCTTATTTTTGCTCTCTCCGTCCTCTTTTTATTCTCCCGTAATACCGGTATTTTCAATACCCTGAATAAATTGTTTTTGTACAAAGGCATACAAAATTAGAAGCGGTGCAATAGAAATTAAGGTTGCCGCCATTTTATATGCTTCATTTAATTTCAGGTCGCCCCCTGCAGAAGCGCTTTCACTGTTAAAGACTGCATCAAAGCTTGCAAGCTTTAATGGCATCAGTTCTAACTTACCGCCAAGATAAGTTGCTGCCTGATAGGTTTCATTCCAGTTCCATACAAAAGCAAGCAGGAACACAATTAACACCGTAGATAAGGATAAGCGCACCGCAATGTGGTAAAATACACGGAATGGACCCGCGCCATCAATCATCGCTGCCTCATCCAAGGTATACGGAATCATATTAAAAAAGTTCCAGAAAATCAAAATCAGAATCGTTCCGTTAATTCCCTGCCCCAGTACTGCCATTAACGCCTGCGGAATTGGAGTACCAAGCAGCTGGATACCGAACACGGTACGGATTCCTACAAAAATCATCAATCTTGGAATCATTAACACCGTCACCGGCATAATAAAAGTAAATAAAATCATGGTAAACCAGAATTTCTTTCCACTAAACTTAAATCTGGAAAGTGCATATCCTGTCATTGCGGAAACTATGGTCTGCAGTACCGCAATGGAAGCAGAAAACACCAAAGATGTTATCATGCTCTTTTTTACCTTTAACACACTTGCAGCTATTTTGAAATTGTCAAAGGTTGGTTTTCTGGCAATCCACTCTACCGCCGGGTCAATAATATCATCCGAGGACATGATAGCCATAGAAACCATTTTAATAAGCGGTTCCAAATAGATATAGCCGATACAGACAAGCAAAAAGTATATCGTCAGCTTTCCAATCTTTTTCGCCATATTATACCTCCTATCCCCAAATATAATGTTTGATTTTTGTCTTACGTTCTCTAAATAGCAATACTGCCAAACCAATAATCGCAAGAATAATAATACTGTAAATCCAAGACAAGGCTGCCGCATAACCGAGACCGCCGGCGGTATTACTCGTCATTTGCTGAATCTGATCCAACACCGCGTTAATCTTATCCATGGCCCCCAGCTGGACAATAGTAAAAATTGTTACAATTAATGCGGTTGGCCGGATAATCGGTATAATAATCTTCCAAAGAATCTGCCAGCTTGTTGCGGAGTCAATTCTTGCAGCCTCAAACATGCTTGGATTAATTTTTTGGAGACCATTGATAAACAACACAATCGGGATGCCGGTAAACCATAAAATCGTGGACAAATTCTCAAACAAGGATACCAAAACGTCTGCAATGTCCTGAGAATAACTTGCAATCATACGAACAACAAAGGTATATTCCAGCTTGCTTGTCTGGCCTTCTGCTTCGGTAGTCAAGTCCATCAGCTGATACATAACCGGACCGGATAAAACAACTACCGGAAGAAAGTATATGGTTCTAAACAAGGATTTGCCCTTTTGAATGGAATTTAACATCATGGCAAGAATAAAGGACATGATAACAATAATCACCGTGTATGGAATAATCATTGCCAGGGAAGAACCTAAATTTATGGTAAAGTCAGGATTAACAAAAAATGCTTCCCTATAGTTCTTAATTCCTGCAAAGGTGATGTTAAATCCATTAATGTCCTGCTTCACATCCGTAAAACTCAAATAAAAGGTCATAAAAAACGGAATGAAGGCAAACACTATAAATCCTATAATCCATGGTGCCATAAATAAATAACCAAGGCGGTTTTGTCTTCTTTGAAAGGAGCTTTTACGTTTTTTCTTTTTCTTTTGATTCGCCATAAATTCTCTCCTTTTTATTCCAATACAAGAGCACTTTCTGCTCCTACCGTTACGTTCTGATAAGTAACATCATTTAAAGTATAATTAATCACAACTTCTTTTACCAAGCCGTTTTGCTCATAGGTGTTTACAATAACTCCATCTGCCACTACCGTGCGGCTTACCCAGTTGTATCCACTAATCTGTTTCCATACCTGATTTACCTGACCATAAACAGCTTGAATCAGATCCTCATATAAGGAATATTCCGTAGAATACAAGTCACAGCTTACTGTATCAGCCAGCTTATAGGATGGCTCCATAGACAAAATAAAGGACGGTGCAATATTATAGTCAATCATCTTCAAAATGTCTTTCTGCGTATAGAAGGAGAAGTTGGAATACGGACCATACACTTCCATTGTTCCATAAAGCACCATCTGCAGGAACGGAACCGCATCCGTTTCAAAAATATACTGGGAATGCCCTACCGGAGCCTGCAAATAACGGTCGACATACTGCCAAAGGTATTTGTGCGGATTCTCCACATTCAACTGTACTTCTTCTCCAATCACACTTAAAGTTTCCTGATACAGTTCCATCGTATCCGACACAGTAATAATCTCATCTTTGCTGATGTAATTACCGGTAAGAACACTTCCGATTCCCTGCACTGTCATAGAAGCAGAATAGTCCTTCACAGCTTCAAACTGAGTAAGAAGCCATTCTGCACTCTTATTCGGTGCTGCATAGCCAAAAATAGCAGTCGGAACCGAATCTGGAAGCAGACTTTCCCTATTTTCTTCCACATACCAGGAACTCATGTGACGTACTGCATTCTGATAATAATTCATCATCAATTCATTAATGGTAACGTAGTCCTGTCCATAGGAAATATCCACCTGCATTGCAGCAAAATCTTCAAACAGCTTTTTAAACTGAGCTTTCGTTCCAATGGCCGAGCTAAACTTCTGCGTATATGGCTTTGCAATAGAAACCCCCTTCTTCTGCCAGCCATACAAGCCGGAATTGATATTGGTAATTCCGTTTTCCATCACATCCTCAAGAATGGTACGTACATCCTCTGCTGTCGTAACTACAACATTTTTCGTACCTACAATACTGCTTTCGGAATCTGACATAATAAAGTCCAAACGAAGCGGAAGGGCGGACTGTTCTTCCACTGCTTGTTCCGTCAGAATACCTTTTTCCAGCAAATGATTTCTGTAGGCCAGTGCCATACCGCTATAATTTGCTGCCTCTGTTGACCCACTGCCGTCTCCGGTTAAAAATTCATAGGTCATGGTAATATCAAAATTTCTTGCTTCTTTCAGCAAAGTAAAGAAGCCGCTGCCTGCTTTGTTATACACCTGGTGATATTTTGTATTGTAGCTAAACTTTGGTGTAACCCAAGTGTAGTAGGTTATGTTTTCTTCCGGAGTAAGGCAAATGCTCATGTATTCGTCGCCCTGCTCGGCATACGCAACAAAGGCCACCTGATTGTTTCCGTAGGCCACGCCAAATACCGGCATAACCGGCTCCTTTAATGCAACAGCATCCGTTAACTCCCTGTGATAGTACTCACCCTGAGAAACATCCGCACCATACACATCACCCACATATGTTTGAAATGATACCGCATTATCACGGAATCTTACCAAGGCGCCACTGCCGTCAGGAAGAAATACATAACCGGATGGAGTATCCTTTTTTACAGTTTCATCATACTTTCCTTTTTCGCGATTAAATATGGTTACTTCACCACCACTGGAACCAAGGAATGGTGTGATATACAATTCATACAGATAAGCCTTTCCTTCTCCCGTAATTTCCTCATAAGGAATATCATAGGTGATTTCTTTTTCGCCAAAGGTAATGTACATCTTTAACTGCACTGCCGCCGCAGCAAAGTCTACCGATAAACAATATTTGTTATCATCAAGCTTAGAAAGTTCAGACACCGAATCCCCATCGGAAGAAGATGCCTTCTTGGAACTTTCAACACTTCCTTCCTTTTTATACTCAATAGAAACCAGAGAATTCGCAAAGTAGGCATAAACCTCATTTAAGTTTTCTTCTATTGGATTACGCTCCAAATAGGCTAATTCTTCCTCTGTTTCAGCGTTTCTTGCCAGCTTCTTTAAATCCTTGCCAATACCGCTGTCAAGTCCGGTTTTCCAAAGATATCCGCTTTCCTTATCATAAACTGCAATAATATCCCGGTCATCCCTAAAATAATATATGGCAGATTCCGTCTCATACAATTTTTCATAATCCGCTACACTCTGTTCCTTAATTTCGATAGATTCTTCCGGAAGTCTTGTGTCGCGGTTGGTACTGATATAGCTTGTGCTGCCAACCGACGTACTACCGTTATTCGAAGAGTCTTTTTCTGTTGCAGCATATACAGAAGTAAGTGTAATTGTACCGGCAAGTATCCCGGCAAATAATACTGCAAACCGCTTTTTACCTGTTAAACACATACTGCTTCAACTCCTCTCCAACCGTACTTAAGAATGACCATACCTGATCCCACATAATAGTTACAACCATTACCACAACAACTACAACGCCCATAAGAACAAAAGTTAGAACAATCGAGGCTATGGTTTCTTTCACCGAATAGTTGTGTACAGTCTGCAATCCAAGGAAAATAAGCATGACTGTCCAAACCGCTCCAATCGCCAGACCCACCGTCAGGAAAAATGCTTCATTTGTTGTTACCACATAAGAAAGCACCGTAACAGATACCAATGCAATAATCAATGGCATTGTGCCATAGGCAAGCAGCATATATACCTGCTTTAAGCTTCCTTCACCGTCGTTAATGGAGGTTACCAGATAGTTACAAACCACAAATAAACCAAGTAACGCAAAAAATCCGATGACGATGGAACTGATGTCCATTTCCTGAACATCCTGGTACTGATAGATAAATCCCTTACCAATCATATAGAACATAAAGGACACAAACAACAATACATACAATATAGTTGCTCCGAATACAGTACCCGTCTTACCTACCCTGATATCGTAGTAAGTATCCAGCGGATGTCCTGCAACACGCAAAGCATAAAACAGATCTTTTACTCCTTTGATGCTATTACAGGATTTTGCCACTGCTTCTGCAGCACCTTGGATTTTCTTCTTTTTATCCAGTCTGCTTACCGCATATACTGCCGCCACAAGCACCACAATTCCAATCAGAAAATACGCCAGATACCTTTGCAGCCAGATATTCCGCAATTCCCAAAAAGCATCGGAATATTTTTCGTGATTTCCTGCAATTTTGTAATGCTCCATAGCATTTTCAAAGTCATACTGGGACATGTAGGCATTACCGATTCCGTTGTGAGCAATTACCGACATCTGGTTTAAGGTAAGCACTTCATCCCACACGGCAAGTGCCTCATTATAGTAGCCGCCTTCGTACAATAAAAGTGCTTCATACACCTGGTTAGCATATTCTGTCTGATGGAACGACTGCACATATCCCTTTGTACCATCAATTGCCCAAATATTTCCACTTGCGTCCACTGCAATAGACACCAGAGAAGAAAACAAACCGGCTACATCCAGCTGTGTTTCATTAGAACCAAATTCAAAAATAAGTTCGCCCTGCGGTGTATATACATCAATGTATCCACTCTTAGAGCTGGAAAACACAAATAAGTTCTCATCAATCCAAACATCGGTTACATCCTCATTACAGTACAATGTTTCCGTAAACATGTTGGTTCCGTTCGTTTTATGTTTCTTAATGCCATTAATGGTTTCGCCCATAGTTACGGTATATACGATGCCTCTGTGGTCAATTCCCACGTTTGCAAAGGTAACCGGATTGATATCCGACATCTTTTCCATCTGCTCTCTTGTGAATATGAGCTGCTGTATACGCTGCAGCATGGTAAGCCTTGCTTCATTTACCGCAAAGAACCCAAGAAAGTTGCCATCTGTGGTCAACTGAATAA
Source organism: Lachnospiraceae bacterium (assembly GCA_017623215.1). Taxonomy (GTDB): domain Bacteria; phylum Bacillota; class Clostridia; order Lachnospirales; family Lachnospiraceae; genus Caccomorpha. The sequence continues at coordinate 38,916 of JAGAPO010000041.1, read as the reverse complement.
TACCACCATAAACACCTTCCCCCACCACATAGATGTTTCCGTTTTCATCTGCAGCCACCTTGTGTGGGTCAAACGGAGTATCACCAAAGGCAGGAACATCCGGGCGGACAATTTTATTTTTCAAATTATGCTCCTTGTCAAAAATGAACAGAGCACCCGCACGGCTGTCTGCCACATAGATATCTCCGTTACCTGTTACATAAATGCCCTTTGGAGTCACAAATTCCTCATATTTCAATTCTTCTAAGCACTCGTCGGTAGCTATTTCGTACTTCACAATGCGCTTATTTCCCGTATCTGCAATATACAGCACACCATTCTTGTCAACAAAAATGTCAGACGGCGAATCCAAGCCAAGCTCCGTAATGGTGCGCTCGGGAATATAAGCATCCTGAGTACGGGCCAAATGAGACTTCCCGTCACCGTTTGACTCATCTACCACAGTGTAAGTGTAGGTTGTTGTCTGAGAAGCCTCTACTTTTACTGCAGGGCTCATTATTTGCATTGCCAGGCACAAAACCAGCAAGCCATATAATACTTTTCTCATTCTGTGCTCCTTCCTTACTTAATACCGGAATGACTCATAGTACTCATCACTCGGGACTGCATGCAAATAAAGATAATCAAATTCGGAATAAATAAAAGAATCGAACCTGCCGCCACAACGCCCCGGGTTGCCACTGTATTACTTACCGATAATGCATTCAAATAATAGTAAATGGTTTTCATAACATCACTGGTAATGAAGTTATTGGATGCTTCTGTTGCCGACCAGGCGGACTGGAAAGTTAAAATGGCAACCGTAGCAATTGCCGGCTTTGTCATCGGCATAATGATTTTTCTAAGTACAGTGAAATTTCCTGCACCATCCACATAGGCCGCCTCAATCAATGCATCCGGCACATCATCAATAAACTGCTTCATTAAGAAAATACCAATCGGCATGGCAATGAGCGGAAAAATGTGCACTGCCCAGGTGTCAATCATACCCATCTTAACAATTAAGATATACCTTGGTACGGTAACCGCTACCGGAACAAACATAAGCGCTGTCTGGTTCAGGCTGAAAAACCACTTTGTCACCTTATATTTTCCTTTTTTAGACAATACAAAGGCACAGGCAACCGTGATATAAATATTTACAAGAACTGTTACTCCCGCAATAATGACGGAGTTTAAGAGATATCTTGTCATTGGAACACCGGTAGAACCGGATAATTCAAACAACTTCTTAAAATTTGTCATGGTAGGATTTTTTGTAATCAGAATCGGAGGAAACGCATACAACTCTCCCAATGGTTTAAATGCCTCACTGAACATATAAACCACCGGAAGTACCATGATAATTGCAAGCGGAATCAGGATAAGATAAAACTTAAGCTGATCCGCAGAAAAGTATTTTGGATTTCCTCTTCTTCCCTTTAATCTCTTTTTTGCCATGGTCTCCCCTCCTTACTTCTTTTCCGAAAACAAGGCACCTGCTACCTTGGAGAAAAATGCTACCATCAAAAGCAGTACCACAGAAATAGCAGCCGCATAACCCATTTCATAACGAGTATACGCATAGTCTTCAATATGGTTCAATATAACGTTACCCGAATATTCCGGAGTAGGATTCGAACCGGAAAGTGCTGGTCCGAGCCATCCGGTACTAAACGCATTTACAATCGCCATAACCGCACCAAACAGCATCTGAGGCTTCATGGACGGAATGGTAATATAAATTACTTCCTGGAAACGGTTTCTCATACCGTCTACATATGCTGCTTCGTATAACTCATCATTTACATTCAGAATACCGGCAATCATTGCAAGGAAGCCAATGCCCATGGACTGCCAGAGTGCAACAATGATGATAATTGTCATTAAATACTTTGGGTCCTGTAAAAAGTCAATCGGCACATCGATAAAGTCATTCTTCAGTAAAAATGAATTTAACAAACCTCTCTGGTCACCACTGAAGATAGTTACCCAGACAATCTGCACCATCAGGGAACCAACCATAGACGGCATATACAGACAAAGAGTTAAAATTGTTCTCGGAACGGCCTGAATCTGTGTAACCATCCATGCAAGTATAAAAGAAAGCACACAACCGCCCGGTCCCACAATCAGGGCATATTTGAAGGTATTTGGAATGACATATTTCAAAAATATCTCATCCTGGGTTAATAACGAAATATAGTTTGACAAGCCAACGAAACTTGGAAAATTCACGCCATCAAAATAGGTAAAAGATAAACCAATAGCAATGATGACGGGAATGGCAATAAAAAGAGAAAATAACAGCAAATACGGCGCCAATAATGCAACAGCTGTCCAAAGATCACTATTATATTTCTTTCGCATTTTCACCGTTTATTCCCCCTTTCTGTGTTCTTCAATGTTCTGAATAATCCAATTCACGTCACGGAATTTATATTCCTTTATCATATTTCCTTCGGTATCAGAAAAGCCAAGATCGGACATCTTTTTGGTAAGCTCACGATTGATTTCCTGCATCTTTTCGTCAATGGCAACCTGTGCGGAAGAACCATTGATTGCAACAGTATTCCAAATATTGGACAAGCTACGCTCTAACATATAATCGCCCGGTGTTCTTGGCACATTTTTTAAATGCTGTAACTGTTCCAGAATCAGACGCTTATCTTCTGCCGGAAGTGTGGAATTTTCTAATGCTTCCTTATTGGCAGACAACCAGATATAATCATCACCAAAGGTTAACTGCAAGGTATATGCATAACGGCTTTGCACCTCCGTGCTCATCCACCACTTAATGAATTCCCAGCACTCTTCTGCTTTTTCCGTGTCCTCAAAAATAATAGCTGCGACACCACCTGTAACATAACTTCGGTCTATGGTTCCGTCTTCCTGTACTGTTCCAAGATATGGTGCCAATGCCCACTGACCTTCCAATTCTGTTGCACCATTTTTAATTACAATATAGTTATCCAAATTAACAATACCGATTGGACAAATATTATAACGGAAAGACTCCATAAAGGAACCAACCTGGGTTGGCAGGGAATAAATACTGAACAATTCACCCAAAGTCTTAATTCCCTTTACTGCTTCCGGCTCATTGATTACCGTTCGTAATCCGTCTTCGGAATACAGCTTGCCACCATTTTGGTAAATCATCGGCACAGTCTGATAAAAATACTTGTAGCCGCTCGTTGTTGCAATATCATGGTAGAAATTCATACCGTAGCGCTGAAGTTTTGGTAAAATACCAATCAAATCGTCCCAGGTGCTTGGTACTTCCATTTCTAACTGTTCAAAAATATCCTTACGGTAAATTACAAGGTTGAAATTCGTAGTTTCCGGAAAACCATAAATTCCCTCGTTGTATATAAATGGAACCAAAGTACCCGGAACCACACTGTCTGCCACTTCCCAGAAATCCTCAAACTGTGTCATGTCATAAAGGGCATCACGGTAGGTAAGTTCAAAAGAGGAACCTATACCAAGCGCCATATCTGGTGTTTCATTGGCTGCCGTGGCCATTGGAAGCTTGTTTGCGTCCGGCATGACGGAAAGCTTTACCTTGATTCCTGTTTTAGTTGTAAACTCGGTATCCGCCAGTTTCTGAAGCAGGTCTACCTGGGTTACGGAACGGTTTACCCAGATGTTAACCGCTTCCTCATCCTCGGTATCCGGTTTATATTTTTCGGAAGTAAAGGAATATACCAGTCCCATAAATCCATTCTTGAACGAAGCAAGGAATCCTGCTTCTTCTTGTGGAAGCTCATCAGTTCCGTACAGATAAATACGGTCCAAAGCAAACGGCTGAGCCATCATATCCACCGAGAAATTACCAACCACCTTTAAAATAGAGTTTCCTGAGCTTGAGCCCGTAAGGTTTTCCATATAAAGCGGAATTTCATCCGGATATTCAGCAATTTCCTCGATAATTTCCAGTGCCCGGTTTAATTCTTCCAGCTTAACCGAATCCACACCATGCTCAGAAAATGCCGCAGATTCCTGCTGAATCCAACGGATTAGGGTGGCATATGCCTCTAAGTAATCCACTGTTTGCGGAAGGTACTTGGTAATATGCCAGGTACGGTTTTCATCAATGCTTTCACCAGTAATTTTCTTAATTTCCAGCGCAAACTGCGTTACATGCTCTGATATCAGTCTGGTATATCTCCACTGTCTTGTTACCGGTTCTACTTCAGAACGAATGGTAATTGTGTGGGTTCCTTCGGTCAAATAAATCTCATATGGAGTGCCATTTTCATCAGAAAGAACCTCATTCTTCCAAGCGGAGTCCGTTGAATCAAAACCATAGCTTTCTAATTCCCTGAAAGGTACTTCTCCATCAATCTTAATGGTTTCAAATACCTGAAAATCTTCTTTTTCGTTTTTATAATGTAATGCCAAACGATAGTATCCTGTTTGAGGGACGGTTACCTCATAGTTAACCTCAATGCCCGCCTGATACCAGGACAACGTATTTAGTTCCTTGTACTCACTATTGTGAGGCTTTAATGCCGGATTATTAATGTGAGATAAAAATACGGAAGATGAATTTTTATTTACATAATCCACACTATTTATCTCTAAAAAGGCATCACTAAGCTCACCGGAATGGCTTGCTCTGTAGTCATCATAAGATGGTGCCTGTTCCTTTGCTCCATTCACATACAAGGTTCCAAGTACTAAACCGTCGGCAGAGACATTCTGCACGCAAATTTCATGTGTACCGCTCTCTAAGTAAACATAAAGCGGTTCTGCTGTATAATAAGAGGTATTATATAAATCCCGGTATCTCCAATCGTCGATACGAATCTGTTCCGGTACTGTTTCGTCTCCATATCGGTCCAAAGGAAACTCTTTTGTTTCATCTTCCCACAACAGCGGCAATGTCACCATGGACATTTCATCATAGTAAGACTGTCCATCCACAGTAATTGCAACTCTATAGTCGGATAAATTTGTTCCACCGGTACTGTAATCCAGTCCAAAACTATATACCCCATCTTTTTCAATAGTAACCGCATAAGTAGCCGTTGCATCATAATCAAGCTGCAGCGCCATACCGTATGCATCATTTAATTCTCCGTTCAAAGGCTCCGCCTTCGTTTCCCCTAAACCATAGACAAATTCTAATCCTGCCAAATATTCATGATATCTGGTGGTAGGAAAATTAAGAGACTGATTCAGTAATTCAAACGCTGCATCCCTCTCTTCTTCCGATACCCATATAGCTTCTTTTTCTTTGTCCCGTAAACGAATCAAAGCCCCCAGGACAATTATAATCGCTGCCACGGTTACCCCAAGTAAAACAACCTTCCATTTGTTCTTCACACTATTGCTCCTTTTAAAAAGCCTTCTGCTCCATCCGAAGCAGAAGGCTTAAGTACGATTTAGTTAAAACCAGCTGCGGTGAAACCGTAATAATTGATTAAGGATTCCTGTAACTGCTTATCTGCTAACGCAAATCTGTTATTAAATGTTTCATTCCATTCTACCAATTTGGACTTGATTTCGTCAATAAATTCATCAGAAGCACGTCTTGCATCGATGGTGGAATATAAGCTCTGCCACTCCCAGTAACATCCGTTAGAAACACCGTCTTCCATGTACTTAACTGCCATGGTCTGGTTATTAACATTCCAGAACTGACCATTCTTTACGAGTTCAACAACGGTGTTCCAACCTTCCAAATCCTTATACGGAGCAAAGGAATCGGTAGCATACCAAAGTTCCATCTGCTCATCAAAAGTCTCACCTGTTGCAGCAGGAAGAAGATCGGATAAAGCAGAAGCTAACCACCCCCAGGAATTAAACTGCTGATTTGCTCTTGCCTGCATAGCTTCTGTAGTACCTACCCACCAGCTTGCAAAAGCATATGCTAAGTCAAGATTTGCTGCTTCGCTTTCGCTTAATTCCTGATTGCCATCGGAAAGTGCATGGTTATAAAGAGAAATCTGCTGTGGAATAACACTTACAGAATTATCTACATAATCACTGGAAGGGTATGGATAAATATCATACTCAAACAGTAACGTGTTATTTCCATCTGGATCACCATTTGTATAAGGCATCATCCATGGCTGACCGTTTAACGTAAGCGTAGATTCAATTTTGAAGAAATGGTATTCATCCCACCAACCGGCATCCATAACTTCGTTTGTAACATTGCCGATTTCGTACTGTGGCCATACGGTCGTCTGGGACCATTCGGTTACATAAGATAAAATATCTTTTACTGCATCTGTTGTAATATCGATGTATGCACCGGAACCATCTCTATGTGTAAACATATAGTCGATATCCTTGGTCATAATATCAAGGAAGCCCATTGGGCTGTCCATTGCTCCATAGAATTCCTTTCCAGCTGCTCCACCAATAAAATCGGTATAATCATCTAAGGTCCAGTCAACATCCGGAACATCAATGTTGTTCTGCTCAGCCAGAGTCTTATTCACCCAAACACCATATGCCTGTAAGCCGGTTGGAAGACCTGTCTGTACACCATAATGGTTCATCTGAGACATAGCACTCTGATTCAAACTCTGATATAAAGGATCGTCTTCATATCTGGAAAGGTCCGCGATTAAGCCCTTGGAAAGGTCGTTAAGGGAGTTTCTGCTTAACCAGATATCAGGATACTCACCATACTGAAGCTTAAAGTTTTCAATTACCTGCTCCCAGGAAACACCCGTGGAATCCCAGTCACCTGCAATGGTGTAAAGATTAATCTTTACGTTTGGATAATGCTTTTTAAATTCCTTTGCCATAGCATAAAGCGCTGCTACATTGCTAGTAGTTATATCCCACTCGTTAATCTCCTGAGAACCGAGATCCTCATAATATACGCCGTCACCATCTTTCAATGCGATGGTAATTTCACCTGCTGTGTCTGGATCTAAGGTTGTCCAAAATTCAGGCACCGGTGTCGGCGTAGGAGTCGCTTCAGGTTCCTTTGTTGGATCAGGCTCTGTTGTTGGGTCAGGAGTTTCCTCTCCGCCCTGCTGCACTGCTGTGGTAGGAGTCGGATCCAGAGTCTCGTTTTCTCCCTTGTTGCCACATGCTGTCATCATGGAAACGACCATGCACAGAACAAGTAACATACTAAGTAATTTCTTGTGTTTCATAAAGCACCTCCATTCTTGTGTTTCACACATATATAATTTATTTCTGCATGCATCTGCAAAAATGAATTATCAGGTCCCTCTTGACTACCAAACTACGGTAAGTCCATCTTCTGTTTCTTTTACTTCATAAAATCTCGGACGTTCTGCCGGAAAATATTCCGGAGCATGTAACGAAAGCATTTTTCTTCCGTCCAATGTCTCAAATATCATTCCGTGTCCGCCGTTTTCTGCAAATAGTGGTTCTTTGACATGGGTCCAGTTTCCAGAAATGTCTCCGTTGTCGGACTTAACCAGGCCAACAGAATAACCGCCCTTACCTGATGCAGACCAAATCATATATAAATCGCCATTTTTCATGCGGTACATGAATGGTCCGTCTGTAATGTAAACCTCTGCAGGCTTATTAATCCATTCTGACTGGGATGCCGTAAATAAAAGTCTCGGTTCCCCCGCTGCGGCCTTTAAGTCTTTTGTTAACGGTATTACACACATTTGTCCATCCGTTGTCTGTACCCATTCATGGCAGAAAATCATATACGGTGTTCCATCTTCTGCTACATACAATGTTCCATCCAAACACTCCCAGTCCTTTGGTGTAACAACGCCATCAGAGTGCATGGTAAACATTCCATCCGGAGTATCCGAGACAAGAACTGCCGTACCTCGGCATACATCCGGCGCTTTGAAGGACACGAACATGAAAAAGCGATTATCATATTTGTAAACTTCTGGAGCCCAGTAATTCATTGTGTAAGGAAATTCCGGAGTTCTCTTGAAAACTTCCTTGGGTTCACTCCACTCAATCAGATCCTCTGAAACATAAACGTCTAAGCCGAACGCTTCATTCTCCCAACGCTCAAGACCTCTAGTTCCGTACATATAATACTTTCCATCGTGAACAAGAACAAAAGGGTCACAAAGATGGATGTCTTCTACTCTCATATCCTGTTCTCCTTTTCCTTATCTCTTTTTATCAGTATCCGCAGTGCTTCCACTGCCACCCGGATTGCTGCTTCGGTATCATGAACAATAGGATTATCCATGCCAAGAGCTGCACGCTCCTGATTTCCCACTGCCAGAAAATCCGATCCACAACGTACTCTTAGATGACTTGCCGCAATATAAAGTGCTGCCGACTCCATTTCAGAGGCCTTGCATCCCATGCGCTTCCATGCTTCCCACTTATCCAACAGCTCATAGCTGACCGGCATTCTGGCTGGCTTATGCTGTCCGTAGAAAGCATCTTTACACTGTACAACTCCCACATGATGTCGTAACCCTAAACGTTCACTTGCTTCTACTAAAGCATTAGTTACCTCTAAATCTGCCACCGCCGGAAACTCAATCGGTGCATATTCTCTACTGGTACCCTCCATTCGGACAGCACCTGTGGCAATAACCACATCACCACCGACAACATCCAAGTCCATACCTCCGCAGGTTCCAACCCGGATAAATGTGTCAGCCCCACAGGATACCAACTCTTCCATTGCAATGGATGCAGAAGGTCCTCCGATACCGGTGGAAGTTACACTGACCCTTTCTCCGTCCAAGTAGCCGGTATAGGTAACATACTCTCTGCTGTCTGCTACAAGCTTAGCATTTTCAAAGTGCTCTGCAATTTTTGCACATCGTTTTGGGTCACCGGGCAACATCACATAGCGTCCCACATCACCCGGTTCAATCTGCAAATGATACTCCATAAGCCCTCTCCTTATGTACCTTCTTTATGAGTTGATTATATCAAAACAACCTTCATAATAATTGTCAAAATCATAATGACTTATGGACAAATATTGCTAACCCAGATCAGGTTCTGCAAAAAATGTGATATTCCCTGCTGCTTTACCCTCGGTTTCAAAAAGTACAATTTCATTTCTGCCCTTCTTTAAAAGTGGTCCCGGAAGATACAGTCTCTTCTGTGGTCCAATTTCCCAGAAACGTCCCAATGCAAATCCATTGACAAAGATGACACCTTTTCCAAAGCCGGAAAAGTCAAGAAAAGTATCTCCTATTTCTTCCGCATCAAGTACAAACTTATAAAATGCCGGTCTGCCTTCCGTATAGCCTTTATCATAAGATATTCTATCCAGATTATTCAATTCCAGCGGATAGTGTTTCCAATTATAATGGTAGTGGCCGTTCAGGAACACTCCACCATCGATTCCTTTCCGCTGTTTTTCTAACAGCGCTCCGTAGTTGACACGCCCCATATTCTCTACCAGAATGTCTAACTCACTTCCCCAGGCTTCATACTGGAGTTTATGCTCTTTTTGAAGCTCTGTATCATACAGTGTAGCCACCTCGGCACGGTTTACATAAATCTTGGCACGGTCATTGGCATCCATCAATCTGATTCGGTCAACGTTCCTTTCGTAATTCAGTTCGGTATGGTACAAGATATAGCCATAGTTTTGTCCCAGCTTTTCCATGGAAACCGGATAAAAATGTTCTACCGGAGTACTAATATCTTCAAGCACTTCAAATAATCCGACCTTTTCTGCCACCGGAATATTACCATAGGCAATCCTGGAAATATCCGTAGTAAACTTCACTTCCGGAATATCACGATATTTACGGATAACCTTTTGGAATTCCAAATATTTTTCGGTAATCTGACCATCTTCGCAAATCAAGGCACCGTAGTCATAGGATGCCACATCAGGAGTTAAGTTGTCTCCGTAGTTGGAACCATTCATAAATCCGAAGTTTGTTCCACCGTGAGCTACATAGATATTTACACTGCCTTGCTCTAAAATATCATCCAGTGTTTTCGCCTGCTCCACCGGACTCTCCACATGGTGCTCTCCGCCCCAGTGGTCAAACCATCCTGCCCAGAATTCCATGCACATCAGCGGCTTGTCACCAATCCTCTCTTTTAATATCCACAGCTGTTCTTTTGCATGGGAACCAAAATTTGCCGTTTGCAGCACACCGTCTACTTTACCGCAAGTCAACATATCTCCCCATGGTCCATCGGAGGTAACAAGCGGAATTTCCGTTCCATTTTCTATCATCATCCGCTTTAAGGTTTCCAGATAGAGCGTATCACTTCCATAAGAACCATACTCATTTTCTACCTGATACATAATGATTGGACCGCCCTTGGTGATTTGAAGCGGCGTCAGGATTTCAAATAATTTTTTATAATAGTCTGCTACATGCTTTAAAAACGGGCCATAGCAGGTTCTAAGACGCATTCCATCTTCGGCAAGCAGCCATGCCGGCAAACCACCAAACTCCCACTCTGCGCAAATGTATGGTGAAGGCCTAACAATAACCCACAATCCAACTTCCCGGGCTATTTCAATGAAATCTGCCACATCTGCAATACCTTCAAAGCAAAACTCACCTTTTTTAGGTTCATGCACATTCCATGCCACATAAGTTTCTACCGTATTGCACCCCATTGCTTTCAATTTTTCCAGACGGTCGCGCCAATACTCCGGCACCACACGAAAGTAGTGAATTGTTCCGGAAATTATTTTGAACGGCTCACCATTTAATATAAAGTCTTCTTTAATTTCAAACTGCCCCATAGTCCTTCTCCTTGTTAAGTCTTATTCGCGTATCACTTCTACTCCGAACGTTTGAAGATAACCATCAAACCCTACATAATATACTGTTCCTTTTCCATAGGTGTTTTTTGTGAAAGCCGATTTTCCTGCATAATGACCTTCTTTATAGGTTATTAAAGGTTCCGGATAATAATCCACGCCAAAAATCATCTTATCTCCTCCCTGTATGATTTATACATTATAAAATCCTCTTGCATTATATCATTAACTGCACTATAATATTTATCAAAACATCGGGTAATCATGGACAAATATTGCACCACTAAAGAAAGGGGGGGACTTTATTCAATGATTCCTTTTTATGAAACTCCTTTTGCCAGAATGCGTGTCATATGCAGAAGTGACTTAGAATTCCCGGTACACTTGCATAACGCTGTTGAACTGGTCTATGTCAACGCAGGTCTATTAAATATCATAATTGATGACAAGGATTATGACATGCCTGCCGGTTCGTTAGCTATTATTTTCCCGAACCAGGTACATGGCTATTACACAGAAGAGGGAAACATCTCGGAAAATCTGCTTATCAGTTGTGAAACAGAACTGCTTCCGGAGTTTTCCCAATACTTTTTCAAGTCCATTCCAAGCAATCCAATTCTAACACATAAAGAATTGCACTCTGACGTTTTATATGCTCTAAAACGTTTAGAAGAAGACAGGCACACGGAAAAGGACATCAATATCCAAAAGGCCTTTTTACATCTCGTTCTGGGACGCACAATACCACAACTCCCTCTTCTTACTACGGATGTTAACTCATCACCTGCTCTGGCAAACCGGCTGTTAAACTATATTGTGCTCCATTTTCAGGAACCGCTTAGTTTAGATTCGTTGTCCAAGGAACTTGGTGTTAGTAAATTCCAGATATCCCGGGTGTTTTCCAAAACACTACACATTAGCTTTAATGAATACATCAACCGGATTCGTTTAGATTACGCGGCAAAGCTAATCAGAACTACAGACCATACCATAACCTATATCTGCATGGAATCCGGTTTTGAGAATCAACACACCTTTAATCGTGTATTTAAGCAATATTATAATATTACCCCAAGCAAATTCAGAGCCAGATAAAGGAGGACCGTACCATGGGACTTGATTTTGAAACCATGCAGGATTTACAAAAGAAATTTCAGGAAAAACATAAAGGAAAATGGCAGGAATTATGTCCGGAAGTCGGACGAGACCGTATTCTATACATGATAATCGAAGCCGGCGAAATGGCCGATGTTATAAAAAAACAGGGCGATGACCGCATTATGCAGGATGAAGAAACAAGAAAACACTTTGTAGAAGAAATGTGCGATACACTAATGTTCTTTAATGATGTCATGCTCTGCTATCAGATTACACCGGACGAATTAAATCAGGCCTATCTCGATAAATTCGAAAAGAATTTACACCGTTGGTAAGCAAACCGACAAAGCACAATGTACGGAGGACAAACCATGGAAAGACGAGACAAAGTAAATTATTACTTGGATTTGGCAGATGTAGTATCCAAAAGAGCTACATGTCTTAGAATACGCTGCGGCGCAGTTATTGTAAAAAATGATGAATCCATTTCCGGGACAATGGGCTATTAATAATAATTGTACATAAGAAGAACCGCTGAGAGTGATCATACTTGATCGTTCTCGGCAGTTCTTTACAAACGCTAATAGTTACTATAAGCAGATTTTTTTACATTTTAACTCCCCACACACAAAGAGGTACTCTTTCGTTAGGAACAATCAATTTGTTTTCATTGATAAGATTTTCCAGCAAAAATGCTGCAACATCAAGCCTATGATGAAGTTTTGCAATATCTCCGCACTGACTTTTCAGTGTCGCAGGCTTTTGTATGTATTTCTGTTCGGGCGAAAGGTCGTACACCCCGATATTCTCTTCCGTCAGCTCTGCATTCTGTGCGGCAAGCTCGTTCTTGCGGATAAAACGGCGGAACGTATATTCTGCGATTTTCCATGCAAATCCCCAAAAGGCTTCTTCATTTCGAAGCTTATGCGCTGAAGAAATAATCTCATATACGATTTCAGATGCCAGCTCATCTACCTTATCCTTATCATAGAGCTTTGAAAAAGCGTAGCCATAGATAGACGTCAGATTTTCGGACAGCAGCTCCGATGCTTGTTTGTCGGTCATATGTGTTCTCCTTTGTTTTGAAAGCTTTCACTTATATAGTGTTGGCAAAAACGTATTGGTTAATCGATTTATAAAACTTTCTAAAATAATTATCACAATATCTTGAAACCTTAATTATCGTACTTACCCTATGGAAAATTTCCCCTTATCTGCCGACTTTTCCGCTCTAATATCTTTTTACAAAATTATCTTCAAAAAATCAACCCATTTTAATCAACATAACATTATTCTCTCCAATAAAAAAGTTGTCGCTGATAATTTCTACACAATCATTCCGCATTTCAAACCACCAATTGCTATCTCTAAAAAATCCGTTGCTATATGCTCCACTTTAATGTATAATGTAGCATAGTACTCTGCCCTGGCAGAGCTGCAAAAATTCCTAAGCAACATTTATTACATCTCAAAGAAGGGGTGATTCTATGCAACCAAAATATGAAATTCTGTCTGACGAGGTCTCCCTCAAAATTGAAGCCGACCGTGCAGAGGGAACCTCACCAAAATTAGGATTTAACAGTAATAACATCATTCGGCGAGTTGCTTCCCATAGGGACAAGGCCTCTATTTGGCGTCCGCCATTTGTTCATGATATAGACAAAATCCTACACTGTCCTTATTATAACCGCTACACGGACAAGACCCAGGTATTTTCCCTTGTTAAAAACGATGATGTCACTAGACGCAGCCTGCATGTTCAGTTAGTATCCCGCATTGCCAGAACTATCGGCGCCGCACTAAACCTGAATTTGGATTTAATTGAAGCAATTGCTCTCGGACACGATATCGGTCACACACCATTCTCCCATTCCGGAGAATCTTATTTAAATGAAATTTATCATGCCCACACCGGAAGACATTTTTGCCATAACATACACTCCGTCCGGGTATTAGACAAAATTTTTCCATTTAACATAAGTCTTCAAACACTGGACGGCATTGCCTGCCATAATGGCGAGTTCGAGCAAGAAGGCTACCAGCCCGTACCTCAAAGAAGTTTTGATGAATTCGACGAAATGATAGAACAATGCTACACTGACTGGTCCTATGCAAACAGTATTCTTCCTTCCACCTTAGAAGGTTGTGTCGTGCGTATTGCCGACATCATTGCTTACGTAGGAAAAGACCGTCAGGATGCTATCAGACTCAATTTGGTTGATGAAGAAGCCTTTATCGACAAAGGCATCGGCTCCATCAATGCAGAAATGATTAACAATCTGGTAGTAAATATCATCGAAAACAGTTACGGCAAACCATATATTAAAATGGATTCTCAGCACTTCCAAGCGCTAAAAGTTGCTAAAGTAGATAATTATTTTAATATCTATGCAAGCGCTGCTAATATGACCAAAGTTGACACAAATATCAAGCCAATGATGGAAGAAATCTACGACCAGCTGTTAGAGGATTTAAAAAGGCAAAATAAAATGTCACCTATTTATATCCATCATATTGATTATGTAAACCGGTCCTATTATCCGCGGCAGATGCCTTATGAATCTACCGAACCAAACCAGCTGGTAGTAGACTTTATCGCCAGCATGACTGATGACTATTTTATTGAATTGCACCGGTACTTATTCCCGGACAGTCCATATAAAGTTGAATATAAAGGATACTTTGATTAGCCAGCAAATTGGGGATTTGTATATCTAAATAACTAACTACCCCAACGGCAGTTCGTAACAGATACATCGGTACGCATATGAATAACAAATGAGATAACGAACCATACCCCGGCAGTTAGGCACGGCCTCTTTTTCTGTGCCTAACTGCCGGGGTACAGCTTATCCCTTTCACATCTCAAAATTCAAGCTTACACAATCTCAGATAACGGCGCAATCCGAATTCCTTCCGCCTCCAGCGCCCTTCGAATCTTCTGAACGAATGCGAGCGCCTTTTCCCCGTCGCCGTGTACGCAGATCGAATCGGCCTGGATCGCAATGTCCTTTCCGGTAATCGCGGCGACCTTTCCTTCTTTTACCATTCGGACTACTCTGCTGATTGCCAGGTCTTCATCCGTAATCATGGAACCTTCCTTGCTTCTTGCCCTTAGGGTTCCATCCTCTTCATACGCCCGATCCGCAAATACCTCGCTTGCGGCTTTTAAGCCAAGCTCCTTCGCCGCCTTTAACATCTCACTTCCCGATAGTCCAAGAAAGATTAAGTCCGGATCGAATTCTTTTACCGCCTCACAAAGTGCTTTCGCAAGCTTTGCATCCTTTGCAGCCATGTTATAGAGCGCGCCGTGCGGCTTAACATGCGACATCTTAACGCCCTTTGCCTTACAGAACGCGGAAAGCGCGCCAAGCTGATATAACATATATGCCTTTGCTTCCGACTCAGACACGTTCATGTTCCTGCGTCCGAAGCCCATCAGATCCGGGAATCCCGGATGCGCGCCGATGCCGATTCCGCAGGCGGCCGCATTGGCAACGGTCTTTGCCATAACCTCCGGATCGGAGGCATGATATCCGCAGGCGATATTTGCGGAGGATATGAGGGGAAGTACCTGATCGTCCAGTCCCAGCGTATACCGTCCAAAGCTCTCGCCCAAATCGCAATTCAAATCTACCGAGTACATAGATAACCTCTCATTTCTGCCGGTCTTTTGTCCCCTTCTTGCAGAGGCCCACCACCCGGCTCATTCTTTTTTGCTTTGTA
Organism: Lachnospiraceae bacterium; assembly: GCA_017623215.1. Taxonomy (GTDB): domain Bacteria; phylum Bacillota; class Clostridia; order Lachnospirales; family Lachnospiraceae; genus Caccomorpha. Next base: position 23,429 of record JAGAPO010000041.1, on the reverse strand, counting down.
ATGCTCCGTTATCAGCTTTTCAGCTCCACATTCTTCACATCCGTTATGAACATATGTCCCGGGGAATGTGTAATCGCAATGTCCGGCTTCGCACTCATCACGGCAGACTGCGGCGTCACTCCGCACGGCCAGAATACCGGAACCTCTCCCTCTTTGATGATTACCATATCTCCAAAATCCGGACGGTCGATGTCCGTAATTCCGATAACCGCAGGATCTCCGATATGTATCGGTGCTCCGTGCACTCTTGGCATCCCTGCGGTTACCGTGACTGCCTTTATCACTTTATTATAGGGCATCGGCCGCATACTTACCACCATCTTCCCGTGAAAGATTCCGGCGGGCTCACATTCGATGTTCGTCAGATACATCGGCACATTGCAGTGCTCCTCAATCTGGCGCACCGGAACTCCCGCCTCTAAAAGGGCCGATTCGAACGAAAAGCTGCAGCCGATCAGGAAGCTTACAAAATCATCCCTCCACATCGAAGAGATATCCGTATATTCTCCTGTCAGCACGCCTTTTTCGTATACGCGGTATTTGGGAATATCTCTTGCGATATCCGCGTCCTTTGCCATGTAGCGCAGACTCCTCGAACCGACATCCGATACTTCCAGTACCGGACAGGAGGCAGGATTCCTCTGCGTAAATAATAAAAAGTCATACGCCAAATCCTTCGGAAGAATAACCAGATTCGCCTGTGCGTAGCCCGGACACATTCCGGAGGTCTGACCTGTAATTTCTCCATTTCTGATTTTCCTCCGCACTTCGGCGGGTGAAAGCTTCTCAAGCTCCATAGCCATATTCTCCTTCCTTTCTTCCAATTCCTGCGGGCAGACCTGTCTCAGCCGCATTCTCTATCTCTTTCCGCCAAGTCTCGCTGCTATCTTCTTCCTCTCTTTTTCCTCTGCACGATAGATCTTCGCGGCTTCTTTTACCGATACCCGTTCAAATGTCACCCTGCCGCCAATCGTATTCTGCACCAGCGCTTCAATATCCGCGGCGATCACGGTTCCGATCTTCGCATAACCGCCGGTCGTCTGACGATCGCTGAGCATAATAATCGGCTGTCCGCCGGACGGAATCTGAATCGCTCCAAGCGCGATTCCATCGGAAATAATATCCACACTGTCCTTATATTCCACTGCCTCGCCTTTCAGCTTGCAGCCCATCCGGTCGGAATCCGGCGTAATCTGGTAAGGAGTCGAATAAAAGGTCCGAATTCCTTTTTCCGTAAAGTACTCTTCCTGCGGTCCCGGCACAACCCGGAGTACACAGGCTCCGCCTTTAATCCGGTTCTCAAACCGTGCGGCTTCCTCCAAAAGCTCTGCGGCCCTGCTTCCGGAACCGGGTGCCATCATTCCTCTTCCCCCAAAAGCTCCGGCCACGGCCTTCTTCCTTCCCTCCGCATTCACAGGCAGGACATCTCCGGCCTTCAACGCTCTTCCTTCATATCCGCCAAGCTTCACGCGAAGATTCGTCGAACAGCTTCCCATTACCGCCGGCACGTCAATTCCGCCGCCGAATGCGAGATAGCCGCGAAGCCCAAGCTTCGTAAATCCGCACGCCAGCGTATCTCCTGCCTTTGCGAATACAGCCGAATAACGCATCACCGGTTCTTTGTTCAATTCCGCTCCCATATCCGCGCCGGTCAGCGCAAATACCGTATCTTCCTCGAATTCAAAGATGCCGCCCATCAGCGTCATCTCCAGAAGGGCCGCCCCCTCGTCATTGCCTGCAAGCAGGTTCGCGATTCGGGCGCTTCTTTTATCCAGGGCTCCGGATACGGAAAAGCCCATTGCCTGATATCCCGGTCTTCCCAAATCCTGAACGGTCGTAAGAGAACCGGATGATATTACCTTAATCCCCATTCCGGACACCTCCCTTCGCGGTTGTAACGGTAAGCCTTCCGGCCTCCGCTTCCTTTTTCAGCCGCTCATATTCCTCCGACGATACCGGACAGAACCGGATATAATCTCCCGCCTGATACAGGATCGGGGACTCTCGGTTCGGATCGTAAAGAACAAGGGGCGTCCGGCCAATCAGCTGCCAGCCTCCGGGAGAATCGATCGGATAGATCCCGGTCTGCTTTCCTCCAATTCCGACGGAACCGGCCGGAATCCGGGTTCTGGGATTCTGAAGCCTTGGCGTAACAATGGACTCGTCCATTCCTCCCAGATACGGGAAGCCCGGCAGGAATCCCAGCATGTAGATTCGATAATCCCGTCCGCAGTGGCGCCGGATTACCTCTTCCTCGGTAATTCCCGCATGCTCCGCGACATACGCCAAATCTTCTCCGTACCCGCCGCCGTAGCAGACCGGAATCTCGTATATCACAGGCTGTGTCTCCCGGATATCTCCGGCCTTCTTTACCAGACGCTTCAGCTTTCTTACCAGCCTTCCATAGGATATCACGCAAGGGTCGTAGTAGACCAGGAGGGAACGGAACGTAGGAACCGCTTCCGTCACTCCGCGAAGCTGCCCCTTCTGTATCTGATCATACAGAGCCCGCACCTGCCGATTGATTGATTCGTTAATCTCATTTCCACATTCCACTGCCAGAGCGCACTCTCCGGCGGGCAAAAATTTTACCATACCAACACCTTTTTCCTGCCGGCCAGCCTCTGATTTTGGCCTCCCGGCACACAATTATTTTTTCTATCCCTGATAGGTATCAAAAAATCCTTTTGCAATAACACCGTCAAACCAGTGCCTGCATTTTTCGGTCAGCTTCGGCGCATAGGAGATACACTGACGCATCAGGTCGACAATCAGCTTGTTAATTGCAACGTCAAATCCATCGATCGCGGGAATCAGCCAGCCGTACATATCGATCATTCCGCTCTTCGACGCGGTTCTGACTGCCTCCTCCTCGAGAACGCCGTCATGCATGATATCCAGGTCACCTTTTAAGTAGGCGATTGCCGCAATGAGCGCGTAGCATCCCCAGTCGGATACTGTCGCCGTGATCACGTGATCCGCCGCGGCCGCAGAAGCGATTCCCCCTCCGCAGCCGCACGCACACGCATCCTTTCCCGCATAGGGGACGTAGTTCTCAAGCTGTCCTGCAATTCTTGCCATTCCGAGCTCATTTCCAAGGTCACCGATTGCAATATTTAAGACCCCGGCCTCCTTCAGCTTTACAAATAAGATATCGCTTTTTGCTTCCAGCTCCGTCACATCTTTTCCGGTCGCGTTGTGGTAGACTCCGACGCTGTTGGCTCCGGGACACTCGATTGCAAGCACAGCTGCCGGCATCGCCCCGCGCAGCAGTTCATCCGCCTGTGCATCCGCTTTTTCCTTGTCTTTTGTAAAGGTAACGACTCCCATGGATACCGGAATCGTCTTTACATCATTCAAATCCTCATACAGGTGAAGGCCCGCTATGTAAGAAAGATTTTGTACTGCCTTTTTGTTCTCCTCCGGGCATACAATAATCGGCTTGGCCCCAAGTCCAAGGGCAAGTGCACGTGCTAACAGCATGGAACCGATGATTCCGTCCATCTCCGCCTGCTTATGATCAAGCAGCACAAAGCCTGTCAGGATGTACACCAGATCCCCTTCCTTCACCGTGTCACACAGCAGCTTTGCCGCGTGCATGGCAAGCGGCTCCCCGGTCTCCTTTCTTGCGGCGTCATAGAGAATTCTACATACTCCGTAGCCTCTCGGGTCCAGATTCATTAACCAGTCGAGATTCTGTCCGATATTTAATTCTGTCAGTTCCTTCTGCGTCATCATTGCGCCTTCCTTCCTGCATTTATTATATTCATCATCTTCTTCTCTTTCAAGTCAGTCTTTTTTCTTTATTGTATTATTTTTGTTCCGAAAGTGCAAATAATAAATTCTCCATCGCAAGGATATCAATCTCCCTCAGGGTCTCTTCGGTGTAGATTCCGACGTGCGGAGTCACTAACAGGTTATCAAGCTTTGCTGTAATCAGCGGATCGTCCGTCGTCGGCTCCTTCTCAAATACATCCGTTGCCGCGCCCGCGATCCAGCCTTCCTTTACGGCGGTAAGCAGCGCATTGGCATCCACAAGTCCCGCGCGGCCGGTGTTAATCAGATAGGCCGAGGATTTCATGGAGCGAAGCTCCTTCTCTCCGATTAAGCCTCTCGTCTCATCCGTCAGTCTGCAGTGCAGGGATACGAAATCGCTCTTCGCAAGCAGCTCTTCCTTTGATAGCTCCTCGATATCCTCCGGCAGTCCGGCGATGCTTCCGCCCCTCGAGCTTGCTGCCACAATCTTCATACGGAATGCTTTTGCCCTGTCCGCAACCGCCTTTCCGATTCTTCCGTAACCGATGATTCCAAGCGTCTTTCCCCAGACGTTCGAAGCCGGAATCCGGTTCCACTCGCCTCCCTTAAGTGCCTTATCAAAGGCCGGTACTTTTCTTGCAATCGCAAGCATATCCGCTAAAACCAGATCTGCAACGGCCTCATAGTCATGCGCATTCGAGGTGTTGACCACCGCCATTCCCAGGCTCTTTGCGGTATTAACGTCGATATTCTCCATTCCGACGCCATGCCTTGAGATTGCACGAAGCGTCGGACAGCTCTTTAACACGTGTCCCGTTACCTCATCGGAGCTGGAATATACTAAAAGTCCCGTGATCTGTTCCGCGTTAATGGTCTGAATCAGGGCTTCCTCGTCCATCGCTCCTTTTTTCGTGTTGTAAATAACCTCTGCCTGATAATGTGTGACAACCTCGTCTGTATAAGCTCTGTTGGCTTTCGCATATTCTGCTGAAGTAACTAATAATTTTTCCATAATGGTCTCCCTTTCCGCCGACAGCTTGTAAGTTCCAGCCGCAAGGCATTCTTTCCTGCACAAATCTGCACGTGAAAAAGTACGCGTTGATCCATTTTTTCACGATAATCTTTCACAAAACGCCGCAAGCCGTTTTAATCCCTCTTCGATATCCTCCATGGATGCTGCGAACGAGAACCGTACGAATTCCGGACAGCCGCTTCCAAGTCCAACCGCTGGAACCGCCGCAACCTTTTCTTCCTCCAGAAGCTTTGCCGCGAATTCCTCGCCAGATAATCCGGTTTGACTTACATCAACCATGATATAAAAGGCTCCGTTTGGCTCCACACAGGAGAGCTTCGGTATCGCCGCAATCCCTTCGAGCATGACAAGCCTTCTCTTCGCGAATTCCGCAATCATGCACTCCGTCTCCTGCTTTGTCTTCTCCGAGAACATCGCGTTCGCAAGTCCAACCTGTAAGAAGGTCGGTGAACAGGTTGTGGAATACTGATGCGTCTTGATAATACATTTACCGAGGCGGGCGTCCGTCAGAATATAACCGAGTCTCCATCCGGTCATCGCATAGGTCTTGGAGAATCCGTTGACGATAATCGAACGCTCCTTCATCTCCGGGAAGGACGCAATCGAATGGAACCTCGCGCCTCCGTAGGTCAGGCGGCTGTACATCTCATCCGACAGAACCAGGATATTGCGGCGGACCGCAAGCTTGCACAGGCGCGCCAGTGTCTTCTTCTCGTACACCGCCCCGGTCGGGTTATTGGGGTTGTTGATAATGATCATCTTGGTCCTGGAGGTAATCTTTCCGCTCACCTCATCCAGGTCAATCTGGAAATGGTTCTCTTTTTTGAGCGGAATATCAATGACCGTGCCGCCCGCGAACTTAACCAAATTCTTGTAGCTTACGAACGCAGGGGAAAAGATAATGACCTCATCGCCCTCGTCCACAAAAGAAAGGATCGCGTTATTCAAGGCCTCCGCGCCGCTTGATGTCACATATACCTCGTCCTCCGGCCGGTACTCAATTCCGATCTCCTCCTTCGCCATCGCAGCGATATTCTCCCGAAGCTTCGGAAGTCCTCTATTAGAACCGTAGTGGGTATAATTCTCATTCAATGCCTGAATCGTCGCCTGCTTGATATCCTCCGGCGTGTTAAAGTCCGGCTCTCCCGCCGAGAACGGAATCACGCGGAAGCCCTCTGCTCTCAGCGCCGCCGCTTTATCAAGAATCGTGCGGATCGGCGAGGATTCCAGTCTCTGCACCCGTTTTGCTCCCTGGTAAATGTCATAACTCCATTCCATATATCCATTTCCTCCTTTTATTGAACACACTCGCTGAAGTTCTTTTGTCGTATTTGGCTGAATCTGCTTCCGAAGCCCCGCCATCCAGCCGGGGCCCCCGGCCTGCTTTCGGTTTCATTTACCGTCTTACCTGGTCAGCTCATTTTTACAGCTTCCCGTAAGGCTGTATTCTCTTAAGTTCTCAAGCGTTGTCTGAATCATATTTTCAATCGCCGTATCCGTATAGAAGCTCATATGCGAAGTGAACAGAACCTTTGCTTTCGCAATCAGTGCGTTAAAGATCGGGTCGTCAACCTCTGCTCCCTCCAGATCCTTTCGCATAAAGGCGCTCTCATTCTCGTATACATCGAATGCAAAGCCGGCAACCTTGCCTCCGTTCAGCGCATCCAAAAGCGCTCTGTGATCAATCAGGCCGCCTCTTGCGGTATTTACGATGAGCACACCGTCCTTTAACTGAACCAGCGACTCATAATTAATCATGTGATAATTCTCCTTCGTGAGCGGACAATGCAGAATCAAAATATCACTCTGTGCGTATAATTCATCCAACGGTGCATAGCACGCAAGCTTCTTGACCGATTCCTTTTCATAGATATCATATGCGAGAATTCGGCAGCCAAATCCACTGAGCAGCTGAATCGTTCTCTCTCCGATTCGTCCGGTTCCGATCACGCCGACGGTCATATTTCCAAGCTCACGTCCTCTGATATTATCGAGAGTAAAGCAGCTGCGTTGTACATGCATCATCTCCCGTTTCAGATTACGAAGAAGTGCCAGAGTTAACAGCATCGTATGCTCGGCAATCGCCGATGGAGAATAGAACGGAACGCTTGCGGCCTTTAATCCATTTGCCGCGATTGCATCCAGATCCATGTGATCTGTTCCTGCCGCGCGGGATGCGATATATTTTACTCCTGCTTCTTTTAACAGCGCCGCCATATTTGCATCAATCCTGCATGCGGTTACGATTACGATGGCTGTACACCCCTTCGCAAGCTCCACCGTATCCGGTGTCAGCATTTTTTCGGTAAAGGTAAGCTGAAAATTGAATTCTCTCTCCCTGTTTTCGTAGTATCCCATCTCGTCTTCTCTTGATCCATATACACATACTTTCATTCTCTTCTCTCCTTTCTTGCACTAAAAAAGGAAAAGACCTCCGTCACAAAGGCCCTTTCCTTTTATATATTCGGCACAGACTGCTCGTTCTGCACACGTCTCTATTCGATTATTCGCTGCTTTCAGCTCATCTTTCAATAGGAACACTATAGATCGAGATGAGCAAAAAGTCAATACATTTTATTAATTTATCTGTTATAAAATTAACGATTATACTTCCGGCTGTCAAAATACACGAACTTGTCAATCGCCTCTAAAATATCCGCAAAGGTGCTTCTTGGAGCCGCCGCGATGTACTGCTTTAAGATCTCCGTCTCCCGTTCTCCCTTGTAGCGTCCATAAAAGATATCGTACAGGTTGTGTCCGCGGACGTAGATGCGGATCAGCTCCATATTCTCCCTGATATCCTTCGCAGAACGGATTCGGAGCTTCTTCTCCGCGCACAGCTTCTGGAAGCTCGATAGCTTATACAGATACTGCCGGTATCTGTCATAAAGGATATCATAGAACGCCTGCTCGGAACGCACGACCCCAATCTCGGCCATAACGGCCGGATCCAGAAAATAATTCTCGAACGAATAGTATTTCAGGATCAAAACGTTGCGCGGCGTTACTCTCGGAATCGTTCCCTGATCGGCCTTTGCCCTGTCCCGATAGTAGCTGCACAGCTGATTGGTCAGCATCTGCGGGTCCTTGCCGTCGCTGTCGCGGATCATCAGGAACTGATCCTTTATGTAGAGCTGGTTCATATATTTCAGATTGGCATATGTCTTGATGTTCGTACAGCTGTTGGTCGAGATAATTGCGATTCGGGCGAGCCTGCCTTCTTCATCGTATATCTCGGAATAATACTGCTCCAAAAGCAGGGGAAGGCGGCTTCTGTCCTGCTTGCCTTCCACGAGAAAGAGAAAGCTTACGTTCATCAAATCGTTCGCAGAGTATCCCAAATCATCCAGAATCTCGTCGATATCGGCATCCTCTCTGACCGTCGTGTTGTAATTCTGATCCAGTACCACCTGCTTTAACTGACCGGAGGTGAAGTTGAAGATCATATTCGGCGAATAGGTTGAGAATATCACCTGATTCTTCTTTGAAAGGCGGTACAGAATCTCGCTGGCTACCTTCTGCATCTGCGGATGCAGGTAGATCTCCGGATCCTCCATCATAATAATGCTGGATACCGAATTCGCATCCTCCGCATATGCCTCCAGCAGAGAAAGGATGTAGATACTCTTGGTTCCGGCGCCCGCGTTCCCAACCGGTTCCTCGGTTCCGCGAATCTTGTGAATCACAGAGGTCTTCACATTCACCATTGCGTCAAAATCGAACTCAATCGAATAGTTAATATCCTGCGCGTTCCCGTTGTTCTTGTGAAAATAACGGTTCATCTTCTCGGACATCGAATCCAGATTCAGATGATAGATCTTGTACTCCAAAAGCTTTGCGGCCTCTAATACGCTCAACTCCTCCGCCGGCTTCTTCGCAATGACCCCGTAGCACTGGAAGCATTCCTTGCAACGCTTGGTGCGGTCGAACATACAGGTATTCTCCCGAAGCCCGGCAAGTGCCTTTCGATCCTGCGATAACAGAATCTCTTCTTCCAGGTCCGCAATCTTCCTGTCATGGCCGATAAAACGAATTCTGGGCAGCACCTGAGGGATGTACGGGTTATGCTTCTTATAGCCGTCGTCATAGCGAATCTTTCCATCCTGATTCGCGACAAAAGTAAAGGTGAGGATATTCTCCTTTAAAGACGGAAGCTTGGAATAAAAGTCCTTTGTCCACACCTCTTCGCGCTTATATTTGCTCACAAGTCCCAGCTGACGGAAGCTTTCCAAATCGACCTTCGTGAATTTTAGCGAGATTCCGATCTCAATGTTGCTGCCTTCTTCCGTGAAATCCTCCGGCTCCACCGAATACTCTCCCACCGCCGCAAGAATTGCCGCAAGTATGGTACTCTTGCCGGTGTTATTCTTGCCCACAACAATCATGGCGTCCTCAATCGCCCCGATCGTTAGCTGACGGATCGTTCTGAAATTACGAATGCTCAGCGAACAAATCTGCATATCAAACTCCATTCTCCTTTTCCAACGCCTTCTGCCTCAGCAGACCGCAGGGCCGCCGTTACAGAAGTTCTTTTCTCAGTTCCTCCGGGCTCTTTGCCGACCAATAAGACGGCGCAATATCAAATACCGTCTTGCAGCCCTTCATTCCCTCTGCCTTCATGCGGTATGCCGCTCTCGCGCAGGCCGTCAGCACGCTCGAAGTGAATTCCGGATTCGAATTCAGCTTCAGAGAATATTCAATCACATGCTTCTTCCCCGAAGCGGTCTCACCGCTGCGGATGACAAAACCGCCATGCGGAATTCCGCCGTGCTTCTCGTTCAGCTCTTCCTGCGAGATGAAGGTAACGGTGGTATCATAATCTGCGAAATAATTCGGCATCTCTTTAATCGTCTTCTCAATCTTTTCCAGATCTGCACCCTCCTCCGCTACAACGTAGCATTCTCTGGTATGCTTCTGTCTGGTCGTCAGCACAGGATTCTCTCCCGCGCGCACGGATTCCAGTGCCTCCGGAACCGGAACCGTATACTGTCTTGCATCCTTTACGCCTTCCACACGTCTGATCGCGTCCGAATGCCCCTGGCTTACGCCGCGTCCCCAGAAGGTATATGTACTGCCGACCGGCAGAATCGCTTCGCTGTAGATACGATTCAGCGAGAACATTCCCGGATCCCAGCCGGCGGATATGATGGCAATCTTTCCTGCTGCCTTTGCCGCAGCGTCCACCGCTGCAAAATGCTCCGGAATCTTCGCATGCGTATCAAAGCTGTCCACGACATTGAACATTGCCGCAAGCTCTGCCGTCTGCTTCGGAAGATCCGTAGCGCTTCCGCCGCATAAGATCATAACGTCGATCTGATCCTTTAACTTCTCCGCATCCGAAAGAGAATACACCTTCACTCCGGGCGTCATAAGCGCAACGCTCTCCGGCGCTCTTCTTGTAAATACTCCAACCAGCTCCATATCCGGGTTCTGACGGACTGCAAGCTCCACGCCCTTTCCAAGATTGCCATATCCTGCAATTCCAATTCTAATCATTGTCTGTCTCCTGCCTTTCTCTATTGTCTGTTCGTATTCTGATTCCACGTCTCTGTTCTTTCCGCGTCAGTTCGCGCGTTAATGCGTTACTGCCCCGCAGATATCAGCTTATCATATTTTGGAAAAATACACAAGAACAACTTTCTCCTGCTTTCTCTGCAGCTGCGAACGGCCACCGCACCCTCGTTTTTCTTATGCGCTCCCGGCACACATGTTTAAAATGGCCCGAGCTGCAGCGCATATGCCGCATATAAAAGGGCTCCTGATACTACAAGCACAACTGCCTGAAGCTTCCAGGTCCATTTCACCCATTTTCCATAGGATACCGCGGTCATACCGAGGCAGATGAGCAGCACCGGATTCGTCGGATATAGGACATTCGAGAATCCGTCTCCGAAGCAGTACGCAATTACCGCGGTCTGCCTTGTAATCCCGACCAGATCCGCAAGCGGCGCAATAATCGGAATCACTAAGAACGCCTTTGCAGAACCGGACGCGATGAAGAAATTCAATATTAGGATTAATCCGTAGATTAAGAATAAGCTTCCCGCTCCGCCGACCTTCTGCGCCGCCCCGGATACATAGTACAGAATCGTATCCAGAATTCCGCCCTCCTGCACAATTAATTTTACGCTTGAGGCCATTAAAATCATGACAACTCCCGGAAGCATTCCTGTAATTCCAAGAACAAACTGCTTTCCTGCCTTTACGAGTCCGGCCTTCTTTGCCGCAAGTACACTTCCGACCGTCATCGGAAGCAGCATCAGCACCAATGCGTTCGATGCAACCGCCGGAATCAGAATTCCGAGCAGCACCACCGCGACTACCAGACCGATTGCAGCAAGGAAAATGTGCATGGCAAAACGCATACGGGACTCCTCTTCCTTCGATACGGCGCGCTCCCCCCGGCCGATCCCGGCTTTGTCCTGCCGCGCACTTTCCCGGGTGTCTTTGTCCTGTCCGGAGCGCTTCATCTCCGCTCTTCCGTCGATGGATCTTGCATAATGATACAAAAACCCTGCGAGTATCAGATAGATCACAAGGAAGCTGACCACATGGAACCCGAATCCGGAATAGATCGGAAGTCCTGCAAGCTCCTGCGCGATGCTTAACGTAAACGGATTGCTGATAGCCGCTGCGAATCCAAAGCCCGCCGCAAGCATGCTCATTCCGAGGCCCACCAGTGCGTCCCACCCCATCGCGGTCGCCAGAGCCACTGCGAACGGCGCAAGTGTCGCGCTCTCTTCAAATACACCCACGAACGCGCCGAACGCCATGAAGATAAAGGTTGCCACAAACAGCATGCGATATCGCCTGCCGCGGTTCTTCTCCACAATCCGCTGCATCGAATAGGCCATAACACCGCTTTGATTCAACAGCGCGATATCCCCGCTGATCACCATCAAAAACAGGATAATTCCAAGCACCGTAACGCCGTCGGAGCTGAATAAGACAAGGAACGGCGCAGTAAATACTTTCCAGAAGGGAAGTCGTTCGCCATCCTCCGTTACGGTATAAGAGTCTGCTGCTACAACCTCTCTGCCATCTGCGATCTCCCGTACATAGCTGCCCTGCGGCAGAATCTGTGTCAGAACTCCTGCGAACAGCATTAATGCGAGAAGGATGATGAGGGAGGTAAGAAATGTCTTTTTGGATATTTTCAGTGCGGTATCTTCCATGATGAATGGGTTCTCCTTTGTATTCCAATATTGGCAGAGCTCTGCCCTGTTCGTATCATATCACATTATTTCCATTTGTACAAATAGTTCTTCTATCCTGTATCGCTCGCGGGCTGCAATGGGAATTCCTGCAGCCCTGTCGGGAACGCAGCAAAGCCTGCCGCGTTCCCGATGTCTTGACGTTCCCGTACTGACACCGTGAACACGGCAGGCTTCTGACGGTTCCATTTCCGCGCCCTGCATCATGCCGAACGCCATGGAGCCTATTGTTTTTTACTTTCTGTTCACCAGGACCTCATTCTCATACTTCTTTACCTCTGCGAACCAGTCTTCCTTCTGGGGAACATGGTTGATCTCGCAGAAATAGTTCCATACATCGCCGAACGGATAGAACTTCAGCTCCTCCTGAAGCACCATCAGCTCCGTGAACTCCCCGTCGTTCTGCATCGCTGCCAGCTTCTCGTTCGGAGTCAGCAGCGCGTAGAGAAGAGCCTTCTGCATACTTCTCATACCAACAACCCATGCGGAAATACGGTTAATGCTTGCGTCGAAGAAGTCGAGTCCGATTAATACGCGGTCAATCGCATTATTTCTTACGATCTCCTTTGCGATCTCCTTGGTCTCATCGTCGAAAATTACAACATGGTCACTGTCCCAGCGTACGCCTCTCGTTACGTGAAGCGCCAGCTTATCGGAGAATAAGAGCATAGCCGGAATCTTGTCCGATACTACCTCGGTCGGATGATAATGACCGTTATCGAGCAGGCACAGGATATCGTTCTTCGCCGCATAGTTCATGTAGAACTCGTGGGAACCTACGGTGTAGGACTCCATTCCGATTCCGAATACCTTGGACTCTACCGCAACATATACCTTCGACTTATCGTAGTCGATGGAAAGGATCTGATCGAGGGAATCCTTTAATCTTGCTCTCGGAGCGGTTCTGTCAGCGGGAATATCCTTAAAGCCGTCCGGAATCCAGATATTTACAAGGGAGGGTGTTCCAAGCTCGGTTGCAAAATACTCCGCAATCCGGATGCAGGCCTGGCCGTGGCGAATCCAGAACTGGCGGATATCCTCGTCGGGGCTCGATAAGGTGAATTCACTTGCCTTCGGATGGGAAAAATAGGTCGGATTGAAGTCAAGGCCAAGGCCTCTCTCCTTTGCGAATTCAACCCACGCAGCAAAATGCTCGGGCTTTAATTCGTCTCTGTCTGCGAACTCGCCGTCCTTAAAGATTGCGTAGCTTGCATGCAGATTGATTCTGTGAGTACCGGGAATCAGGCTGAGCGCCTTGTCGATGTCGGCCATCAGCTCCTCTGGAGTTCTTGCTTTTCCGGGATAATTGCCGGTTGCCTGAATTCCGCCGGTCAGAGCGCCGTCTCTGTCAAAGCCTCCTACGTCATCGCCCTGCCAGCAGTGCATGGAAATGGGAGCTGCTGCCAGCGCCTTTAACGCCGCATCGGTATCAACGCCGATCGCCGCATATCTTTCTTTCGCGTCCAGGTATCTTTCTAATGTTGTCATATATTCCTCTCCTTCCGCCGCTTTCCACGGCTTTATAATCATTATGCTTCTTTCTCTTCCCTGATCTCGAACGAACGGTATACCGCGTCTCTTGCTTCCTGAATCGTCGCATATACGTGATCGCCGAGCATCTGTGCCAGAATATTACCGATGGCAGTTGCTTCCCCCGGGCCTGCATATACCTTCTTGCCCGTCGCCTTCGCGGTCAGCGCGTTCAGATACGATGCGTTCGAACCGCCGCCTACGATATAGATTGCCTCATAGGTCTTACCGGTAAGCGCTTCGATCTCTTTTACCGTCTGTGCATAGCTCTCCGCAAGACTCTGATAAATGACCGCCGCAACCTGACCGGGATTCACAGGGATCTTCTGTCCGGTCCTCTTACAATAGTCCATAATCGCATAGAGCATGCTCTCCGGAGCGAGGAAGCTCTGGTCATTCACATCCACTCTGGACGGGAAGGAGTCCTCTTTTGCAGCCATCTCGCAAAGCTCTGCGAATGAAAATGCCTTGCCGTACTCTCTTCTTACGGACTGAATCATCCACAGTCCCATGATATTCTTCAGGTAGCGGAAGCGATGGTCATAACCGCCCTCATTCGTGAAGTTCGCCTCCATGCTTGCCTTCGTCGTATCCGCATTCTTTCTCTCGATTCCCATTAACGACCAGGTACCGGAGCTGATATAGATCGCATTCTCTTCTTTTGCCGGAACCGCAAGCACCGCCGAACCGGTATCATGAGTTGCCGGAAGTACGACCGCAAGATCGTAGCCGACCTCGGAACGAACCGTCTCACTCAGATTCCCTACCTTGGTTCCGGGAAGCATGATATCCGGGAAAATCTCTCTCGGAATTCCAAGCCTGTCCATAATCTCATCGTCCCAGCTGTTCGTCTGCGCGTTCACTAACTGTGTTGTTGTCGCATTCGTATATTCCGCACACTTTACGCCGGTCAGCAGATAATTAAAATAATCCGGGATCATCAGGAACGTCTTTGCCTCATCCAGCCATTCGGGATTCTGCTCGCGTATCGCCGCCATCTGATAGACCGTATTAAAAATCTGCTTCTGAATTCCGGTTCTCGCATACAGCTCATCCAACGGAATACTCTCATATACAACATCATCCATTCCGTTCGTTCTTCCGTCACGGTAACCGACGCTGTTGCCGACCATATTGCCATTCGCATCCAGAAGGACGAAATCCACGCCCCAGGTATCAATGCCCATGCTCTTCGGAATCTTTCCGATCTCTTTACACTTCTTCATACCTGCTATAATCTGTGAAAACAGATACTTCGTGTCCCAGCACATATGTCCGTCCACTTCCGAAAGGCCGTTATCAAAGCGGTATACCTCTTCCATGGTAAGCGTGCCGTCTTCCAGCGTTGTTGCAAGTATATGTCTGCCGCTGGACGCTCCAATATCAATCGCTAAATAGTATTCACCCATGTGTGCTCTTCTCCTTGCCTGAATTGATATATTAAACTTCTGATGGATTCATTATACCAGATAGCCGCCGCCATTGGAAGAACCCTTCTTGAGAAATTAAGCGTCCTTATTTGCAGTTTAAAAACCGCATTTTCTGATGCGACATTCTCCTTATAAAATTTGAACGATTATCAATAATATTGATTGAATATCCGGGTTTTGTGTGCTATACTTGAAATAATTCAGCATAAATTTTAATTTGTATAGGCTCATAATATGGATGGGCGTTTCTACCAACCGCCGGAAATGGTTGACTACAAAGGAATTTGTGAGCAACTATATTTTAAGGAGATTAAAACATGAATTACGACATCATAATCATTGGTTCCGGTCCTGGCGGTATTTTCGCCGCATATGAACTGTTCCAGAGAAAGCCGGAATTGAAGGTTGCTGTTTTTGAAGCCGGTCACGCACTGAACAAACGCCGCTGTCCCATTGATGGGGATAAAGTAAAGTCCTGCATCGGATGTAAGAGCTGCTCCATCATGAGCGGCTTTGGCGGCGCCGGAGCATTTTCAGACGGCAAGTACAATATCACCAATGATTTCGGCGGCACACTGTACGAGTATATCGGAAAAAGACAGGCGCTGGAACTGATGCGCTATGTGGACGATATCAATATGCGCTACGGCGGCGAAGGGACCAAGCTCTATTCGACCGCAGGAACCAAATTCAAAAAAGAGTGTATCCAGCATGACCTGCATCTTCTGGATGCTTCTGTCCGTCATCTGGGCACGGACATCAATTATGTGGTCCTGGAAAATCTTTACGCTGAGCTGAAGGACAAGGCGGATTTCTTCTTTGACACGCCTGTGGAGTCGGTGTCTTTTATTGACGGCGGCTATGAAATCAAGTGTAAAGATCAGTCCTATACCTGTAATCAGTGCATTATCTCCGTAGGCCGAAGCGGCAGCAAGTGGATGGAGAGTGTCTGCAAAGATCTGCAGATCACCACTCGATCCAACCGTGTGGATATTGGCGTCCGTGTGGAGCTTCCCGCAGAAGTTTTCTCCCACCTGACCGATGAACTGTATGAAAGCAAGATCGTCTACCGTACCCAGAAGTATGGTGACAGAGTGCGCACCTTCTGCATGAATCCCAAAGGGGCTGTTGTTAACGAGAACACCAACGGTATCATCACAGTAAACGGCCACAGCTACGAGGATCCTGCCAGACAGACAGAGAATACCAATTTTGCTTTGCTGGTGGCTAAGCATTTCTCGGAACCCTTTAAGGATTCCAACGGCTATGGGGAATCCATTGCCCGTCTGAGCAATATGCTGGGCGGCGGTGTTATCGTTCAGCGATTCGGCGATTTGATCCGGGGCCGGCGTTCCACTCAAAGCCGCATTGAAGAAGCGTTCATCACCCCTACCCTGAAAGCTACCCCGGGCGATCTGAGCCTGGTGCTTCCGAAACGCATTCTGGATGGTATCATTGAGATGATCTATGCGCTGGACAAAGTGGCTCCCGGTACTGCAAATGATGATACCCTGCTTTATGGTGTTGAGGTAAAATTCTACAACATGGAAGTCGAAGTCAATGAGAAGCTGGAATCCCGTTATGATGGTCTTTACATCATTGGTGATGGCAGCGGCATTACACACTCCTTGTCTCACGCCTCTGCCAGCGGTGTTCATGTTGCACGGAGCATCACGGAACACCTGTAATCTAATGTGAATACATAATAAAAGAACTATCGAAGCCTTACGTGCTCCTGTCATCCAAATCAAAAGGGAGTGCATCATACGAAACGCCTGATCTCGTTATGATGCACTCCCTTTTTTTCCTGATTCTCTTTCTTCTGATTCTGTCTCCTTCTGCCCGTCTCCCGCTGTCCTATCTTCTTTGCCTTCGCCGTCCTCAAGCGCTCTCCGCTCAATAATCTCAAGGCCGACTCTGACCTCCATATTACGTCCAAAGAACGGGACGGTCAGCACCGCGAGACGCTTGTGCCGGTTGATCCGGCTGATCGTTCCCTCATAACCGGCCATCGGCCCATCTACGATTATCACCTGATCGCCTTCCATATAACCGGTCGAGACTTCCACGACATGCCGTCCCTGACCTCCAAACCGAAGCAGGAACTCCACTTCCTCATGATACAGAGCGACCGGGCTCGCCTCGTCTCCCAGAAGTCTGGTCAGCTCCGGTATCCGCCGCAGTGCAATCTGCAGCTCCTGCGGCTTATTGCTTATCATAAATACATATCCCGGGAATAACAGCTCCTCTTCCTTGTGCCATCTTCCCTGATAACGCTTCATCTTCTCAAATCGGGGTAAAAAACACTCTTTTAGAATATCCTCTTCTATCAGCTTTCCACACTGAATGACAACCTTCTCTTCTCTTCCATTCCTTACCTGAACAGCATACCACATTAACCCCGCACCCCTATCCATTATTCTTCGTCATCGTCTCTCATCCCGCCGTTCTCAAGAGCCTCCGGTTCCAAACTGTTATTGTTTGTCCACGCTTTATCTATTATAAAGAAGATATTCCGTTCCGTCAACCCGGTAGTAAATTAATCATTTACAATTATTTCATGTATTATCTTATCCACTTTCAGGAATTTGATTGACTTTCTCCACTGTGCCCGCTAAAGTATTTATGATAAATATTAATTAATCTTTTATTTTTGCGCTGTATATGTACAGTTTGCACAATACAGTAATATTTTGTCTCCCGAATCCGAAACGTTACGGTTTAACTGTATGATTCCGCGCATGTTCCGTTACGGACAATCACGAATTCAGAATGGGTCCGATACGGCTGCGGAAGTGAAAAAGCTCACGAACAGCTACGCTCCCACAGCAGCGGCCAGACCGGTTATCCGGTTGCAATCAGCCTGCTTGAAAAGGGAATCATCAAAATTGAATATGGACAACCACTCTCCATTATGCTACAATCACTGTAATCAAACATCCAATCAGGAGGCAGATCATGTACGCTAATTATCACACCCACACCTTTCGCTGCGGCCATGCAAGCGGAGAACCGCGCCTATGAATGTGATTATCTGATTATGGGACAGCATCACATCAATAACGAGGAGGGCAGCGCTTTTTCCGGACAACGCACCGAAGACCCGGCGGCTCTGATCCAATATGTTGATCAAGTGATTGAGGGTATGGAGACACGCCTGTATACTTATATTGCTCACCCCGATCTGCTCTTCTATCGGACGGATATGGAGATTTACCGTCAGGAAATGGAACGCTTATGCCGGACGGCAAAGTCGCTGCATATTCCGCTTGAGATTAACCTGCTTGGACTTGGTGAGGGCCGCCATTATCCCTTTGACGCTTTCTGGCAGATTGCGGCCGGAGTTGGCTGCGACGTGGTAATTGGGTGCGACGCTCATTCCCCGAACGCAATCGGGAATAAGGCGTTTGAAAAGGCGGGCTGCGAATATGCTGCAAGATTCGGCTTGATACCGTTAGATACGGTTAATTTGGTGAAGCCCCGGCTGTAGGGCGGGGCTTTCCTGCTTTCTTGAACCAAAGGCACAGCCCTTTTTCCTTAGCAGCCTCGAATTGGCTTTCCTGCTTCTTTTGCCGATTTTTTTGCTGTTTTTGTCGGAGCCTACAATCGGTTCCGAAAGTTGGTATACTGTAATTATTCGATTCATTTATATTTTATTCGATAATAAGGAGGTAAGCTTTTATGAAAGTAAAAATACTCACACTGCTGCTTACTGCAGCCATGACGTTTTCTCTGACTGCCTGTGCATCCGGCGGGAATCAGGACGCGGAATCCTCGTCTGAGACCACAACCGCCGATAGCACCTCTGCCGATCCTGCAGCTGTCGATCCTTCATCCGCCGCTCAGTCTGCCGAAGAGTCGGAGATTATTGCAGAACTTGGACTAACGGCAGACAGCAAGGAGGCCAGCGAATATACCATTGAAATCAATTCTGCCCTCTATTCCCTGCTGGATTTCGAGAATACCGAGGAAGCGGAATTTGCCGTCAGAGGGCTGATCGACGCACCGGAAGTTCTGGAACTGACCGATGAGACAGGCGCGGTTATCTGGAGTCAGGAAGCCTACAGCTTTCTGGACGATTATGAGAAAGCTCCCGATACGGTCAATCCAAGCTTATGGGAGAACACCAAGAACAACCACGCCTACGGCCTGTTCGAAGTAACCGACGGTATCTACCAGGTTCGCGGCTATGATATGGCCAACCTGACGGTTATTGAAGGTGAGACCGGCTGGATCGTCTTCGATCCTCTGATGAGTGTGGAGTGTACCCAGGCTGCCATGCAGCTGATTGAAAAGAATCTGGGAGAACGTCCCGTAAAGGCAGTCATCATCTCCCACCCCCATATTGACCACTTCGGCGGTATCAAGGGAGTTATGACCTCGGAAGAAGCTGCTGATAGCAGCCTTAGCATTGAGGAGCAGCTTGCAAGCGGCAGAATTCCGATCATTGTCCCCGAAGGTTTTACCGAGCATGCTGTTGCCGAGAATGTCTATGCGGGTAGGGCCATGGGACGCCGGGCGAATTATCAGTACGGTGTCCTTCTGGAACCCGGCGTGACCGGAACGCTGGCCGTGGGTATCGGCATGGGACAGTCCACCGGTACCGTCTCATTCATTACTCCTACCTATGAGATCACTTCAACCGGAGAGACTCTGACCATAGACGGAATTGAGCTGGAATTCCAGGTGACTCCCGGAACCGAAGCGCCTGCCGAGATGAACACCTGGCTTCCCCAGTTCAAGGCTTTGTGGATGGCGGAGAACTGTACCGGAACACTGCATAACCTTTACACGCTCCGCGGCGCACAGGTGCGCGACGGCGCTGAGTGGGCCAAATATATTACCGAATCCATCACCCGGTACGGAGCAGAGGCAGAGGTTACCTTCCAGTCCCATAACTGGCCTCATTGGGGAAATGAGGTCGTGAATGAATACCTGGCAGATACCGCCGCCGTTTACAAATTCATTAATGACCAGACACTGACCTATATTAATCAGGGCTACACCTCCGACGAGATATCCAACATGATCGAGCTGCCAAAGGAGCTCTCGAAGAACTGGTACACCCGCCAGTATTACGGCACCGTTGCCCACAATTCCAAGGCGGTCTACCAAAAATACATGGGCTGGTATGATGCCAATCCCGTGAACTTAAATCCCCTGACTCCGTCCGAGAGCGCCAAGAAATGGGTGGAATATCTTGGCGATGTTGACGAGGTTCTCCGCCTTGCAAAAGAGGATTACGATGCCGGCGAATATCAGTGGGTTGCCGAAATCACCAACACGATCGTCTATGCCGATCCGACCAATACCGCCGCCAGACTTCTGTGCGCCGATGCGCTGGAGCAGCTTGGCTATCAGGCGGAATCCGGTCCGTGGCGCAATGCTTATTTAACCGCTGCACTTGAGCTTCGTGAGGGCAATGCCGCCGCTTCTGTGAAACAGGCAAACTCCAACGGCGATATCCAAAAGGAAATGACGGCTTCCATGCTGTTTGATTATATGGGTATTCTCTTAGACAAACAGGCACTTGCGGATTATGATTTTGTTGTAAACTTCACTCTGTCGGATATCGGCGAGGAGTATATGCTCCGCTTCAAAAACGGTGTTATCCTGACCTATGAGGATACCCTGTCCGAGAATCCGAACCTTTCCATCACCGGTCCGAAAAACGCTTTGTTCTATTTCGTTCAGGGCAACCTAAAAGGGATTGGGCAGGCTATGAAGGTGGAGGGCGACCAAAATCTGCTGGAGCTGATTGTAACGAATATGAATCAGTTTGATACCACTGACGCTGCCGCGTTCAATATTATTGAACCCTAAACAGCCCAAAGGCGCCATTGCCCGCCGATCCAGGTTCCACTCCGTCTAACTCTATCGAGAGGGCGTGAGTGACATGGATTCGGCGGGCAATGGCTGTTTTTTTCCGGAGAACAAGGAAGGGGCTGCCGGCAAGTCTTTTTCCCGGATATCATGTGTTCTTATCTCGGCAATGAGCACGTATGGTTTTACGCGGCCACCGTCAGCTTTCCAAGGCTTCTCCCGTTCTCAAATAATCTTGCGTATATTTCTCTGCACTTCTGATATCGTGCAAATTGTTTTTTGGCTTCCTGTTCATCCCCGTATACTTTCCAGAAGCCGGTGCAAAGACAGTTTTTTCCTTTGTTTTCTACGAATCCAACCACATCCGCAAGCGGATATCCTAAGAACAGGCCGATCTCATGCGGGAATTCCTGGCTTTCGCAGATTCTTCCGGCCAGGTGCCGAATCGCGCCGTCCGCGGTGAAATCACAGTAGCCGCAGTTCGTGAGGTATTCCAGCACACCGTCCTTCTCCCAGTCCATCTTCAGTCTCTTCTTTCTACAGACGTAGATCAGAGCGCTTCCGTTGCTGTATGTCAGCGGTAATATGGTAATTCCTTTTTCACCCATCTCCCGGTTGCGCTCTTCTGCCCAGATTTCCAGCTCCTCTTTGCTGACCCCGGAGAGTCTGAACAGATTCGCAGTCTTCAGATTCGCAAGCGTCGGGGAACAATGCTCTATCAGATAATTGTCAAACATATCTCCACTCTCCTTATTCGCTCTATATTCCTATACAAATCTACAAATCATCGCTTTTCGTCTGCCTTTCGCCGTCCGGCTGATGAAAGGTCTTATATTCAGTGTCTCAAAGTCTGATTTGTTTTATGTGGTTAGCATCAGCTAACTGTATGATAATTTTATCATAGAACGACGGCTGATACAAGAGTGTTTCCTGTTTTTGATAATGATTCTCGTTTGCAAAACTATTTTTTTCTAATTATCTGAGCTCCTTTATGCATTGTATCATACTTCTGTCCCCAAAAAAGCGCCCGGCACATATTTCAATACCGGACGCTTTCATCTGCTTTTCTCAGAAGCTGTGACTGTTCCTTATCTTCAATCGCTGCTTCTCTTCCTTCAACGCTTGTATGAGATTGCTCCTTTTCGTGTTACCTGGTCCAGCCCGCGTACCTTGCCTGGCCGCCAAGCTCTTCTTCGATCCGGAGCAGGCGGTTGTATTTTGCGGTGCGCTCGCTCCGGCTCGGAGCTCCGGTCTTGATCTGTCCCGTGTTCAGCGCAACTGCAAGATCGGCGATGGTGGTGTCCTCGGTCTCGCCGGAACGATGCGACGCAATCGCTGAATAGCCGGCTTTATGCGCCATTTTGATCGCTTCCAGCGTCTCGGAGACAGAACCGATCTGATTAGGCTTGATCAGAATGGAATTGCCGCAGCCGGATTCGATTCCTTTTTTCAGACGCTCCGTATTGGTAACGAACAGATCGTCCCCGACCAGCTGAACGCTGCCGCCAAGCTCCCTGGTTAACAGCTTCCAGCCCTCCCAGTCCTCTTCATCTAACGCGTCCTCAATCGAGAAGATCGGGTATTTGCCGCACAGATCCTTCCAGTGGTGGATCAGTTCTTCGGAGGTATACGCCTTTCCGATTTCGGAAGTACATATTCGCTGGGCTTTTTCCCCTTCCATTCGCTCGACGCCGCGTCAATTGCAAGCACAAAGTCCTTGCCGGGCCGGTATCCGGCCTGCTCAATCGCTTTTAAGATATATTGAATCGCCTCCTCGTCTCCTGCGAGGTTCGGTGCAAATCCGCCTTCGTCTCCCACCGAGGTCGCAAGCCCTTCTTTCTTCAGAATCGCCGCAAGCGTGTGAAATACTTCCGCACACCAGCGCAGACCCTCTCTGAAGCTTTCCGCGCCCGAGGGCATGATCATGAATTCCTGGACATCCACCGTATTGGCGGCGTGCGCGCCTCCGTTTAAGATATTCATCATCGGAACAGGAAGCGTATTCCCGGCGATTCCGCCAAGGAAGCGATAGAGCGGCATCCGTGCGGATACCGCAGCTGCCCTCGCGCAGGCAATAGAGACCGCAAGGATCGCGTTAGCTCCGAGCTTTGATTTGTCTTTTGTGCCGTCTGCTTCGAGCATGGCGCTGTCGACTGCATAAATATCCGCCGCGTTCATCCCCTGAAGCACTTTTTCAATCTTGTCATCAA
Source organism: Lachnospiraceae bacterium (assembly GCA_017623215.1). Lineage (GTDB taxonomy): Bacteria > Bacillota > Clostridia > Lachnospirales > Lachnospiraceae > Caccomorpha. The sequence continues at coordinate 433 of JAGAPO010000041.1, read as the reverse complement.
TGGAGTGCACTGCCTGCAGGACGCCCTTGCCGCCGTAGCGTTTTTTATCCTGATCGCGCAGTTCCAGTGCTTCGAATTGTCCGGTTGAAGCGCCGCTTGGAGCCGCGCCCGTTGCAACGGTTCCGTCCGCAAGTACAACCTGCGCTTCTACGGTCGGATTTCCTCTGGAATCCAGTATTTCTCTTCCTGTTACTGATTGAATGCATGTATTCTTCATATCCGGTTCACCTTTCTTTCCGACCGTTCATTGCGGTCGTTCTATTAACAGTATTATCCAGATTGCCAGGATTATTCAGGTGGCTTTCTGTGAAATAAAAAAAAGCGTCAAAAGCTGCACATGAGCGGTATTCTTCCTGTACCTGCTCATGCGCAGCTCTCCTGTTATGCTTCCGGTCTGAACATCCACTTCAGCACATACTGAATATACTCATCC
>JAGAPO010000007.1 GCA_017623215.1 Lachnospiraceae bacterium | reverse complement strand
CTGGGTACGTTCTAACTGAATCATATATCCTCTCATTCTGCCGCGGATGCGGCGATATCTTTCGGAGCAGGAACTCCTTTACGAGCAACTATCCTTAGTATAACAGATTCTCCTCGGAAAGCCAAGAAAAAGAATTAGGAAATCAGACATCCGTCCGGTATCGCCCATTATAAGCAGTTAGCAACTGTTTTTCCGGCAGGCGAGTGCGTCCCGTCCGTGGGGGGGGGATTCCCTTCCCAGTGGATCGTTTTGGTGTTTTACTTTTAAAATGTTGTATTATTTCTATTGTATTCATAGGCGCACTATGCCATAATGTACGGAAAGGAGGTATTGCTGCATGATTACAATGAAAAAATCACCGGAGAGGGATTTTATTATATTAAATCTTACCGATCCGCAGATGCGCAACGAAGAATGGGAGGAGGGTCATGAGCACCGCAGGATCTTTACGGATACCGTAACGGAGCTTGTGGACCGGGTGCATCCCGATCTGATTACGCTCAGCGGCGATGTAGCGGATGCCGGTCAGTATGCAGCCTATGAAGCGCTGGCCGATTTTATGGATCGTTTTGCGATTCCTTGGGCACCTATATGGGGCAACCATGATAATCAGTATGGTCCGGAAGCAGTGGAACGAGTGGTGGAGGGATATGAGAATCATCCGTATTTCCTCTATGAAAGGGGAGACGCTGCGCTTGGCAACGGGAATTATGTCATCCGTATTGAGGAAGAAGGAAAAATCATCGAAGGACTCATTCTGATGGATACTCATCATACGATCTCCTATACGAATGCGGAGGGGAAAAACTGCCGGGCTCTGGATAAGCTGTGGCCTGAACAGCTATCCTGGTATGAGCGCCAGATCCGTGCACTGGCTGATGAGGGCTGTACGGATACGACGCTGATAATACATATTCCGATCCATGCATACCGTCTGGCTTCGCAGGCAGTATTCCGAGACGATATTAACATACGCCAGGCCCCTCTTGAGATGTTCCTTAGCGGGGAGTGCCAACGGGAAGCGTATCCTGAGAGCGTCGGAGTACAATTTGACGCGGTAAATACTCCTATGGCCGATGACGGGGTTATGGATGTGATTACCAGGCTGCATTCCACGAAGACAATCATTGCCGGACATGATCATAAGAATACCTGGATGATTCCGTATCAGGGAGTCCGGCTGGCCTATGGCTTAAAGACCGGTGCCGGCTGTTACTATGACCCGCGTCTGAACGGAGGAACGGTTATCCGTGTTACCTCGGACGGAGTCGCTGAGGTATCTCACGAGTTTGTGGATATGACTCCGGCCGGGGAACAAGGGTGAACCAATCTCGCCGGTACACCCCGGTATGTCGCTTAGAAAGAGAGGAGACGTAAGGCTATGTATGACTTTATTTATGAAGAATCGTTAAAGAGAGCGAAGCATAAGATATGGATCTTTTCTGATTTGCAGCAGAGCAATCCGAATTACGCAAAGGAATGCCTGGATATTTCCATGGAGGATTATGACCGTCTCGGAGCTCCGGCAGATATGATATGGTATCTTGGTGATTCCGTGGAGGGAAGCAATAAAGAACATCTTTTAAAGATGTGCCGAATGCAGGAAGAGGCGTTTGCTCGGACAAAGCTGCCGTTGTGTTATGCGATCGGTAATCACGATCTGGAGTATTCGTGTTATCATAAGGAAGAACCGTTATTTCTTCCGTTTTATGATACGGTGAAGGAGCATCCGGGATGGTATTCGGCGAAGAGCTCTGCGGATCCCTATTTTAAAGTTGCTCTGGGAGACTTTATGGTATATTTCTTTTGTGATCACAGCGCTTCCGATCTCTCGTGGATGGCAATTCATGGCGAGTTTCATGGAGAGGGGTACCCGCATGAGCAGACCTTTGCACGAATCCGAGAGGAAATCGCTTCCTTAAAGCAGCCGGTGATTACAGCCGCGCATTATTCGTTTGCCGGCGGGAACCGCGCTTCCGGTTTATTATCGAGGATGTTTCCTTTGCCTGACAATGTTAAGATTCATTTTTATGGACATGCTCACATCGGAGATGTTACCTGGGCGAAAGAGCATGCGTATCGGCGGATTTGCTGGGTTGACTGGCATGATATTCCCCAGATTAATGTGTCCAGTTTCGAGCATATCAGAGGACATAAGTGCAGAAGTGTGTTTTTACATATTTATGAAGATCAATCCATGGGGATTTTTTTCCGGAATCATGATGATCATGTATTTTCAGAATGCTATTTTCCGGCAAAGGAGAATTATCCGGCCGATTATTCGGCTGCAAAGGAATGATAGAGGGACTCACACGAGTTCGCTTTGACCAAAAACACAGAAGCCAACCGCAGGGTGTCGGATGCATACCTGATACATCCGACACCCTTGCTGCTGGCTTCTGTGTTATCGCCTCGTTCCCTCAGCCCGGCTGCCCAAATCGGCATTCCACTCCGTTATCCGTGAAATATTCCTTCCACTGCTCCTCGGGTTCCAGGTCCGTTACAACAATATCAAAGTCTCGAATGTCTCCGATCTTCGTAAATGCGATGCTGCCGAACTTACTGGAATCCACCACGAGGATCTTCTGCTTCGAAGCCTCTAACATTGCCTTTTTGCTTCCGGCAAGAAGCTCGTTGGAGTCGGTGATGCCTTTGGTTAAATCAATTCCTTTACAGGAGATAATCGCTTTTTCCGCATAGTAGGAACGAATCATACTGTCGCTCTGCGGACCGACCAGGTCCAGGGAGCCTTCCCGTAAGGTTCCTCCCGTAGAGAGGATTCGCCATCCCGATACGTCTGCAAGTTCGATTAAAATCTCGATGGAGTTCGTGATTACCGTCAGGTTCTTTCTGTCCTTCAGGGCCTTTGCGATGAATACAGCTGTCGTGCTCGAATCAAGCATAATCGTATCGCCGTCCTTTATCAGGTCTCTCATGAGTCCGGCAATCTTCTGTTTGCTGACTACGTTCCGGTTCTTGCGCACGTTAAAGGGCAGATCGAGGTTCGTATTCTCGTTCAGAACCGCCCCGCCGTAGCTCTTCGTTATCAGACCGCTTTTCTCAAGCTTTTCGAGGTCACGCCTTATCGTCTCTTCTGTTACATCATAGATCTGACTTAGGTCACTGACCAGTACCTTTTTCTCTGTCTGAAGCTTCTCCAGTATCTGATTTCTTCTCTCGATTGCAAGCATGTCTTCTCTCCCTTCCGGATTCTGCCGTTATTCTATTCAGGGCGTCCGGAATTAACCGGACGCCCTGTGGTCTCTTACGCAACAGTTCGGACAGTTCGAACGCATCACTGCCTTTTTCTGAAGGAGTTATCCGAACTGTTCCTTTCTTACAGAATCTTATCGCAGATTCTCTGATCCGGATGTGCGATTACCGAGGAATCCAGATACATTCCCTTCGGTCCAACCGCTGCCTTCGCGCGTTCAATTGCCGCTTCTACCGCTGCTACCTCACCGGTCAGCATCAGGTAGGATTTGCCGCACATTCCTCGCGCAAGGCGCAGCTCAATCAGATCAACGATTGCCGTCTTGGCCGCCTCATCCGCAGCTACGATAATCGAAGCCGCGTCGTAGGTCTCCAGGATTCCAAGCGCGCTGATGTTCTCGATGTGCGTTGCCCCGTAGATGGCCGGGAATATCGACTCATGCGGGTTGCCGAGTACGAAATCATCAATCAGATGGGTGCCGTAGTTGTTCCTTGCAACATCTACTGCCGCCCGGACTGCGCTTAAATCGCCGCTGATAATGACGATATACTTACCAGGGCAGACGGTCTCGGCCTCTATTACTTCTATTTCGGCTGTTTTTACCATGGCATCTGCGGCTACAACGCCCGCGGATACCGTCTTATATTCCACCATACCGATTGCTTTACTCATCTAAGTGTCCGTCCTTTCTGCCTGCTTCTATCATTACAAATTTATCATTCGCCTCTAAGACTGTTCCGCTTATGGAGGCATGGATTGTCGTACTGAGTCCGCCTGCAGGCGCTCCGATTACCTGACCCTTCACTACTTCGTCCCCTGCTTTGACCATGAGCTTCGCAGGCGCTCCGATATGCTGGGAAAGCAGTATCTTTACGCGTTCCGCTTTGACTCTTCCTTCAATCAGAGGGGCTTTCTTAACATAAGGAGTCAATCCGAGTCTTGCTACCAGACGCTGTCTCGGCACTTTTCTGTATTCTCTCGCCGGATTCACCGGTGCGGCCTCTACGCCCTTAGGCGGGCGGATTCCCGCTTTTCTGAGACCGGTCTTGTACTCGGTAATCAGAGTTCTTGGTGAGAGTCCCTGCGGACAGGAATACAGTTCGCATAAACCGCAGGAGGAACAGAACATGGTATTCAGGAAAATACCGGTATCCTGTACGTCCTTACAGGTCGCCGCAAGCATGAATTTGTTCGGCTCTATCGGATGTCCTAAGAGATTTCTCGGACACAGATCCGTGCACATGCTGCACTGACAGCATGCGGCCGCCGCACGTTTCATATCAATTGCCGTATTCTTCTGCTTCTTTAATACGACCGGATGATCTTTGGGAAGTACGATTATGGCATTCGAGGTCTTGGTGATGAGGTCATTCCCGGATACCAGATTGCCCATCATAGGACCGCCCATTACATAGGCCGGATCGGAGACCAGCTCTTTTCCAGCGAAGGTAAGCGCTTCTCTGACCGTCATTCCAAGCGGAATCCGAATTGTCATCGGATGCTCTACCTCACCGGCCAAGGTAACCAGCTTATCGGTTACCGGCTCGTTGTAGTTCAGAGCACGATGGATGTTATACACGGTCTCAACATTGAAGACCGCAACTCCAATCTCAATCGGAAGTCCTCCGGGCGGTACTACCTTACCCGTTGTCTCATAGATCAGTACAACCTCATCTCCCGCCGGATATACTTCGTCAAGGAGCTTTAACTCCATTCCTTTATACAGCCCAAGGTATTCCTGAACCGCTTCGATCGTATTCGAATAGGCGCGTTTCATTCCAATAATCATCTTCTCGGCGCCTACCGCCTTACCAATCTCATAAAATGCGGATAACACCTCATAGGCGTGGTGTCCCAGGAGCTGTCTGTGCAGACGAAGCAGCGGCTCACATTCCGCACAGTTGAGGATGATGGTCTTGGCTCTCTTGTCTAACTTCGCGTAAGTCGGGAATCCGGCACCTCCCGCGCCTACAATTCCACATTCTTTTAATAAATCACTTAACTGCGCTATTTCCATAGTTCAACTACTCCAGTCCGATTCCATCATCTATGATACCGACAATCGCAGCATCAATCGGCGCTTCTGCCTGTCCGCAGCCAATTCTTGCCGCACTGCCGAGCGCTACAAGAACATACTCGCCGATGCCCGCTCCGATATTATCGATCGCGACCACACGGCCCGATGTCTGTCTCATACTCTGGACAGGCTCTACAATCATAAATTTATTTCCGACCAGATTCTCATTCTTTCTCGTAGAAACAACGCTTCCTACTACTTTTCCTATGATCATATTCTTTTTCCCCTCCTTCGTATGATTGTCATTCGGTGCCGAATTGTTCTATGCAGCACGTTTACTTAATAATTACAGCCGTCTGACCGGTTGCAATTCTGGATGCGTTCGCTTCATCCGTATCAATATGCATCTCCAGTGTGAAGCTGTCGTCCACACGAATCAGCACGTTGTTGAATATGGTGCCTCTTTCATTGTCCACCTTGACGGATACGATGTCCTTATCGTGGACGCCTGCTGCCATTGCGTCAGCCGGGGACATATGGATGTGGCGTTTTGCAATGATGCAGCCTTCTTCCAGGTACAGAGCGCCCTTTGGGCCTACGATTGCGATCGGAGAGCTTCCCTTGATATCGCCCGAGTCACGGACAGGAGCCTTGATTCCAAGCTTGATTGCATCCGTTGCGGAGATTTCCACCTGGGATTTGCTTCTGACGGGTCCTAAGATGCGCACGTTCTCGATTGCGCGAAGCTTCAGACCGACGATGGTTACGACTTCATTCGCCGCATACTGGCCGCCCATCAGGTCCTTCTTCTTCGTCAGCTGATAGCCCTTTCCGAAGAGTACCTCAACGTGTTCCTGGGTTAAATGTATATGTCTCGCGGATACGCCGATCGGAACCATGAAGCCGTTCGACGACGCGCTATTCTTCTCAAGTGCCTCCATTACCATCCTGGTAATGAGTTCCACATTGTTCTCGTTCATGTAAATCTCCATTCCTGCCTGATATTCCGGATATTACGGAGCACAGGCACAAAATTACCGATTATAAAGGTGTGCGGTCACACCGAACCACATTCCGGGATTCCGAAGATTCTTCCGGTTCCGAAATGTTCTTTCGAGATGGCGGGTTCTGTCCCCGGACGGAGGACATCCCCCGCCCGGTCAGAAGCCCTGTTCTCTTCTGGTTATTACTTAAGAACCGGAAGAATCTTCTCAACGTCGCCGTGAGGTCTCGGAATTACATGAGTAGCGATTAACTCACCAAGTCTGCCTGCGCTTGTGGAACCAGCCTCAACTGCTGCCTTAACTGCTCCAACATCGCCGCGAACCATGATTGTTACGAGACCGGAACCGATCTTCTCGGTACCAACTAAAGTTACGTTAGCTGCCTTTAACATTGCATCTGCTGCCTCAATTGCTGCTACTAAACCTCTGGTCTCAACCATTCCTAATGCTTCCTGTGCCATCTTTTTTTCCTCCTTGATTTCTGTGGTCTCCTTTTGCGGAGCCTTTATGGATTCTTTGTTATTGGTAACTGCTTTTGCTGCGCCTGCTTTCCCGGCCTGTACTTCCTCCGGCTTCGGTGTGCTCTCATTCGTAGCCTCTGCCTTCGGCTCTTCTTCCTGCAGGTCCGTAACAGCTGCGCTCTCAGGTTCTTTTACCGGGTCCTGCCCCTTGCTGTTCCTGCCGTTCTGGTCTTTATCCTGTGCCATCGCTACCTCCAGTGTCTGTTAAACGGTGCTGACCCAATCCTTGCTTTCGTCGTCGCTTTCCTTCTTCAGGTCGCTGCCGCTCTTGCCGCGGGTTCTGCACAGCTCAACCATGCGTACCGTCTCCTCGTGAGGGCTCGCAATAACCGTATAAGCTACTGGTTTCTTCAGGCAATTCGCACATGCCGCTTCGATTGCCTGCGTTACATCGGATACGCTTCCCTGGATGATGATGGTAACCAGTCTTCCTCCAAGCTTACGCTCCCATGTGACAAATTCCACATCGGCTGTCTTGCACATAATATCCAGCGCGTCAACGCCTGCTGTTACACCGGATACCTCAAAAAAGCCATATGATTTTCCCATAATAATCCTCATTCATTCCTGCCCCGGCCCGCATACCCGGGCCGAAGGCACAAATTCGCCGATTGATTCCCGTTATTAGATGATAGGAAGGATCTTCTCTACATCGTTGTGAGGTCTCGGGATTACATGTACTGCAACCAGCTCGCCCAGTCTGGAAGCTGCTACGGAACCAGCCTCAGTTGCTGCCTTTACAGCTCCTACATCGCCACGAACCATAACGGTTACGAGACCGGAACCGATCTTCTCGGTACCGATTAAGGTAACCTCTGCTGCCTTGATCATTGCATCCGCTGCCTCGATTGCTGCGGTTAAACCTCTTGTCTCAATCATACCTAATGCCTGCTGTGCCATGGTAAAATATCCTCCTTGAATATGCTTATTCTTAAATTATTATAATATTGCTCCGGTCCGAGTCGCATCCGCGAATCCGATCCCTTAATTCTTATCCAGTCCCGAAAGCTTGAACATCTTCTCTGTATCCTGCTCGGGTCTCGGAATAATGTATTTTGCAACGATATCGCCGGATACCGCCTTAGCAGCTTCCTCTCCGGCATCCACTGCCGCACGCACATCTTCCACACTTCCGCGGTACTTTACCATAACGATTAAGGGTACCGGGAGGGAATCCGCGTTCGCGGGCTTGTTCTTGTCAAATGTCTCGATACGGACATTCGCCGCCTTACATCCGGCGTCCGCCGCCGCAAATGCCGCAACCAGTCCGAATACCTCAAGCATGCCTACCGCTTCTGCCATGTGCTTCGCTCCTGTTATTTATTGATGATTGCGATCTTAAGGCCTTCCATACGAAGGTTGGTCTTAAGTGCTTCGTTAATCTCCTCAAGCGGGAAGGTATGTGTAATCAGCTTCTCCATCGGAAGGCCGATTCCCTTCGCTCTCTTTAAGAAATCAAACGTCGTTGCGTAGTCTCTTAAGGTGTATACCCAGGAACCTACGGTTGTGATTTCCTTCGAGCAGATGTCGAAATGAGGATTAATCGTAGCGTCGCCGCCGTTGATGAAGAATCCAAGCTCACACAGTCCGCCGCCGTTGCGGATGAACTTGTAGATGTTGGAGTGAGCAACCGGAGAACCCGTGCACTGGAATGCGAAATCTGCGAGGTAGCCGCCGAAGCTTGTCTCAACCGCGCCCGCAAGTGCCTCAATGCCCTTGTGATCCTTGAAGTTAACGGTCTTAGTTGCGCCCATCTCCTTCGCGAAATCCAGTCTCTTCTGCTCACCGTCAACTGCAACGATGTTCTCGATACCCATGGTTCTTAATACTGCGATGCAGATAAGGCCGATGGGGCCGCAGCCCTGAACAACAACACGGCTGTTGAAACGAAGGATACCGGTTGTCTTGGCTCTCTCAACCGCATGTACCAGTACGGCACAGGGCTCGATTAAGACTCTGGAGTACAGATCCAGGTCGCTTACGTTAAATACGGTGGAACCCTTACGGATTAAGAGGTAATCGGAAAACCAGCCGTTCAGATGAATATCATCATCCGGAAGCAGGCCGTATACATCAGCACCGCCAACGTTCTGCTTGTTTAAGTCGAACATGGTAATGTCCGGGTTGTCCTTGAAGATCATGCAGGTTACAACCTTGTCACCAAGCTTTAAGGGCTTACCTGCACTGTCCTTCTTTACGTTCTTACCGATCTTCACGATCTCACCGGTACCCTCATGGCCCAGTGCAACCGGAATCAGGTTGAACGGGTCGCGCTTGAACTCATGTGCGTCCGTTCCGCAGACGCCGCATCCTTCAACCTTAACCAGGATGTCGTCGTCGCCGACTTCGGGCATCGGGAATTCCTTAATCTCAAATTTCTCAAGCTCTGTGAGCATTGCGACCTTTGCCGTCTTCGGAATTCCGCCCTGTGCAGCCGGTGCAGCGGCTGCCTGACTCTGTCCGGCCATTCCGGCAAGCACCTGCTTGACAATTTCTTCTATATTAACAGAATTCATATCCATTTTATGTCTCCATTCTGCCGACAGCCTGTGAATGCAGGCTATCCGGCACATATTCCTGCATGAAAAGGCGCTTCGCGCTCGGAAGTTCTCAGGCGATGTTTTCAGCACCTTGGGACTTCTTTTCATGCTATGTCCTGCGGTTCTTATGTATGCACTCCTATCGGATACACAGGCTGTCCGACATTACGCAGCGTCTGCGCTTTGTGAATGTGGAAGCACTGGTAAGTCCCTCACCGGTACGGCTTGCAATGGTGAAGGTACAGAAGCCTTCGCCGCCGAATCCGATTGCCGCGTAGGAAGGTGCATTCTTAACCAGGATCGCTGTGTCAATCGCCTTTGCGTACTTCGTGATATTGTCGATGTTCTTGGAGTGGATGTGGGCGGAATGGCGATTGCCATGCTCCAGCCATACAGCCTTCTCAACCGCATCATCGAAATCCTTTGCTCTGACGATACCAAGGATAGGCATCATCAGCTCTTCCGCGATTAACGGATGCTCCATCGGTCCTTCGAAGATAATGCAGCGGATGTTATCCGGAACCGTTACGCCAATCATACCGAGTAAGGTCTTGGCATCGCGGCCAACGCATTTTCTGTTAAGTCCCTTGGGAGTCAGTACCGTAGCAACCAACTTATCCTGCTCTTCCTTGGAAGCCAGGTAGCAGCCCTGCTCGGTCAGCATGTAGTGCATCAGTTCATCCGCGATGCTGTCAACCGCAACGACTTCCTTCTCCGCGATGCAGGGGAGGTTGTTGTCGAAGGTACAGCCATTAACGATGTCCTGAGCTGCCTTGCGGATATCAGCCGTCTCATCAACCAGTGCGGGCGGGTTGCCTGCGCCGGCTCCGATTCCGCGTCTTCCGGAGGAAAGCACCGCCGTTACAACGCCGGGGCCGCCGGTTGCCGCAATTAACTGAATATCCTTATGCTTCATCATGATGTTGCTGGACTCCAGAGTGGGCTTTAATACCGTACAAGCTACGTTGTCGGGGCCGCCCGCCTCGATGGAAGCCTCATTAATCATGTTGATTGCATACATCGAAGTCTTAACTGCCGCCGGATGCGGGTTAAATACAACCGTGTTGCCGCCGGCAATCATTCCGATGGAGTTGCAGATAACGGTCTCACTGGGATTGGTGCAGGGAGTAATTGCTCCGATCACACCGAACGGTCCCATCTCAATCAGAGTCAGTCCTCTGTCGCCGCTCCATGCGGTTGTGGTAATATCCTCGGTACCGGGAGTCTTCTCCGCAACCAGACGGTGCTTTAAAATCTTGTGACCCACGTTACCCATGCCGGTCTCCTCCACGCCCATGCGCGCGAGAATCTCAGCATTCTCTATTGTCTTCTTTCTAATGTTAGAAATAATCTTCTCTCTTTGATCCATGGACATGGCATGAACGATCTTCTGCGCTTTCTTTGCCTGCGCAATTGCCTCGTTCATATCCGCAAATACTCCTCTGCCGCCGGCAGCCGGTGCTGACGCAATCTGAAGCTTTGCCATAACTTCTTTTACGATGTCCTGAACCATCTGTTCACTTACAGGCACGATATCCTCCAATCCGACGCCATGTGGGTGTCAATTTATTATAGGTCTTCCTATCGCTTCCTCTACAGCAGCGTCTTGAATATGGACTCCGCGTAATCACCAAGCTCCGTGTCTTCCTTCGCGCTTCCGCCGCTGACACCGAAGCCTCCGATGATCTCTCCCTTGTCTCTGAGCGGTACCCCGCCTCCGAATATGACGATTCTGCCATTGTTCGTATGCTGAATTCCGTAAAGAGAACCGCCGGGGCCCGCAAGCGATGCGAGCGTCTTGGTGCTCATCTTCAAGCTGACTGAAGTGAAAGCCTTATTCAACGCGATGTCATAACTTGCAATGTAAGCGTCATCCATGCACTGAACCGCAATCGGATTGCCTCCGGCATCCACAACCGCTGTTACTACGCGCATGTTCATCGACTTCGCCTTTTCCTGAACCTTTTCAATCAGGGCATTTGCAAGGGAAAGGGTCAGCTTCCTCGGCGTTCTCGCGACTGCGATTCCCGCCTCTTTGACCACCTTCGCAATGATCTCGTCCAGATTCTGCTCTTTCATAAGCTTCTCCTTATTTCAGGCCAAGCTGCTCCATAACCTTCTTTGTGATCTCCGCTACGGTATCAGCGCTTACGCTCTCAGCTGCTTCGCTGTGTCCGCCGCAGGAATGGCAGCTCATTCCGCCGTTGCACTTCTTGCCAACGCATACATCTGCCGGATGCTTACCCTTTAATCCGAACTGTCTTCTGATCTCGTACAGCTTCTCAACCTGGGACTTGGATAACTCCTTGGGGCCGCCAAGCTGCTTTGCCTGGTATAATAACTGAGCGTAGAACTCAACGGACTCCATCTTGTGGTATGCAGCAAGTAAGGAATCGGAGTAGGTTAATGCACCATGGTTCTCCAGTAATACTGCATCATAGTACTGAAGGTACTTCGATACGGCATCCGGAATCTCCTCGGTGGAAGGTGTGCCGTACTCTGCGATCGGAACGCATCCAAGAGCGATAACTGCCTCGGGCATGATCGGCTGAGTTAACGGGATACCTGCGATTGCGAAGGTTGTTGCATATAACGGATGAGCATGTACAACGGACTGTACGTCAGGTCTCTCCTTATATACACGCATATGCATCTTAATCTCGGACGAAGGCTTGAATCCCGGATTCGCCTGCAGAACCTTACCATTCTCGTCTACCTTACAGATGAACTCGGGAGTCATGAATCCCTTGCTGACACCGGTAGGGGTGCATAAAAACTCATGATCGTTCAGCTTAACGGAAATGTTGCCATCATTCGCTGCAACCATGCCATGATCGTAAATTCTCTTACCGATCTCACAAATCTGTTTCTTAATTTCGTACTCGTTAACCATTATCAATTCCTCCTAATAATAAGATTCTGATTTATACGTTAAGCGGATAACCATCTTAGCAGTCCGCCCTGCTGCCTTTTACTTAGTTTCAAAAACCAATTCTGCAACTCCTGCCATCCGCCGGAACGAATGCCTCATCATTCTTCCCATGGCATTACATCGCCATCTTCCCTCAAATACTCCAATATATCGCTGACTCCTTCATTCCCTTTGGAGTTCACAAAGAACACCTTCTTACATCCCGCCAGTCTCAGCCACTTCTCGGCCTGCTCCGGTTTTGCATCCGGCGCGTCGATCTTGGTTACGATGCCGATGACCTCCCGGTTCACCATGGAGGTACAGCACGGCGGGAACAGGGAATACTGTTCGTTCGCGGCTATCAGAAGTCCCACCACATCCGCCTCGTAGGAATACAATGCAAGTGCGTAGCCAAGATGCTTCGTCTGCGCGTATTCCCCCGGCGTATCAATGACCACATCAAAATGATTGACGTACTGTGTCTTGTGATAATGAATCTTTTCTCCCCGAAGCGCCTGGGTCAGTGTTGTCTTGCCGCATTCGCTGCGGCCCATCAATACTATCTTTTTCAAGATTGCTCCTCCTAAAAGAGGCTCTTCTCACTCGAATCAGGTCTTCGTAATATCGCAGACCGTAAAGCCAAGCTTGTCACGCGAATAATCCACAAGCGCGTTCAGCGCCGCCTCTGTCTCCGATACGGTTCCCGTTACAATCAGGGTTCCCGCAAACCTGTCCACGAATCCAATCTCAACGCCTGCCGCCTTCATTGCAATATCCGCAATAATGATAGCGGTCTCCGCCGGACTGATTGTTACAACTCCGATAGCGGACTTCGAATAGTCCAACGCCGGATTCAGTCCCAGCTTCTCATACAGAATCGGATCCGGATTCGCAATGATATGCGCAATCGTAATCTGCTTACCGGGAACCAGCTCCTGAACAATCCTGAGCTTCTCTTCTGTTGTCAGTCTATCTGCAAATCCCATTGGTCTATCCTCCAATCTGACAGTCAAGCCCCGATGCCCTCTTCGCAATCGCAAGCAGTTCCTGCATCGTCTCATTCGTCGGCGGCACAATGTGCTTCATCTGATATTCCCTTCCGAGACCCTCGTACTTGTCCTGACCGAGACGGTGATACGGAAGCAGGTGGAGCTTGTACACACCTTTCAGCTTTGCCGCAAATTCCGCGATTGCCTTAATCTCATCCGGGGAATCATTGAAGGTCGGAACCACCGGAACCCGGATGGACAGTCTTGTCATTCCGGAATCGGCAATCTTTTTGGCGTTCTCAAGCATCAGGTCATTCGCCCGCCCGGTAAACGCCTTGTGCTTCTCCGGATTCATGTGCTTAATATCGAGCAGGTAGTCATCCAGATAAGGCAGGATGCTCTCAATCACCTCGTACTTCGCACAGCCCATACTTTCCATCGCAGTTGTAATGCCCAGCTGCTTCGCTCCGTACAGGAGCGCCTTTGCAAATTCCGGCTGGCACAGACTCTCTCCGCCGGAGAGCGTCATTCCTCCTCCGGAACGCCTGTAGTAGGTTCTGTCCCTCTCCACGGTCTCGAGCACTTTACCCGCCGTGGTATCCTCTCCGATTATCTTCTCCTCACCCGCAACCACCATCTTCTGAATCGCGTATTCCTGCGATTCCGGATTGCAGCACCACTTACAGCGAAGCACGCAGCCCTTTAGGAATACAATGGTTCGGATTCCGGGGCCGTCATGAATCGAATAACGCTGAATATCAAATATTCTTCCGGGTACATCCAGATAATTGTAATTCTCCATACGCCTTACCCGTCCTTAAAATCCCTGTTCCGTACGATTAATAATATCGTCCTGAAGCGACCGGGACAATGTAGTGAACAATGCGCTGTAGCCCGCAACGCGGACAACTAAGTGCTTGTACTTCTCCGGATTCTTCTGCGCATCCAGCAATGTCTCACGGCTTACTACATTAAACTGCATATGGCTTCCCTTCTGGTCAAAGTAAGAACGAATCAGGGCCACAAACTTCTCAAGCCCTTCTCTTCCGCTCAGCGCCGAAGGATGGAACTTCTGATTAAATAGGGTTCCGTTGGACGCGATAAAATGATCCAGTCTGGAAACCGAATTCGCGGCAGCCGTCGGACCGTTCACATCCTTGCCCGCAGAAGGGGATACCCCGTCCGCCACCGGAGTCTTCGCATATCTTCCATCCGGTGTTGCGCCCGTCTGAGCGCCTAACGGAACATTCGCGGATACCGGGTAAAGTCCTGCCTGGTACATACCGCCTCTCGGATTATGATACGTCTCAAGGGGCTTCGTGTACGTATACGCAACATCCCTTGCGAACTCGTCAACCTCATCAATATCATTGCCGAACTTCGGAACCGCAAGAATCAGCTTCCGAATCTCTTCGTATCTCGCCTTCTCACCGGAGGAGACTCCTTCGCTCAGAACCGTCTTTAAGATCTGAACCACATCCTCTTCTCCGACCTTCTTCCCGCTCTTCTTCAGTTCGTCCACAATCTGTGCGGTCACGGAAGCCGCCGTATCCGCATCAATGCCCTTGCCGTAATTCGCAGCAAGCGCCTTCTTCAATTCGGTAATCGAAAATGCCTTCTCTTCGTATACCAGCTTCTTAATCGCATACAGAGAATCCGCCATATTCGCGATACCGAAGCCCTGCGGTCCGGTAAAGTTATATACCGCTCCGCCCTCCTGCACGGTCTTTCCTCTCTTCATACAGTCATCAACCATACATGAAAGGAACGGAAGCGGACATCTCTCGGCATGTGCCACATCAATTGAGTTATCCGCGTTGACCAGCAGTTCTATCTGGTACTTCATCTGCTTCTTATACGCATCATAGAACTCGTCAAAGGTTGTAAATTCCTCTACCTCGCCGGTTCTCGGGCCAATCTGTACGCCCTTGTCCACACCGTTCGAGAACACAAGCTCGAGCGGACGGCACATATTAAAGAATGCCGCATCGTGCCAGCCTTCGGTCTTGCCCGCTTTCTGCGGTTCCACACATCCAATGATGTTGTATTCTCTCGCATCCGCGAGTGAAAGGCCGCGATTGACCAATGCAGGAATAATGACCTCATCATTGTAATAGGCCGGAAGTCCGATACCGGTTCTTGTCAGCTCCGCCGCCTTAATCAGGAATTCATGAGGCGTACCGTTCCAGACTCTTACCGAGAAGGACGGCTGCGGCAGCATCACGTGCTTCGACGCCTGGATACACATAAAGGACAAATCATTCGTCACATCGCGTCCTTCTGCATCCTGTCCGCCCGCAATCAGGTTCTGGAACAGACTGTAGCCTGCGAACCCTTCCGCACTGACCGCGTCTCTGCACTTATTCAAATCATTGAGCTTCACCCAGATGCAGTCCATCAGCTCCTGAGCGAACTCCCTGGTCAGCTTTCCTTCATCCAAATCCTTCTTATAATAAGGATACATATACTGATCGAAACGTCCGGGCGATATCGAATGACCGCTCGACTCCAGCTGCAGCAGCTGCTGAACAAACCAAAACGACTGGCAGGCCTCGTAAAAGCTCTGTGCCCCCTTCGCCGGAACCCTGCCGCAATTCATCGCAATCGCAAGCAGTTCCTTCTTTCGGGTCTCATCCGAACACTGATCCGCCATCTGCTTCGCAAGCACCATATATCGTCTCGCGTACAGAATCGCAGCCTCACAGCTGATGACAACCGCTTTTAGGAAGGCAGAACGCTTCTGGTAATCCCCGTCCGCCACATTCAAAGCAGCGAGCCGTTCCTTCGCCTCATCCCGGATACCTTCAAAGCCAATCTTCAACACCTTATCGTACTGGACTGTCACATGCTCGACGCCGTTATAAAAATAATTGCCCGGCGTAAAGATATTATGTTCAATCGAAAGCAGGGTCTGCGGCGTCATATAAGAGGTTGCCAGCTCACTTGTCGTCCTGCCCTTCCAGTACGTATGTACCTCGCGAAGCTCCTCCTTGGTCTTGTCCGCGATAAAGAACGGATCCGCCGTTCTCTTCGCCACCGTGTCGAACTCCGCTTCCAGCCACTCATACGAGAATTCCGGATACGTCTGACATCCGCGGGGAGCAATCGTCGAGCTTCCGACAATCAGCTCATCCTCCCGGATAATAATGGGAATGTTCTTCAAAATATGTTCAAATGCTTTGGCTCTCCGAAGAATCATCGGTTCGCCTTCGGTCTGCCTGTACGACTCCGTCAAAAGAATCGCTCTTGCAGATTCAATCTCAGGCATCTTCGCATACAAATGATCAACCAGTCTCCCGATTCGTTCCGGCTTTGGCATATCAAAAATTGTATACCGCTTCATAGTTCTCCTTTCCCCCATAGATAGGCCAATTCATTATTCATAAATTCCCTTATACTAACTCTATATACCATTATAACACGCTTTTGCTCAATGTCAATAGAAACATCATACAAATTTATTGGATTGCTTTGTTTTTAGCAGAACCGCATGTTTGTTTTATGTTGTTTTCAAAAATTATTTTGTGGATTTTCCTTGTTTTTCTCTAATACGGATTTCTGAAAGCAAAAAATGCCGCAAATCGGAATCATTTTCCAACTGCTTGTGGACAGGACATATCCTATATACAAGCATTTGTATAATTTTTCCATATTGCAGCATTTCTATTTTTCGCATCTCCTGTTTTGGAAATTCGATTATCAGCCTCTCTTCCTATTCCCGGCTGTGTGCTTTTTGCTTCTCCGTTCTTCTCTCCCATGCAGACATTCGGAATTTTTATTCATCCCTCTGCGTATCCTCCGCCTTCTGCACATCTTCCTCCGGCACCGGCATCAGCTTTTCCATCTGTTCCCAGATCTCATCGCGCCCCGCCTTCGTCTCAGCCGAGAACGGAATCAGGATTCCGTCCTTGGGCAAAGCAAGCGTCTCACGAATCAGCTTCACCTGCTTTGCAACCTGGCTGCGGTTAATCTTATCAAGCTTGGTCGCCACGATAACCGGCTTAAATCCCTGATAGACAATCCAGTCATACATCTGCACATCGTTGGCCGACGGCTCATGCCGGATATCGACCAGAAGGAATACCAGCTTCAGCTGGGCCGACTTTTTCAGATAACGCTCGATCATCCTGCCCCATTTTTCCTTGGTCGTCTGCGATACCTTCGCATACCCGTAGCCGGGCAAATCGACAAAATACAGCTTCTCGTCAATATTATAGAAGTTAATTGTCTGCGTCTTGCCTGGCTGGGACGAGGTTCTCGCATAGGCCTTTCGGTACATCAGGGCATTGATCAACGACGATTTTCCCACATTCGACTTTCCCGCAAATGCGAATTCCGGCAGCGTATTCTCCGGCAGCTTGCTCGTAATTCCACAGACCGTCTCCAGATTCACGTTATTTACTACCACAGCTTTCTCCTTTCTTCCGGCCCTCTATTCCTCGACCAGGGCTTCCTTTAAGACATCCTCCATCGTCTTTGCGTAACAGAACCGGATTCCGTCCGTAATCTCCCCTGCAAGCTCTTCGATATCCGCGCGGTTCTTATCCGGAACCACAATCGTATGAATTCCGGCTTCCTTTGCCGCGAGCACCTTCTCCTTCAGGCCTCCAATCGGAAGCACACGTCCGCGAAGTGTAATCTCTCCGGTCATCGCAAGATCTGCCTTCACCTTTTTCCCGGTGATCGCAGAAATCATAGCGGTTGCCATCGTAATACCGGCGGACGGCCCGTCCTTCGGTACCGCTCCCTCCGGAATGTGAATGTGCAGATCATGCTTCTCGAAGAAATCCCCCGCAATCTCAAAATGCTCCGCAATCGAACGGATATAGCTGATACCCGCGCGTGCCGACTCCTTCATCACATCACCGAGTTGACCGGTCAGCTCCACATTTCCTTTGCCGGACATGACATTCACTTCAATCTGCAGCGTATCACCGCCGACGCTGGTCCATGCGAGGCCGCGCACAATTCCGACCTCATCGGCCGCATTTGCTTTGTCAAAATGATATTTCTCCTTGCCCAGATACCGCTCCAGGTTCTTATCCGTAACAGAAATCTTTTTCTTTGTCTCATCTTCCAGAAGCTCTCTTGCCGCTTTTCTGCAGATTTCACCCAGCCTGCGCTCCAGGCTGCGGACACCTGCTTCCCTTGTATATCCGGAAATGATATGCTCCATTGCCTTCGTAGATATCTTCAGCTGCTTCTCCTCAAGCCCGTTCTTTCTGCGCTGCTTCGCAAGGAGGTGTTCCTTTGCAATATGAAGCTTCTCATTATGGCTGTAGCTTCCGACCTCAATAACCTCCATTCGGTCAAGCAGTGGCTTCGGAATCGTCTGCGTTGTATTTGCCGTTGCGATGAAAAGTACCTCGGAGAGGTCTATCGGGATCTCAACATAATGATCCACAAACCGGCTGTTCTGCTCCCCGTCCAGGACTTCCAACAATGCCGAGGAGGTATCCCCCTTGTAATCGCTCGATACCTTGTCAATCTCATCGAGCAGCATCAGCGGATTCTTCACCTTCGCAGTCTTTAATCCAACCGCAATCCGGCCCGGCATCGCGCCGATATAGGTTCTTCTGTGACCGCGGATCTCCGCCTCGTCGCGCACGCCGCCCAGGCAGATACGCACATATTCCTTGCCAAGCGCTTCCGCAACCGAACGCGCAATCGAAGTCTTACCGGTTCCGGGGGGGCCCACCAGACAAAGAATCGGGCTCTCCCCATGACGGTTCATAATCCGGACAGCCAGGAATTCCAGCACCCTCTCCTTCACCTGCTCAAGGCCGTAATGCTCTCGTTCCAGAACCTTCTTCGCGTGCTTGAGATCCGCACGTTCCTCGCTCATCTTATCCCAGGGAAGCTCCAACAAGGTATCTATATAGCCGCGGCTGACATTAGCCTCGGGATTGTTCGTGCCGAGGTTCTCAAACCGTGCAATCTCCTTTAATATCTTCTCCTTGACTTCATCCGAAGCTTCCAGGGCCGCCACCGCCTGACGGTAATTCTCCGCCTCGGTCTGCGTATTATTCTCGCCGAGCTCTTCCTTGATCGCCTTTAACTGCTCGCGTAAAATATACTCCCTCTGGTTCTGATCTACCTGCTCCTTAACCTTCAGCTGCAGATCCTTCTTAATCCGAATGACCTCAACCTCATTGGCAAGAAGAAGAGCGGTGTCCTGAAATCGCTCCTCCAGATCGGTCTCCTCCAGAATCATCTGTTTCGCTTCCAGCGCCATCGGAATGTTCGCCGCAATCAGGTCGATCAGCTTTCCAAGCTCCTTTTCCGACATTAACTGCTTGACCGTATCCTTGCTGATATGGGCGTTCTCTGTCAGATAGACCTGCAGCAGATCCTGCAGGCTTCTTATCATCGCCTCTCTCTCCTGCGGCTGCATGTCCTCTTCTTCGTCCTTTATCATTGCCACTTCTCCCTCTGGATATGCTCCGCTGTCATCATAATTCAGGAGCATACCCCGTTCTTCTCCGGACACCAGCACCCGCAAAAGGCCGCCCGGCAGCTTCATAATCTGCTTGACCACCGCCGTCGTACCGCCCTCATATAAATCCTCCGCCTGCGGCTCCTCCACATCCGCCTCTCTCTGCATTACCAGAAATACCTTCAGATTGTTCTTCATCGCCGCCTCAAGCGCCGCAATATTGAACTTTCTGCTCACATCAAAATGAATCAGCATTCCCGGAAGCACCGCTAGATTCCGCAGCGCCACAAGCGGCATTTTTCTGATCTCGTTGTCCATAGTTCCTCTCAATTCCGCCGCATCACGCGGCCATTCCTCGTGCAGTTCCAAACGGACCTGCCTCTCATTCTGCCCGGACGGCATGTTGTGCAGCAGCTCATTCCCGTCGAACTGCCTGTTATGCAAAAACTCCCTGCCAGGGTCATGGATACCCGCTGCAGGGAGTTCTTTATTCGCCGCGGAAAGGCTTGCAAAAAAGCCTCCCCGCTTATGCTATCTCATCACTGCTTCTTCTCGCAGACTTTCTTGCCGTTCCCCTCCGGGACTGCCCCGCTTCTGCCAGAATCAGCGTCGGCTCCGCCTTGCCCTCAACCGCATCCTTTGTTATGATGCACTTAAGCACCCGGTTATCCGACGGTATCTGATACATAGAATCCATCATAACCGACTCTACAATCGCGCGAAGTCCTCTCGCGCCGGTCTTTCGCTCAACCGAACGCTTCGCAATCGCCATATATGCGTCATCCGTGAACTCCAGCTCAACTCCGTCTAACTCAAACAGCTTCATATACTGCTTCGCAAGCGCATTCTTCGGCTCCTTTAAGATGCGTACCAGCGCTTCTTCATCCAGAAGATCGAGTGCAACCGTAACCGGCGTACGTCCGACAAACTCGGGAATCATACCGAACTTAATCAGATCCTCCGGGAGCACCTGACGGAACAGCGTTCCGATATCCTTCTTAAGCCCCGATGAAATCTCCGCGTTGAATCCGATGGACTTCTGTCCGATTCTCGACTCCACAATCTTCTCGAGTCCATCAAACGCGCCTCCGCAGATAAACAGAATATTGGTCGTATCAATCTGAAGGAATTCCTGGTGCGGATGCTTTCTGCCTCCCTGCGGCGGAACGGATGCAACCGTACCCTCCAGAATCTTAAGCAGCGCCTGCTGTACGCCCTCGCCCGATACATCTCTGGTAATTGAGGTATTCTCGGACTTTCTGGTTATCTTATCAATCTCATCAATATAGATAATTCCATACTGCGCCTTTTCAATATCATAATCTGCTGCCTGAATAATCTTAAGCAGAATATTCTCCACATCTTCACCGACATAACCGGCTTCCGTTAGCGCTGTCGCATCCGCAATAGCGAACGGAACATTCAGAAGCTTCGCGAGCGTCTGCGCAAGATAGGTCTTACCGGAACCGGTCGGTCCTATCATCAGAATATTACTCTTCTGCAGTTCGATATCCGAACTCTTCTCCGCAAGCACTCTTTTGTAGTGGTTGTATACGGATACAGCCAGCACCTTCTTTGCATCATCCTGTCCGATTACATATTCATCGAGAAATTCCTTGATCTCCTTGGGTTTGAGAAGGTTAATATCGGAATTGCTGCCTACGGCAGCCTCCTCACCCTCACCCTCAAGCTCCTCATCCAGAATCTCAGAACACAGCTCAATGCATTCGTCACAAATGAATATATCATCCGGCCCGGATATCAGCGTTCTGACCATGTCCTGCGTCTTACCGCAGAAAGAACAACGGTGCAGGCCTTTTCTATCATCAAATCTATTCGCCACGTTGTTTACCTCTTTATTCTTTCCTCAAGCCTTTGGAATTTGAACCGTCAGGCACAAATTCCTGCACGAAAAGGCGCTTTGCGCCGCAGAGGGACTTAGGCGGCGTCTTTCAGACGCCTCGGTCCCTCCTTCCACTCTATCTTCCGGAAATAACCTTGTCGATCAGACCGTAATTCATCGCTTCCTCAGCGGTCATATAATTATCGCGCTCGGTATCTCTCTCGATTACCTCCAAAGGCTTTCCGGTATTCGCTGCAAGAATCTCATTCAGTTTCTTTCTTGTCTTTAAGATGTTGTCCGCAACAATCTTGATATCGGTCGCCTGACCTCTTGCTCCACCGGACGGCTGATGAATCATAACCTCTGCGTTCGGAAGCGCGAATCTCTTGCCCTTCGCGCCGCCTGCAAGCAGGAACGCACCCATGCTCGCTGCCATGCCGATGCAGATCGTCGAAACGTCGCACTTGATATAGTTCATCGTATCATAGATTGCCATACCTGCTGTAACGGAACCGCCGGGGCTGTTAATATACAGGTTAATATCCTTGCCCGGATCCTCCGACTCCAGGAACAGAAGCTGTGCAACAATAATGCTTGCGCTCGCATCCGTAACTTCCTCACCAAGGAAGATAATTCTTTCCTTCAGAAGTCTGGAATAGATATCATAGGTCCGCTCACCGCGGCTCGTCTGCTCAATGACATACGGTACTAAACTCATGCTTTCCTCATTTCTGCGCTGCTTTCCCTGCCTGCCGGGTCTGTGGACGCAGCGCGGACCGAACCCGGCAGGGCGCCGTGATAATACAGGCGCCCCGTTTTTATCGCACCGCTTAACGCGGGCGGCTTATAGCATTCTCTCTTCGGAGAACTTACCTTACAATCGTCCGCTTATCGCGTTCGATTAGATCTCCTTTGCAGCAGCTGCAACCAGATCAACGGCCTTCTGAACAGCCAGATCCATCTTCATCTGCTCCTTCTCCTTCTCGCCTACCAGCTCCTTGAGCTTGTCAGCTTCCATCTGGTAAGCCTTTGCCATATCCTCGAACTCCTTGTTCATCTCATCGTCGGATACTTCGATATTCTCAGCCTTTACAACTGCCTCAAGAACCAGTCTGGTCTGGATGCGCTTTAATGCCTGCGGCTTTGTCATCTCAAGGAACTTCGCAGCGTCGGTTCCCATGTACTGGAGATACTGCTCCATGCTCATGCCCTGCATCTGCAGTCTCTGAGCAAACTCGTCTGCCATCTGTCTTGCCTGGGACTCAACCATAGCCTCCGGAATCTCCATCTGCGCATTCTCAACGATCTTATTGATAACGGCATCTTCCTTCGCGCTCTTTGCGTCCTTCTCTTTTCTTTCCTTCACCGTCTTCTCCAGATCAGCCTTGTACTCGTCCAGAGTGTCGAACTCGGATACATCCTGTGCGAAATCATCATCCAGCTCCGGAAGCTCCTTCACCTTAATCTCCTTAACGGTTACCTTGAACACAGCGGGCTTTCCTGCAAGCTCTTCTGCATGGTACTGCTCAGGGAAGGTTACGTTAACCTCTACCTCTTCTCCGATATTCTTACCGATTAACTGCTCCTCAAACGTATCAATGAAGGAATGAGAACCGATTACCAGAGTCTGATTCTCGCCCTTGCCGCCTGCAAATGCGACGCCATCGCAGAATCCTTCGTAATCAATCGTAGTAATATCGCCGTCTGCAACCGGTCTGTCCTCAACAGAGATCGTTCTGGAGTTCTGCTCTCTTACCTTTGCAAGCTCAGCGTCAACTTCCTCAGCGGTAACTTCTACAGGCTTCGCCTCAACCTCGATCTCCTTGTACTGTCCTAATGTAACCTCGGGCTTCACAGCAACCTCTGCCGTGAAGATGAAAGCCTTGCCCTTTTCAATCTGCTCCACATCGATCTCAGGTCTGGATACGATCTCAAGACCGCTCTCCTCAGCAGCCTTCTCGTATGCGTCAGGAATAATCAGGTTAGCAGCATCCTCATAGAAAATGCCGGCGCCGTACATCTTCTCGATAACGGAACGGGGAGCCTTGCCCTTGCGGAAGCCAGGAACGCTGATCTTATTCTTGTTCTTTAAATACGCCTTCTGAAGCGCTTCCTCGAACTGCTCGGCATCTGCTTCTATAATAAGCTTCACCATATTCTTTCCTAACTCTTCAACCTTGTAACTCATGTCTGTTTCCTCCTTGTAATTCCAATTCGCCGCGGATAACTTTCCTTAGGCGATCTTCTTCATAATATAATGATAGCGTAAGTATTCGGATACTCTGACCGTACTTTGCCATTATGATATTTTCATATTATATCATGTTCATTTCATAAAATCCATAGGTTTTTCGAAAAAAACTTTAGAAAATGCAGGCTTTTACAGGTTTTTCGGCTCTTCCCCGGTTTTTTTGAGCGGCGGAACGGTTCTTTCGACCGTTCCGCCGCTCTTTATTCCTGGTATTCTTCTTTATTTCTCCACTGCATGACCCTTTTTCCGGATCACCTCGATCACTTTATCCACATTCACACGGCAGATCTCATCGCTTGCCGCCTCAACCATAACGCGCAGCACCGGCTCGGTACCGCTCTCGCGCACCAGAATTCTTCCGTCGTCTCCGAGTTCCTTTGCAACCTCCTCAACGGCAGCCATTACGTCCGGATCCTCTTTGGCTTTTTTCTTATCCTGCACTCGGACATTCTTCAACAACTGAGGATAGATTACAATATCCTTTAACAATTCTGACAGCGGCATCTTGCTCTCAAGCATAACCTCCATTACCTTTAACGAGGTCAGAACGCCGTCGCCCGTTGTCGCATGCTTGCTGAAAATAATATGACCGGACTGCTCTCCTCCGATAGAGTGACCGTTCGCCATCATGTTCTCATACACATACTTATCGCCAACTGCGGTCTTCTCGTAATCAATTCCCGCTTTATCAAATGCCTTATACAATCCAAGGTTCGACATAATCGTGGTAACAACCGTGTTGTTATTCAGTTCTCCGTGATTCTTCATGTATACACCGCACAGATACAGAATCAGGTCTCCATCCACAACATTGCCCTTTTCATCCACCGCCATACAGCGATCCGCATCCCCGTCATACGCAAATCCGACATCCAGACCATTCTCCACAACGAACGCCTGCAGCTTCTCAATATGCGTCGATCCGCAGCCTGTATTAATATTCGTTCCGTCCGGCTCAGCGCTCATCACATAGGTCTTTGCGCCAAGCGCATCGAACACACCCTTTGCGACCGTGGTAGCCGAACCGTTTGCAAGATCAAGGCCGACCTTTACCTGCTTAAAGGACCGGGTTGCAAGCGATATCAGGTAGCCGATATAACGATGTCTTCCAATCGCATAATCCACGGTACGGCCGATATTCTCTCTCTTTGCAAACGGAATCTCGGGAAGCTCGCCGTCTAAGTACGCTTCAATCTTCTCCTCCACCTCAGCCTCCAGCTTATAGCCGCTGCCGTTGATCACCTTAATTCCGTTATCATAATACGGGTTGTGGCTTGCAGATATCATAATACCGCAGTCAAAGCCCTCGCTTCTTACCACATAGGACACGCTCGGAGTCGGCGTAACATGCAGCAGATACACATCCGCACCGCTCGCCGTAAGGCCGGCAACCAGCGAATACTCGAACATATAGCTCGAACGTCTGGTATCCTTGCCGATTACAATATTCGCCTTGTGATCCTGACCATAATACCATCCAAGAAAACGTCCAACCTTATACGCGTGCTCCACCGTCAGGTTCACATTTGCCTCTCCGCGAAACCCGTCTGTTCCGAAATACTTACCCATTCTAAAATCCTCTCTTTCCGCAGGCGGTCCGCAAATATAACGGTTCCAATTCCCGGACCTCTCCCCCGCTGCACAGGTACTGCTCAACTGCCGCAGCCCAGCCGCGCCGTACCATCATCTCCACGTTAAACTACATCTCCACTTTAAACTATATTCTCCAGACTGTCACATATTGCCAAAATCACAGCCTTCTGCGTTCCATAACGGATCCGGCCTGCAATCCCCGAATTGCCGTCAACGTTTACTATCATAGCATACAAAACATTTTAAGGAAATACCTTTTTTAAAATTTTTTCGAACTTAAAATCCGCTCCTCCGGGTATTTCCCTCTGAACGCAAAAATGCTCCAAGGCCAGCCATACTTTCCCGCAGCCCTGGAACACCTTAATTACGAATCTGAATCCATCCCACAATCTGCCCGGACAAGATTACAGTGAGCAGAGAATACCCAATCCGGTTCCACGGAATATACGTCGCAGAAAGCCCCAATACAATCAGGTCGCTAATA
Source organism: Lachnospiraceae bacterium (assembly GCA_017623215.1). Taxonomy (GTDB): domain Bacteria; phylum Bacillota; class Clostridia; order Lachnospirales; family Lachnospiraceae; genus Caccomorpha. The sequence continues at coordinate 9,363 of JAGAPO010000007.1, read as the reverse complement.
AGATACGCCCACTGAATTCTGATATGTGTCATGCGGGAAATACTCATCGCGAGCGCATCATCCCCGCTCGGCGCGCCTCCCATCCGCACACATACCCCTGCTCCCACACCGACAAAGATCGCGCCCACAAACGCGGCTAACAGCGGCATCTCGTACAGCTGCGGCCACAGTGGATCGAACTGCTCGCATATCTTATATGCTGCAGAGAATCCTGCGGCAGCAATCGTGGAATAAGCAATGAATTCTCTGCCAAGCAATCTCCAACCAAGAAGATAGCATAACAGATTCATAACAAATCCGGATACCGCGGGCGATATTCCGAACCAGTGATCCAACAAAAGCGTCAAACCCAGTACACCGCCCTCCGTCACACCGGAGCACGAATGTACATGATATAATCCAAATGCCAGAAACGCGCTGCTAAGTACTGAGAGCACGCAATTTCTGATTTTTACACGCGGCAACAAACTAAAACCTCCTCTGTTCGTGCATATCCCGGCACCAGTCCCCATCCAGAAAGACGGCGTTAGAAAGGAGCTTTTTCAGGTGCTGACAGGTGATGGTTTTACCCGCGCCCATTGTACCGTTTACTAAAATCAGATCTTTCATCATTCTCTGCTCCTTCCTTTCCCTTCTCCTGTTCTTTCAATACAGCAGGATACCGCGCCGCCATTGGATCCATGGCCCGCGCAGAATCTGCCGCTGTATAGACGATATCGTCCGCTCATAGTCTCTTACATCTGTTTCACATAACAGGAGCCCTTAACCTGAAAGCCTGCTGTAAGGTCTCCGATCAGAATCCGGAACTCTCCTTCCTCTACCAGATACCGATAATCCTTATCAACCAGCGCCATCTCCGGTGCTTTCAATTCAAAGAAAACTCTTTTTTGTTCTCCTGGTTCCAGCACAATCTTTTGAAATCCTTTCAGCACCTTTACTGGTGTCGTCGTGCTGCTATATAAATCATTCAGGAATAATTGAACGACTTCAGCCCCTTCTCTGCTTCCTGTGTTCTCTACCGTAACCTGCACCGTAACAGAGTCGCCGGCCGAGATGACAGCCGGTTCGACAGATAAATCCGAATAGGAAAAATCAGTATAGCTCAACCCATATCCGAACGGGAACATCGGCTGCGTATCGTCAAATACATAATCCCGTCCCGGAGCACCGCTCGAGCCCGGGCGATGATAATACCCTCTGGCTGACGGTTTCCGATTATAATAAAGTGGAATCTGACCGGTGCTTTTCGGGAAGGTGATGGGCAATTTACCGGAGGGATTCACATCTCCGAATAAAATGTCCGCAATGGCATTCCCTGCTTCCTCTCCTGCATACCATGTTTCAAGCAGGGCAGGAAGCTTGTCCAGACAGGGCAGTGTTACAGGACGTCCGTTAATTAACACGAGCACAACAGGCTTTGATAATTGCAGCAGTTCCATCAAAAGGGCTTCCTGCGCCCCGCTCAACCGCAAATCCGCACAATCATATCCTTCTCCGCAGGTAACCGGCTTATTGGTATCATTTCCCCAGCCGATTCCATAGCTGACGGAGCTGGAACTTCCCATAGCAGCAACAATGACATCCGCCTGCCTGGCAGCGTTTATCGCTTCTTCCCAGGCCGCAGTATCACGAATATTATCCTTCTCAAACAAGTCACAGCCCTTTGCATATAATACCCTTGTCGAAGAAGACACATGTCCGCGAATCCCATCAAGAAGTGTCGTGGCCGAGGTACTTCCTACGGAATAATCCCCTAATTCCACCGAATCCGCATTGGGTCCGATTACCGCTATTGTGCCTAATTCTTTGGACAGCGGAAGCACATTCTCATTTTTAAGAAGCACTATGCTTTCCTGCGCAACCTTTCGTGCAAGCTGCCGATTCTCTTTTGTATGAACGATCTGCGGAACAGCCTCTTCCTCCAAATAAGGTCGTTCAAAAAGTCCCGCAAGGAACTTCACCCTAAGAACTCTTCGTACAGCCTGATCGATGCATGCAATATCGATCTGACCATTATCCAGTAATTCTTTTAAATAACAATAGCAGCGGGCGTACGGCGCCTCCATATCCATTCCTGCTTCTACCGCCTGCTTTGCCGCAATTGCCCAGGTTTCCGCAGTACGATGCAGGGTACGCAGCATCTCAATTGCGCTGTAATCAGAAAATACATAGCCCCGGAATCCCAGCTCATCCCGGAGCACATCCGTCAATAAATAGCGGGAAGCACTGCAGGGCATTCCATCCATCTCGCTGTATGCAGGCATAACACTAAGCGCCTTTCCCTCCTGCACTGCTTTTGCAAACGGGGGCAAATACAATTCTCGCAGCTGACGCTCACCGCACGGAACCGGTGAAAGATTCACGCCGCCTTCCGGACTTCCATGCGCACAAAAATGCTTCAGGGTAACGGCAAGCTTTTTTTCCGGAACGCTCTCTTCTCCTCCCTGCAGCCCTTTTACATAGGACAGTCCCAGTGCGCCGCAAAGATAGGGATCCTCTCCAAAGGTTTCCTCCACCCGTCCCCAGCGCGGCTCACGGGCCAGATCCAGATCCGGCGCAAGTCCCTGACGGATTCCGCAGGATGCGGCCTCCTCTGCGATGACCGAAGCGGTCTGCTGAATTAATTCCTGATTCCACGTGGACGCCATTCCAATCGCCTGCGGAAATACGGTCGCTTCCGGAGTCATGTATCCGTGAAGGCATTCACTGATGATCAGGGCCGGTATCCCGAGCCTGGTATGTTCCACGAGATACCTCTGGATTGCATTAATATAGACAACATTCTGCTGCGGAAGGTACTTGGGTGCTTCTAATGCACCAACCCCCATTCCCTGAAAGAACGCATCCGCTTTCTGCTCCGAAAAGCACGGACACTCCCCTTCTCCTTCCAATGTGCTCGAAGGATACATCATCATCTCCCTGAACTTTTCTTCCAAAGTCATTCTTCCGAGAAGATCCTCCACCCGCTCCTCTGCCGATAAGGCGGGATTCAGATAAGGAAGACTCGCTGCATTCTTTTTCAAACTGCTTTCCAGCTTATTATCCGACATATTCATTCTCCTTCTGTTTCAAGAGCAGTGTCAGCTCTTGCACCATCTTATATTAAAACCCTTGTATTTTCAAGGGTTTTCAGAGCCTGCTTTTCAGGACTCCCTTTACAGGCGGCCTTCCACTGCATTTATTTCTATTGACATTATACTTCATTATAGGATAAGATTCTACTATGATGAAATACAAAACCACTCATTTATTGCTATCGCAGCGCGTTCATTTTTAGCAGAGAGGTGACTGCCATTATGGTACCTTTTTATGAATATAAGACAAAACTGATTCATTGTTTTTCCGGCAATTGCTTTGACTACCCGCCCCATTTACATGGGGGACCGGAGTTGCTCCGTGTCCGTTCAGGAGAGTTAAAGGTTCTAATTCACACACAAGAATATCTGGTTTCGGCGGGAGAAATCGCGATCATTTTTCCGAATGTGGTGCATTCCTATCAGACAATCACCCAGAGTCAGGATACCAAACTCGATCTTTTAGTATGCGGACAGGATGAAAACAACGGATTTCCCCACACACTTATTGGCTCCAGCCTGGCGGAACCTGTAAAACCCATCTCGTATTTTCATCCTGATGTTGATTATATTTTTTCTGCATTGCTGAAAGAAGAGAATGAGGGCAGGGATACGCATATTCTTCATGCTTATCTTCAGATTTTCTGGCGCAGGCTTCTGCCTCAGCTGACGATTACCGATTCGGTACAGCCAGCAGCTGCCGATTTAACCACCAATCTGATTGCTTATATCACGGAACATTTTCGCGAACCGCTGTCTTTGGAGCTGCTATCCAGGGAGCTCGGTGTGTGCCGTTTTTATCTTTCGCGGATTTTTACTCAGGTGCTCCATATCGGATTTTACGACTATGTAAATGCACTTCGTACCAATTATGCAAAGAAATTGCTGCTCGACAGCAAGGATACGGTCATTGATATTGCAATGCAATGCGGGTTTCAAAGCCAGCAGACCTTTAATCGTGTATTTAAGAAAAACTGCGGGATGACGCCGGCGGCTTACAGGCGAATGAAAAGCGGGAAGGGATAGACCCTTTCTTTCGTTTGTCAACCGCTCCTATTGGTTCTGTAAATTCGGACAGAAGATGGTAACCAGCACCCGCGGCATATCATCTTTCTGTTCCAATCTGCCGCTTACCGGAAGCTTTACGAATGACGTAAAAACCATCTATCATGCTGCCACAGAGCCTTCAGCCCAAACATTATCATTCCTCATTTGTCGCTAACTTTACAATCGTTCCGCCTCCATTCATAAGCAATATTCATAATTACTTTGTCAAGGGATAAAAATCACTGTCTTTAACAGGAAAAAATATTTACATTTTTTCCAAAAGAGCAAATATTATACCCCAGATAGTTTTTTTATTAATTGTTTCACCTACAAATACTGGTTATAATATTATTATAATACAGACTGCATTGCCGACCTGATTTTTTACTCATGCAGTCCTTCCTAAAACATTGCAATTGCGCATAACAAAGGAGAGTGAATTCAGAATGTTCAAACTAATGATCGCCGACGACAATCCATTTATCCTGCAGGAGTTGAGTGAAAAGACAGACTGGGAGAATTTTGATTTTGATTTGATAGGGGCTTATCATAATGGAAAAGAGTTGCTTCGTGCGGCGAAAAATGACTTACCGGATTTGGTTATAACAGATATTTCCATGCCTATTATGGATGGCATTCAACTGTCCTCACAGCTATATCAATTGAAGCCTGACATCAAAATCATCTTCATATCAAACTATTCGGAATTTAAATATGCAAGGGAAGCTCTTAAACTGCGTATTTTCGATTACTTACTAAAACCGGTTCAATTAGATGCCTTAATTGAAGTGATGAACAAGGTACTTTTGAAATTGCAGCAGGAACAACAGCAGCAGTTCGAAGAACTCCAAGTACAATCACAGCAGAAATTATATAAAAAAGCTGCATTATCCCTCTATACTTCCCGGCTATTATTTCATGCCACGGATGAGGCTCTCATTCGTGACGAGCTTACCCGGTTAGGGCTTGTATTGCAGGAGCCTTCCGATATGTATATTGTATCTTTTTCGTTGAACAACTCCTTAAACTCTGAAAATCAACAGCAATCCTACGCTTATCTTCAGTCAATTCTGGAAGGCTCGTTTACCGGAGCACAGATCATTCTTATGATGCTGGAGCATTGTCATGGAGTATTTCTTTTGATTCTCCATGATCAAACTATCCCTGTTCCTAATCTGCTGGCAATGCTTTGTGTTGATATCGAAGCAAAAATGAATCTTTGTACCAATATGGGATATAGCAATGCTTCCAAAAACTTTATAGACTTTCCCACACTCTATCATCAGGCACAAATGGCACTGGAAAGCATTACTACCAACACAACCGCCATACCTGTAGTAGCCTACGAGGATGTCCAGACAGGTACTGACACACAGCCAGATCCCGATACAAATTCAAGCAGTGAACAAGAATCCTACAGCAAAAGTGTCGCTACCATGCGTGCTTTTATCCAGGAGCAATATATGGAGCCAATTACGACCAATGACGTAGCGCGCATTGCATATCTTTCTCCCGGATATGCCAATCTTCGTTTTTCCGATGAGTGTGGCATTACCATATTTAGCTATATTGTACAATATCGAATCGAAAAAGCCAAACAATTATTACGTGAAACTGACGAGCTTGTCACACGAATTGCTGAGCTTGTGGGGTATAGCGGAAAAACAAGTTTTTACCTCGCTTTCAAGCGCATTACCGGTGTCTCTCCTACTGAATATCGTCAAAAATATACAAATTCGCATACCCCATGAATCCAGTTCCGCCACAGGCCTCCTTCCTGTGGCGGTAATTTTTATTGAAACGTCCGACTCACTGCTTCTATTGCATGTAGCCCTGTCTGATGAACTAAGAGCTTTGTCCTTGGACAATACTCTCTGATATAACAAGCTAATTCTTTTGCATATGGCTGATACGTATCCTTCTAAAATAATTACATTCATCGTCGGACTTCATAAGTCCGTATATTTTAAAAGGTTCATTGCATACATCATAAAATACAATATCATCCTTATTAACTTTTGATTCAACAGGAAACTTTTTATCAATATCGCTAAGCTTTGCCATAACGACCTCGCAATTCAATTATTTAATAATTATGTATGCAGCCGACAGCGGCGGAACATTCAGTCTGCCGTTTGCACAAGCTGCAGTCTTTCCAAAGCTGTATATTACTTCCTTTGCGGTATATTCGCAGGCACACTCTTTTTCGCTATCTGACGGATTTATCGCAACAAGCACTGTTTTGTCCGTACCTTTTCTTATATACACAAGCGGCTGCCCGTTTGTAAAATACAACGGTTCAAAACTTGCATCCGACCGAAATGCATCGGTTTCTTTTCTGACTTTAATCAGTCTTTTCACTTCGTTAAGCATCGAGGTTTCATCTGCAAGCTGAGCCTTTACTGTAGGTCTTTTGGGGTCGGGATCCATCGGAATATAAAGTTGGTCCGGTTTGGCGGCTGAAAATCCGCTGTTGACCGTATCGTCCCATTGCATAGGCGTTCTTGAACCTGACCTTAGGTACGCCCCTTCAACAGACTTTAACCCCTGAATATACTTCATCCCTATCTCGTCACCGTTATATATGAACGGAGCACCCGGCATTGACAGGATAAACGCAAACATTAAACGCATCCTTATTTCATCCAAGAAAAGCGAAGCCCTTTTAACATCGTGATTGCCTGAGAAAAAGCACATCAATCCCCTGTCCTTTGTTGCAGTGTAGTTATCCATATAAGAGTGAAACCACTTGGTAATATCAACCTCCGGGTTTGCCGAGAAAAAAGCATTTTTCTTCTTGAAAAGGTCATTGTAGGGTGAATTGACATTCTGCAGAGTAAAATCCATATCAAATCCACTGCTTATTGCCTGCTTCGCAACACCCCACTCAGCAACATATGCGGCTTCGGGGAACTCGGCATTGATAATTTTAAAAATATCGTTCCACAGCTTAACGGTTGCTGAATTGTTTTCGTCATCCGCCTTAACCAGGAAACTTGCCATATCAACTCTGAAGCCGTCACAGCCCATTTTAAGCCAAAATCTCATAACATTAATAAGCTCATCACGGGTAGCGATTGCCGCCTCCGAATCAACCGCAAACTGCCACGGTTCGGTTACTTTTGCAAATCCGTAATTGAGTGCCGGCTGTGTGGTAAAATAGTTCACACCCAACGCACCCATACGCTCGGAAAATCCGGCAATAAATCCGCTCAGATTATGGATTTTTTCACGGTTGGTATTCAAATCGTCAGTCCATACATACCTGTCGGTAAATTCATTATGCTCGGCTTTCATAGACTCCTTCAGCCATTTGTGTGTAACTGCGGTATGTCCCGGAACCAAATCCAGCAAAACTCTTATTTCTCTTTTATGTGCTTCCTCAAACACTTGTTTCAAATCCTCGTTTGTACCGTATCTGGGTGCAACGTGATAGAAGTCCTCAACATCATATCCGGCATCGTAAAACGGTGACACAAAGCAAGGGTTTACCCATATGGCATTAAACCCCATATCCTTTACATAATCGAGTTTTTCTATTATACCCTGAAAATCGCCTATTCCGTCCGCATTGCTGTCCTTAAATGTCTGCGGATATATTTCATAAAACACTGCATCTTTCAACCATTCTTTCATAACAATCTTCCTCTTTCTTTCCTATCTGTTAATCAAATTTAAAACTGTTCCCAATAGAAAGAACATTTATTATACTCCTTGTGTATCCTCCTCGTTCAACCGTCCACTTCCACACTCTGAGGAATTCGAAGGGTTACACATGTCCCTTGCCCTATTCTGCTTTCAAAATTTAAACCATATGCATCTCCATAATAGGTCTGTACCCGTTGCTGCACATTATAGATACCATATCCGCCACCTGTACCACTTTTTGCCGGTTCAGTCAATACCTGCTCCATCTGCTCCGGCGTCATTCCAGCTCCGCTATCCTCGATTTCAAATACAACATCCCTGCCCTCCAGCATTGCCCGAATCCATATTGTTCCGCCATCTTCACTTGCACGCACACCATGCTCCAGCGCATTCTCCACGATGGGCTGTAACAAATGTTTAATGATTGTATAAGACTTCACATCTTCCGAAACATCAAAAACGACTTTCACATTGTGCAATTGATAAGTAAAAATTTCCACATTCAAATACTCCTGAATCATAGCAATTTCTTCCTCAATCTGAATCAACAAATGTCCCTTACTAAGTATAATGCGATAGTAGTGAACCAGGGAATCTATGGATTCTGCAATTGTACAATCCTTTACCTGATAACGAATACTTCCAAGAGTATTATACAAAAGATGAGGATTAAACCGCATCTGCAGCAATTCCAATTCCAGTCGGTTCTTCTCTGATTCATACTGCTCCAAACGCGTATAATATTCCTGTGTGCCTTGTATCAGCTTGTGAATTCGTTGCTCAATGCCCTCAAAATCGCTGTCACCAAGTACAGTAGTCAAAGGCTTTGTCAAAATCGTATCGAGCTCACTGTTCATTTTCTCGATAGACCGGGTAATTCGGGCAGTAAGCATTGTTGCCACAATATAGCTGCACGCCAGAATAGTCAAAAGAAATATTCCAATAATCACAATAAAATTAACCAAATTTCCTCGTATCAGCTTTGCCACATAGGTCTTTGGAAGCAGACATGTTACCTGACTGCCTGAAAGACCGTCCACCCGGCTTACACATGGGTAATAACCGGAAACCTCGCCCGTTTGATGATATTCGTTCAAAAGGCCCTCTGCTTCCTTAGTATCTGTGGAAAGTAAAAGTGTCTGTGTTTCATCGTCCAACTGCAAGCATACCCCCAAAATACTTCCTTCCGGCAACTCCATTCCCTGCATATTCAACATTTTTTCAAGAGGCATACTCATCTCCAAAAGGCAATCTGAACCATTTAAATTACCCATCTTAGTATAAATACACAGACGCTCCTGAAACATACTCTTATTATCATCCTCGCGATCCAGCTCGCGTACGGCAAGGAGCAGCTCACCGCTTCCCATGGTCAAAATTTTATCCAGCAATTCATCTCCCTCCGTAAATTCCTGTTTAAAACTTTGCAGCGTATAACTGTAGCCGCCATAATTGAATATTCTTGTGCGATGAAATCGCACTTCCGGAAATCTGGAAATCAGATGTCCGGGAAGTGGAAATCATCTTAAGCGAGTTTACTCGCGTAGTGCCTTATCTAAGCCGTACACTTCTCTCATTGATATATCATGCTCAG
>JAGAPO010000040.1 GCA_017623215.1 Lachnospiraceae bacterium | reverse complement strand
TGATTGACGCGAGCGAATGCAATTCGCTCAAGTCGTGAGCACGACCGAAGGGGGTGCGATTGTTTATGTTTTTAGGAGGAGATAAGTTATGTATCCAACAACCTGTGAATATATGGTATATGTCGGACGCCAGGAATTAACTGAGGAGGATAAGCGTATTGCCCGTAAGAATCGCGAGGAGTTTGAGCGCTGTTTCCTGCCGCCAGGGGTGAAGCTTACTCCGCGTTCTGAGATGAAGGAATAAAAAAATATACTGCCTTTCGGCAGGGGTTATACTCTTTTTTTAGAGGTTGAAGGTAATTTTCATGGTTGGAACTTCTTTTTCCGGCTTGCTTGATATGAATCCGGTCTCTTCTTGCCATCTCCGGGCAAATCCTATTGTGTAACACCTAACATCTTTATTTTCTGACAGATGCTTCTGATAGTGCATTATAAGGTCTGTTTGTGCATCGGATGTATTTGCGGACTCTGTCAGTTCGATTACTTCCTTGAAGTGCCCTGTTCGGCGCAGGAGGTCTGCCCTCATGCAGAGACGCGTGTCATCGTCGAATTCAAGCTCTTTTTCGTGTTCCAGGAAGAACTGTAGGACTTCCTGACGAATTGGACTTGGCTGCAGGCGATCCCGACCTTCTTCTATCCAAGCTGCTTTGAGATATGCACTGAATGCATCGTGGAAGCGTTCCTCGAGGACTGCGATGCGCATCAGATTCCGATAGGCCTGAACTGAATAGGCCCAGCAATCTGTTTGGAACGCAGCATCTGAAAGGACGAAATTCTTTGTTTCTTCAGAGACTGGTTCTGCGATGTCATGTGCTACATAATGGCAGTTCGGACACACTGTGATCTCCATCCCGAGAGTGGATCTTGCCATCTCAGCCGGCCGCAGGTCGAGGTCCGGCGGCCCCATGGTGTTTGTGGATGTCAGAATCCGGCCTTCGAATGTGTGCCCGCAGACCGCGCATGTCATTTGTTTTTCCCAAATAGTTGTCATGATACTAAAGGTGGTTAGAGAGTGTCTGGAATGCGATACCAAGTGTCTTGTCGGATGACTATTCGATTCTTACAATCATAAGCGTGTAATCGTCATCCTGAATTCTACCCTCAGCTTTTCGTTTGCTGCAGTACTCTTCGAAGGCATCATTGTCCTGTATGGCGAGGAGGTCGGTCAGTTTATCTTCGGAAAGTTGTTCTTCTTCAGGTGTCAGGATAAACTGTGCCAGAGCATCGGTTGCAAGAATGAATACAGAACCGCGGTTGAATGCGCGTGTTTTGGTTTTGATGTATTCATCGGGACAGGACATGTCATCACTGTGAATCTGGTCAGGTCGATTCGTGAAATCCTTCCAGGACATCGCCGGTGTGAGGTCGACAATACGCAGTTCCTGTTCACTGCAGTCAAGCTGGAGAATTACGGAGTCGCCCACTGTCGTTATGCGGGCATTTTTTGTATTCTTGTCAAGTTCCAGGCCGGCAAGAGTTGCAGATGCTCTTTTATGCTGCAGGAGTTTCATTTCTTTGCGCAGCATTAGAGGATTGTTCGGATAGGTTTCTTTGGCATCCCGGAGAAGGAAATCCTTCCATCTCTCGCCGATTTCCGGGAGTATTTTTGTCCGGAGGAATTCCGCTCCGGAGAGAAAGAACTGTTTCGTTACTAAATCCGCATACGGCTTGGCGCGGTAACTGTTGGTGACTCCGTCTGCTATGGCGAATCTGAACGTGTCGTCTTTTTTCAGCTCACGGGAGAAGGCTTCTTTGGGATAGTAAGAGTCCTGATATTCATGAAATCCGCTTTTCATGCTGAATATGGAGCAGTTGACCTTCAGGGGGATTTTCGGTGTGTGTTTTTCCTGGTAATAACGGATTACCTGCTCGTAGGTTGGGAGGTCACACCGCGATGCCTCATCCATGTTGAGCGGGTTTAAACCGAATGAGTAAAGTTCGTATTTGTTCTTTTTGCCTAAGAAGTAATCTGCGTAGGGGTTTTCTGTGATGCGCGGGTCATCTGGTGAAAAGATTTCCCATTCAAGCGGGATTTCACATTCGTACCGATGAACTCCGCGGAGAACGGCAGTATATTTTCCCGGCTCTGTTGCGCGGACTTCTCCCTCGAGAATGTAGTCACCGTTAATCTGGCTGTATTCGTTTTCTTCTTCGAGGAAAGCGGATACGGTGTTATCCGGCAGCCAGAGGGATTTACGATAATGGTAGACGTGGAAGGTTGGTTTCTTCTCTTTGCCGTCATAGACTAAGACGTTTCGGTTGATGTGTACGTTTTCTCCGAGTACGAGTTTGATTTTCTCAGACATTTTTTCTCTCCATAGATTTCGGGTGTTTGCTGTTTGATTGGTTTTTATCCGGCGTTGTCCCTGCCTGTACGATGCGCTTTAGTTCGGTGCCGTAGACCGCCTCCAACGGGGACGGGAGAACAACGGAGTAGGGGCTGCGTTTTGCAATGTTTTGATACCACTGTTCAGCATTCGGATGGGTGCTTTTCAGCTGTCCTGAGGTATGCCAATAGCCGATAATACTCTGAGCCGGAAGGTATCCGTCCTCAGCACTTTTCCGGTACCAGGAAAGAGCAGTGTCTTTGTCTTTAGTTACGCCGCCGGTGCCGGTCTCATAGAACCAGCCGATGCACATGGCAGCAAAGCAGTCTCCTTTTTCTTCAGCTTTGGAGAACCAGAAAAAGGCTTTCTCATAATCGGTCATGTCATCTCTTGGCGGGAGGGTTGCATGTGCGGCTTTGAAGTCGAAGTCCTCGAAGTTCTTTCCTTCTGAAAGGTTCATCAGATGAAGCGAGATGAGATAATCTGCTTCTTTACTGTTGCGGGTTTCATCAAAGCGAAACCAGTAGGCGGTTGCCAGGTCAAGCTGCGCATGGAAGAGGCCGGCTTCTGCTGCTTTGCAGAGATAGTACTCTGCTTCTTTGCGGGAGTCGATATCTCCTTTTATAGAGTACTGTCTGAGGCAGTGGTTCGCGTAGAGATGCATGCTTTGTACATCTCCGGATTCTGCACCACGCTTCATGCTCTCGCTGAAGTCAATATTTCTTGAGTCGAGTTCCTCAGGCGGCAGCGGTTTCATCTGCTATAATAGGTACTACTGGTATATGAGGGTTTGGTGTTTATCGTTGCTGTTCATAGATGTATTTGTCACCATCACACAGATAATTTCATAAGAAAGGAGTTATAATAGAGACCATATGTCAATCGATGAGAGGGAAAGAGTACATCGAAAGTTTCAGGAGACATTCGATAAAATCGAAGGACACGCGGAATTTATCGAAGGTTTACGATATCATATTTATGGTTCTGAAGCGGATCAGGATGAAATTTTTACCTATTATAAGAAGGCTGCAGAACTGAGTAAGGTCCCAAGTATCCAGTACATGGTAGGTATGTTTTATCTGAAAGGACTTGGTACTGAGAGCAGTCGTACGCTGGCACGGAAGTGGTTTTTGCTTTCTGCAGAAAATGGCTGTGCGGATGCACAGTATTCTTTATGGAGGTTGAATTATGAAGAAGCCCGAAGATGTTGTTTTTGTGGTATTGAGGAGGGGTTAAAATGGTTGAAAAAAGCTGCTGAAAGCGGACTGCCAAAGGCAGAACATGACTTTGGGGTAAATTACCTGGAGGGAGAGATTGTTGATAAGGATGAGGAAAAGGGATTTGCATGGGTTTTGAAGGCAGCGGAAAAAGGACATCTGAATGCACAGTACATCACCAGTGGGAATTATATGTTTGGAATAGGAGTTGAGAAAGATGAGAAGAAAGGGTTTGAATGGTTATCGATTGCTGCCTCACACGATTATCCGCCAGCTGTATATGGAGTTGGAAGGTGTTATGAGCTTGGACTTGGCGTCGCTCAGGATTTCGAGAAGGCGTATGACTGGTTTGTAAAGGCATCCCTACTTAAAGAACCTGACGCATTCATGTGTCTAATGGAAGATGATGTGGTGGAAGATGAAGAGGAGGATGAGGAAATATAATAAGAGAATCAATTATTGGAGAGTAATTAATGATTTACGTTCTCTCGGATATCCATGGCAATCTAAGAAGATTCAATTCCATATTGGAACAGATTCATCTCCAGCCGGAAGATACCCTCTACATTCTTGGTGATGTAATCGATAGGCATCCGTATGGTATCCAGATTTTATGCCGAATAATGGAAATGCCTAATGTGAAAATGCTTCTTGGCAATCACGAGGATATGATGATGAGGGCTCTTGGCAGTCCCTATGATACGGATGAACTGGTGAATGATTCTATAATTGCGGAAGCCCTTCGACACTGGTATCACGATGAGGGGCAGGTCACCCATGAATATTGGAAACGCCTGGATAAGGAGCAGCAGAGAGCGATTCTCGATTACCTGCACTCCCTTCCCTTGAATATTGATGTAACGGTA
>JAGAPO010000039.1 GCA_017623215.1 Lachnospiraceae bacterium | reverse complement strand
GAATGGGTTCCCGGCGATTCCCGGTAGGTATAATCATAATCAAGGCTCTGAAACTTCTCTCTGAGTCTGGTATTATCATCGTACATGAAATCCTCGGTACCGATTCCCATATAGATTCTCGGCTTATTCGGGTCGCTGTTCTTTGCATCGGCCAGCCAGAACAAATCGTCCTCATTCGGAACCTCCAGATTCTCTCCAAATATCGGTATCTCCGTCTGAGCAAAATCCTTCCGTCTGATATCGGCAACGGAAGACAATCCGGCTGCCGCGCAGAAATGATCACATTCCCGAAGTCCGATCTTCAATGCGCCGTAGCCGCCCATGGACAGACCTGCGATATAATTATCCTCTCTCTTATCCGATACATTGAAGAACTCACAGATAATTCCCGGAAGCTCCTTCGCGATATATGTATAATACCTTAAGCCGTACTTCATATCGGTGTAAAAGCTTCTGTGTCCGCAGGGCATTACTACGCAGATTCCATATTCGGACGCATAACGCTCGATGGAGGTTCTGCGAAGCCAGATCGTGTGATCATCACTTAATCCATGAAGCAGATACAGACATTTGTATTTACCTGGCTTTGTCCGGTTCGCGATTCCAATCTCTCCCTTTGAGCTCTGCTGCGGCATCACAACATAGACTGTCGACTGCATTCCCAACGTCTCACTGTAAAAGTTAAAATCAATCAGTGCCATATTACTTCTCCTTTTCCGCCCTACCTTCAAGGCTTCGTCTTATATAGGCCTCCGTATCCGAAAGCATCTTTCCATAAATCTCCATTCCCGGCTTCTTGTTCCGAATCTGCCACAGCTCTTCGAATTCCTCACGAACCGCCTGCAGCCTAATCAGGGATTCCTCCTTGATCTCTCCCGAAAGCGTCTCGGCAAATAATATTACCGTGTCACAGCTCTGCTTAATCTCTCTTAAGCAAAGCTCATCCGCTTTCACGTCCGCAAGCTCTGCGCGGATGTCCTTCATATAGTCTGCAACTCTTGCAAATCCTTTTGCTGCGCCCTTCGTCAGCTTCTCCGGGTTCCACAGATACATGGTCAGCAGCGTTATATTATGCTTGAGATGCTCTTCCAGCAGATAGTAATTGCCCATTCGGAATACGATATCCGCAAGATCACCTTTCTTCGTATGATAGATATACCGATCCAGATACTGCTTACACATCGCCATCGTCTTCGTTCTCTCCGCATATGCGGTCGCGGTTCTGTGGCTTCCGTAATTCCAGCTCATCGCCGCTCCGAAGACAATCGGAAGATAGGACAGATTCAGGAACTGCGGATTACCGCCGTCGCCCCACTCTGTCAGCAGGAAGCCTTCCGCTCCGTAATACTCGCCGCACTCCGCCGCTTCCATGATATTGAGCATCGCATTATTGCTTCTGCCCGTGAAGCTGCACCACATCGAGGTTCCGGGACACACATAGTAACGCAGCCCAAGTTCCGATAACTTTCTGCAGTTTCTGTCAAAATGCTGCTCCGTCTCGTACCCCCAATCCATGACGATCGCATTCTTCGGAATATTGGGAAGCTGCTCCTCGTGATCGAATACAATATCGGACCAGAACATCGGAGTCTTACTGTATTTCTTCGTTGCAAGCGCGCAGACCTTATTCAGATAATCGGTGTATACCTTGCCCACACCGTACTTCTCGCAGGCCTCCTTCGTCTCGCCCTTCCCCAGATCGAACGGCTCGTCCATTCCGATGTTAACGAGGTCAGACTTGAACAAATCCAGATATCCGTCATAAATCTGATCGATAAGCGCGAGCGATTCTTCCTTGAACGGATTCAGCGTATGAGTGGGCTTTCCGTTCTCATCGTGAATGGCAAGGTGTGAGAATTCGTCTTTGAAGGTCCAGGCCGCCATATGGCCAAAGCCGTTAATCGTCGGAACCAGCCTGATGAACCGTTCGGCGCAATATGCCTCGATCTCTGCCAGATCCTTTGCTGTGTACGGCTCCATCTCCTCGCTGTACTCCTTAAAATTCGGGAATTCGAATACAAAGGTATCTATGTAAAGCTGAAGCTGGTTATATTTCACTGCCGCCATATTGTCGATCATCTGTTTTAATTCTGACATCTTCGGCTGCTTGCCGCGGCTGATGTCCAGCATAAGGCCGCGGTTCGGAATACTCGGATAGTCGTCGATCTCGAACTCCGAAATCGTGCCGTCCTCCGCCTGGTCGATTACCTGTCTGAGCGTGGATACCGCGCGGTACGCGCTCTCAAGGGTTCCGTAGGATACTTCGATTCGGCCATTCTTTGCTGATATAGAGTAGTGTTCTTTCTCATACTCTGCCTTTTTGGTAAAGATAATGTCCGTGGGCGCGATCTCAGCTGCCTCTTCGTTCTGACCTGCTTTTACGAAGTCTGCCGCGTATCCGGCGATCTCGTTCTCTTCGCACCGGATTCGGAATGCGTATGCCGGAATCCTTCCTTCTAATTCGGTAAGTTCCCGGGGTCTTGGTATTATAAACATAGCGTATCTCCTTTTGTTCCGCTGTGTTGGATCGTGTTCGTGTCACAGCGTTCTGTCTTATTATACCAGATCCTGCGGGAATTCACAATCGTAAGATTGAATACAATTAAGGCAAATACCGAAGGAACGGACGCCCGCTCCCGTTCCTGGAAGATTATTGGTAGCGTTTCAGTTCGATGGTTCCGTTTAGACCGGTCAGGAAGGCGGTCTGCGGATTTCTTCGGTGAATGCCGACCTGCCATCTGTCGCCATGGTCTTTCAGGGAACTGCACATCAGGTTCCCGACGACGATCTCTATGGTGTTCTCGCCCGGTCTCACAAGTTCGGTCAGATCCCACTCATAGGGGTTCCACAGCCTTGCTCCTGCGCTTTGCCCGTTCACCAGGACCTCCGCCATGTGATAGACCTCATCGATCGCAAGTGTTACCTGGCTGCTTTCCTGCAGCTTGACAGTCGTGCGGTAAGTAACATATCCGGTCTCGTCTGCATGGAACAGAAGGCCGCGTCCCTCTGTTTCCTTCCAATCGGTAAGCGGTATTCTTTCCGGCTCCTCGACTGCAAGCCAACAGCCCTCGTATGGCTCAAAGTGCAGATAACAGCACAGGCCGTCCGCACACGAAGTCGTATAGACCGCTTCCAGCTCCCCGTTCTCACAGTTCATCTTACGCGCCCTTCCTGCTATTCCTTTCAGTTCTATCTGTGCCTCCTGTATTAAGCCGGTATCATTATAGAGCCAGTAATAGTTCGTCTTTCCTTCCCGTCTATGGCTCGCTCTCAGCCGAAATTCCGGAGAACGCAGAAGGATAGTCTGCGGAATGTCAATTCCGGTGCGGGGATTGGCAATATCATTCAGAAGTGCCGGTATCTCAGGGTCTCCTTTTCCTTCTTCCAGAGAGGCATAGGGCGGCGTTCCGAACAGATGGATGGTTACACCCTGTTTCGAGAGCGCTGCGAGCTTTTTTAAGAAGCGTTTTGATACAATGGCGGTGGTCGGAAGGACAATATTTCGGATTCCCTCAAAGTCCTCTGTCTCAAAATATTGCTCGTCGTAGATGTAGAATTGGATTCTCCGATCCGTCAGGATCTGGATCGCCCGATTGTAGTTTTCTTCCAGCCTCTGCATTTCGATTCCGTTCCGGCACAGAAGCAGGTCTCTTTGTTCAATCAGATATCCATGTTCCTTTTGGTTCCGGTCAAATACGCAGTCGCCGACCAGGGCTTTCATGCTGTCAATCGGACAGAACAATACGGTGTCCGCGCACATGGAACCGACTGAATTCATATAGCTGATTCTTGCAGCATAGTCGGTGATATGATTAAAGTACCTCCAATAAGGATTCTCCTGATACATATCCGGCGCAAATCCCTTTTTCTCTATTTCCTGACTGGAATATATCCCGTGCAGCACCACCTGTGTAACGCCCCATGTGGTAAGTGCATTCATGGCTCTTCGTATCTCAAGCGGGCTTAGGCCAAAGCCTGCGCAGCCGATTACTTCGCACATCAGCCCTTTCTTCTCCCTGTCCGCTATCGTCTGGGCTTCTTTGAATTCTCTCGGGCTGAAGCATTCTAATCGCAGACTGTCCACTCCGATGATATCAAATTTCTTCTGCAGCTTATAGAAGTCGCCCATCTGCATCACCTGTCCGTACAGGTTCTCCTCCCAGAAGTGCCCGGTGTATGCAATCCCGTTCTTTCTGCACCATCCTGCAAGCGTCGCAAAGAAGCGGCTGTATACCTCCGTCACCGCAGCAAAATACCGATATCTTGCCCGCATCCAGCGTCCTTCGGTATCTTCCAGGAACAAAAGCGGAAGATTCCGGCGGAAGCTGTCCTGATACATCGCTTCATACCTCTTCTCCACTTCCTCATGGTAGGCCAGCTTATATCCGAAATCGCCTTCCAGATCCATGAAGATTCCGCTTAATCGATTGCCGAAATATTCTCCCAGGTTCTCCCTCCATTTCTCATAGACTTCCCGCAGCATGATCTCGGATGATCTCGAATCCAGATAATCGATCTCGCTTCCCGAGAGGCTTCTCCCATGGTAGAGGGAGAATGCATATGCTGTCTCATCGTCTTTGAGCATCTCTCCGGCCTGCCTCAGTTTCAGACTCTCCGTGACTATTTTCCCCTGCTCCAGGTTCGCGCTGACCGCAAAGTAACAGTCTGGAATCACCTGACCGCCTTCTGCGATCTCCCACGATAACGAACGCCCTCTTGGCATATCTTCTGTCAACGCGCTGCTGCCGTACATGCCGCCGGCCTCATCGCAGAAGCCCATGGGAAGACTGGTATGCTCCAATACATTGCGAATGGTGTCAAAGAATTCGTCTGTCAAAAAGCTTCTGTTCTTATCCGTAATTCCTCTGTCCTGCGGATATCCCGGGCTTAATCCCTTCCGTTCCATCTCCACAGCCATATCTGTTATGTGCTCTTTCTCACATGCGTCGTTCAGGAACCAAAAGCAATACGGCCTGAACCTTTTATCCGGGTTCTTGAATTCCTCTGCGCGTATCATACGTCTCCCCTCCTATTATCTCTGACAACATACCTGTGAAATAACCTGCTATCCTTTTTCATATTCCTCTCCTTTTTTCACTTTATCCGAAGCCAGACGCCCCACCGCCTGTCAGGCACGCATTTCTATAATAGATTATAATCTGTCGGCACGATCAAAAAAAGGGAAAATTTGTGACATTCGGGCATTTATTTTCTATGGAACCCAAAAAAGGCGAGTGATTTTTCACTCGCCTCCCGGCCGATTCCTAGAATCGAATTCGTTCTCTTTTATTCTTTTACAAAATACCAGTCTTTAATTCCCGGTGAGATCCAATACTTGTCGTTCGCCGTCTTAACATATCGGTTATTCTCAACCCGAACATGCTCTCCCATGTCTTCTTTGTTCTCAAACGCCATGTTATACCCGCCGATGACCAGATTATTGGAAAAAGAATTATATTTCGGATATCCCGGCTCATCCTCCAGATAATGATACAGCCTCGGATATGCCTCCTTCCAGATATCACTCTGATAATCAACCTTTTCCAAATTCTTCTTAAGCCGCTTAATCAGAGAATCTCCCCATGAGGTAACTCTTCGATCCTCATACAGCGCAAGGCCGCACTCATAGAAGATATTATCATGGATATTGATCTCCCGGCCTCCGCCAAGCATCACGCCCGTGTACGGATTGTTCGAAATAATATTTCCGTAGACCTCCGCACCGGAAAATCCATCGTCAAAATAGATGCCGACGCAGCCCTTGTTATTCAGTCCCTTACAGTCCGCGATATTATTGTACCGGATAATATTGCCGATGCAGGAACAGTCGCAGCCCGCGTAAATCGCACCCGCGTCATTGGACTCAAAGCATGCGTTCCGGATATCGTTGCCCTCGATGATATTATTATTCCCCTGGTAATCAATTGCAAAATGCGGGACGTCCCAGATCCGGTTCGATCTTACGACGATTCCGACACCGTTCAGTTCAATCGCGGGCATGTAGGTTCTTACCCAGTAAGCAATGTCGTGGATCTCATTCTTCTCCACCAGGATTCCGCTGTTCGTAAGCGTGTTCCGATCACCGCCCGATACTGCAATTCCGCCGGCACCGGTCTCGCTGACATGACACTCCCGGATTACCGCGTCACTGCAGTGATCCGCGATGATCGCCCAGGCACCGCTGTTCTTTATCGTACAGCCTGTGACAGAGATATTCCGGCACTCGTTAAACCAGACTGCATTACGGCGAATCTTCGTGAACGAAATATCTTCAATCGAAATATTCTCCCGGCCTTCGGCCTCGAAGATATTCTCGCACACGGATATATCCACATAGGTCTGGCCCGGATACGGGTACAGGTATACTTTCTTCTCCCGGCGGCTGATACACCAGTCTCCCGGCTTTTTGACCGCGGATCTGGCGTTCATGACGTAGAACTTGCCTCCGCGCTCGTCATTGGGGTCGTCTTTATAGCCGAATACGTGATAGGGCTGCTTTACCGTAATCGTTCCGCTTTCTTTGTCAAATCTCTCAATCACATGCCTCTGCGTCGCCCAGTCCCAAAACCAATAGCCGAACAACAGCAATTCATCGCAGTCTTCCTTCTCGAAGATTGAGGTGTCATCCGGTCGGAAGATTCCTTCTTCCGCGCCGCAGCACTCTCCGGGCTTCTTATATTGCTTTGTCTCTCCGAGGGACTCTTTAATCCAGAGATATCCCTCATCCGGATACCGGCTGATCGGAAGGCGCTCTTCTTCATAAAAGAGCTGAAGCGAGGGACCTTCCTTATCCATATGAGGCTTCGGAATATCGTATACTTTCCAGAAATCCTCGAAGGGTCCAAGGCCAAAGCGGCCCAGATCCTGAATTCCGGCCTGCTCCAGATCGATCTCGATTATTCCTTCGGCTCCCGCATTCAGCGGAACTCGTCTGGAACCGGTTAATATGGTCTTTCCCTTCACACCTTTTATTGTTGTATTGCTGTCCAGTGTCAGGGTGTGTGCAATCTCATACACTCCCTCTGATAAACAGATTTCTCTGGATTCATCCCCATTCTTCAGGATCGCTTCCAGCTCCGCTGCTGTCTTTACTTCATATCTCATTGCTTTGTTCCCCATACAATCTTAACGTTTATTGTCTTATTACCACTCAATCTTAATAATCTCAACGCAATCGCTGCTCAAGCCTTCCGTCGAAATTGTCATTGTTCCGTCAAAATATGTATACTCTACTGACTGACCGTTCGAAAGCAGAGTGCATTCTCTGGGAGCTGTCTTACAATCCGTGATTGTAATCTCCTTAAGGCCCTCCGAAGGAAGAATATGCGCGTACCATATGCCTTCGCTTCCTCGCTTGGTAAGCCATGTATTAATGCGCTCTTCCTTCATTCCAGGCTCGATTCCGTCAAATAAAGCCTCACGGTGCGCCTCCATCCAGGTGCGGATATCGCGCATACGCAGGTAATAATCGTTCGGAAGCTGTCCTGCTGCGTCAGGGCCTACATTTGCAAGGAAATTACCTCCCCACGCGCGGGTCTTACAAAGCTTCTCCGTGAACCAGCCAACCGTCTTATACGGATGCACCGTATAACCCCAGCCGCAGTTATTCAGCTGATCGCAGTACTCCCAGCGTCCCTCAATCGGCTCTGCCGGAAATGCGCACTCCGGAGTCTTGAAGTCTCCGCCCTTAAAGAATCTCGGGTTAATTAACATCCAGGGCTGCTTTGCGCGAAGCTCTTCCACGGTAAACGGATCCGGATATCCTTCCGGGAACTCGCCGTGTCCGTCAAACCAGAGCACATCCACATGATACCGGTCAAGCAGGTCAAATACCTCTCCGCGTACCTTCTCGGCATACGCTTTCGCATGCTCCTCCGGCATCGGTTCAATCGGTCCTCTCTCGTTCAGATCGATGTCGAGATACTTCCCCTTCTCTGCTGTAAAGTTGCGGTATTCATGGTTGAATGCCCAATCGGGTGCGGAATAATACAGACCGACCTTTAATCCAAGCTTTAAGCACGCATTCACAAAGGGTCCAACCAGGTCGCGGCCCTGCAGGCTGTGCTGAACGCCGTATTCGCTGTATTTGCTGGGCCATAAGGTGTAGCCGTCGTGATGCTTCGTAGTCAGAACCGCATATTTGAATCCCGCCTCAACCGCTTTGCGCAGCCACGGCTCCGGATCGTAGTTCTCTGCTGTAAAATCTCTTGGTCCAATCTCATAATACTGGCGCGGAGTGGGCTTTTCAATCGTGCTGACCGGCTTACCCCAGGGCCACTTCTGTACCATACCCCAGGACAGGTCGCAGTTGCCGAATACTGCGGATATTCCAAAATGGACAAATAATCCAAGTCCTGCCTCGTCGAACCACTCGGTACGGGGGTCTGTAGTAGGCTGAAATTCCCCTTCGGCATTCTGGATGCCGATTACAGCGTGCTGGGCACGCGCTTCCTCATTCTGATTCATGCTCATCGTCTAATATCCTTGCCTTTCTGTTTAATGCTTCTGTTTATTGCTTCTGTTAATTGCTTCCTTTTATGTAGTGCAAGTTCTTATTCACCGAACTCTTCGCGGTACGGACGGTGCTGTCATTCCCACGTTCTGTTTCGATTTCGTATATTCTACTATAAAATATTCCGACGTGCAATGGGTTATTTGAAGAATTCCTGACTAATTTTCGCCTGTGGCAGGGACGATGAAAGGTGTCGGCCGTCTCCGTTGTGTCCTTGTCCTATCGAATCCTGATCCCGAATATGTAAAGGCACTGCATGAAATGTTCGTCCTGGATGCTGTTATCTGCAATACTGACCGGCATTTTGGCAACTTCGGCTTTTTGATTGATAATAGGACTAATACGATCACCTCCCCTGCTACGCTATTTGACCACGGCGCCTCAAAAACGTCTGAAGCTGATCGAAAGACAGATTCACGGGAGGGTGGCGAAGCTGCCGGCAAAGTAAGGGCTCCAAGCAGTGCTCATGGGCTAATGTTGTAACCTTGATCCATGAGCACTGCTCCTTGGGACTTCTCTTAGTCCCCCATCTCCTTCCCTTCTTCCTCCGGTCTCTCTCTGCACACACGCTGTCCAAACGGGAAGCTCACCTTCACTCTCATTCCCTGCTGTCCTCCCCCGCGCTTCTCAATCGAAACGCCGTATTCCAGACCATAGAGCAGCTTGATTCGCTCGTTGATATTCATCAATCCGACCTGGGAATCCCGAATTCCGTTGCGCTTTGCAAGGGTCTGATTCAGAGCTTCAATGGCAGAGTCTGACATTTCAAGGCCGTCATTCTCCACACAGATGCTGAACTTATTATCCCCTTCCTTTATGGCGCTGATCCAGATTGTTCCGCAATATCGCTTGGGTTTCAGACCATGCTTGATCGCATTTTCAATCAGCGGCTGGATGCAGAGCTTAATGACCCGACAGTCATAGAACGATTGATCGATCCGGCATTCATATTGAATCTTTCCGCTATACCGCACATCCAGAATATCCATGTACAGATGCAGGAACTCAATCTCCTCCTCCAGAGACAGAATCATTTTTTCGGACTGCAGCGCAATCCGATACAGACTTGCAACCTTGACAAGCAATCTGCTGGTATTATTTCCGGAACCCATCTCTTCCACAGCCGTCCAGTTAAGCATCTCAAGCGTGTTATATAAAAAGTGCGGATCCACCTGAAATTGAAGAGCCTGTGACTGCGCTTGCTTCAGTGCCGCAACACGTTCCTCCAGCTCGGTCTCCATCTTCTCCTTTCGACTGAGCGTGTTGAGGATATTGCTTGTAATGTAGAGCATCTCCGAAGAATCCCTTCTTTGCTCCAGTCTTCCGATATACTCCTGCGGTTCTTCGATTACCTTGATAATCTTCTTCACCGGCCGATAAGTCACAAAGGTGATCAGATAGGCTGCCAGCAGACTCGGTAAAAGGCCCATCAAAATTGATTTCGTCAGGAAATTCCTCGTCTTCGACATTTCTTCCGTGTAGACGGGCAGATCCGTAATCAACGCATATTTCCAGCTTTGATGCGCGGAACGGACCACGGATACTACCTTCTCTTTTTCGGCCAGGACCCGGCTGTTCTCCAACTGCCACATCGAACCGACAATTCGCTGATAATCGAGCTTTCGTTCCTCCGTAATTACGTCCTCATTGCTGCAATAGATAATCTCTCCGCCGATCCCTGTAATCAAAAATATCTGGTCCTGCGAAATCTCCTCACTCTCCAGGCGCTTTCCTAACACCTTTGTATCAATATGTATGATCAGAAGTCCTTCCGAAAGCTGATCGGCCCGGTATACGGGAACACAATACATAATCGTTCCTTTCTCCGCCACCATCGTAAAGGGCAGCTCCATCCCGAAATCCCAATAGGCATCGTACCATTTTCCCAGATTCTTAATCTTTTTGATCGGCATCAGTGAGGTCCCGTCTGCCACAATCTCGTTCAAAGACGAATACAGGCAGATGCTCTCCACGTAAGGATACAGCTTCAGATAATCTTCAATCTCCGCGTTCATCCTTTCCGCCTGTATCGTATACTCCTTCGTTCCGTAGGCATTCTCGCACAAATAGTCACATTCCGGAAGCAGCAAAAGGCCTTCCGATATCTCCCGAACTTCCGAGACCATGTTATCCACTACAATTGAGCATTTGGACAGGAGTGCCAGATTGCTCTCCGCCATATTCTGATCCGTTTCCTGCTGAAATGAGCGGTAGTTCTCATGTACAACCAACAGCAGCGGCACTGCTGCAAATACGACTACGAACAGAAAGTTGCGAAGGATAAGACTATTGAATTTATAATCGTGCAAATAGGTCCAGATGTCCTTTCGGTTTTTCACCTGCTTTTTCGCCCGCTTCTCCAATCTCTCACCCCCTGCAGTCAATCTTTCCGGATCACATTCCAATATTCCGTCGGTGTGTATCCCGTATATGCTTTAAACACCTTCGAAAAATAGCTGTGAGAATTATATCCAACCATCTGACTGATTTCATTGGTCATATACTTTCCTTCTTTCATGATCTCGATCGCTTTTTCCATCCGGACGCGCATCATATAATCTGACACGGTCTCTCCGGTCTTTTGCCGAAATACGCGGCTGACATAGGACGGAGTCAGGTTATACCTTCTGGCAATCTCGATATTGCCGATATCCTCACTCATGTGCTCCCGGATATATCCTTTCACTCTGCCAATCAGATATTCCTCGTCTTCTCTGTCCGCCAGCCCTTCCATCAAAGTCAGAAGGAGCTCCAGCACATATTGCTGTGCCTCCTGAAAGCTATGCTGCTCATACAGCGGTACAACATTGAACTTTCCATTCGTAATCTCCCAGACATCAATCTCGCGTTTTTTATACAGCTCTGCAATCTCGATACATAAATTTTTAAGAATCTCCTGCACGGACTCTATCGGCAGCATTGAAATTCGTTCTATGTAATGTCCGAACACTTCTTTCAGCGAATCGGTTTCTCCTGCGTCGATCTTCTGCACCAGGATCCGGCACTGCGCAGTCAGCTCGCTCCGGCTTTGATCCTTATATTTTTCCATGTCCAGCTGAAGCTTCAGCTTCGTAAATACCCGACGCATCTCCTCCTGGTCATTTGGCTTGAGCAGATAGTCAACCACCCCGTACTGAATCGCCTTCTTGGCATATTCAAAATCCGAGTATCCGCTTAAAATAACCACCTTAATATTTGGTTTTTCCTCACTAAGAGCCTTTGCAAGCTCCAGACCATTCATCTCACTCATCATAATGTCCGTCAGGACAACCTCACAATAGTTCGTCTGCAGCCATTCATACGCCTCTGCTCCGTCCCAGAACGCTCCCGCAACCTCAAAGCCCCATTGCTCCCATGGAACCAGGCTTGTCAGTCCCCTCTGCATGAGCTCTTCATCTTCCACGATAATGACTCGATACATAAATACCCTCCATTCCTGCGACCCAACCGCGCCTAAAGGCAGCTATGTACAAATCGCGCGATCTTATATCTCTATCATACCACATTCCGCACGCCTTAGAAGCTCTTAATTATTAACATTTTACCCACAAAAATCCATATCTTTAAAACGGCCAAAAAGGGATACCTTTATTTATCCCTTTTTAACTGCGATATTCATTTATCCTTTAATACCGGAACGATCCATGCTCTCAACAAAGAACTTCTGGCATACGAGGAACAAAAGCATCAACGGCCCTGACACCATCAGGACAGCCGCCATGGACTGTGCCTTTGACTCGAGGGAATTGATATGACCGAGTGAAGAAGACTGATGATGCAGTATCCTTGAGATCTGCTCCGCGTATACCATTAAAGGCTGCTTGTTCGCATCTACAATCAGCATGTTGGAAATCAGAGTTTCATTCCAGTAGTTGATCATGGAGAGCAGGAGTACTGTTACGAAGACCGGTTTTACGTTAGGCAGAATGATCTTCGCATAGATTCCCAGACGGCTGCAGCCGTCCACTCTGCCCGCATCCTCCAGATCCTTTGGCATTCCTTTAAAAAACTGTCGGAACAAGAAGATGTATAAACCGGAGTAAAGCCCCATACCAAACATTGCCGGAAGATAAAATATCCAGTTGGTATCCAGCAAATCCACCGTTAACGGCTTCCCGGTTACTGTTCCGATCAGAGTTCCGATTCCGAAAAAGTCGAACGACTGATACTCCAGATACATCGGAACCTGTGCAACCTGAATCGGAACCACAATCGTCAGAATCACCATTCCGAATATCAGTCCGTTGCCCGGGAAGCGATGCCTTGCCAGTCCGTATCCAACGAGCGGACATACCAGCAGGGTAATCGCGGTGCTGATCACGGACTTCTGAATGGTTATCTTCGCATGATCCCAATATTCGAAATAATCAAGTACGTTCGTAAAGTTCTTAAAAGTAGCATTTCTCGGAATCCACACTGTCTCATCCCCCATCAGGGTCATCGGATCGCTGAGTGCAACTGACAGCATAGTCAGAACCGGATAAAGCATCAGGTAGCTGATGCCTGCCAGGAACAGAAGCCGGAATATCTTAAAGAACACCGTTCCGCCAGCTCCGGCCACTTTCCTGACGGGGATTTTGGCTGCTTTCTCTCTCACTGACTGCTTTAATTCTAATTCCATAATTGCCTCCTTCATAGCTTCCTTAATCGAGATAAACACTCCGTCTCGAAATAACCTGGTAAATCACGAACAGCACGACGCATATCAGCAGCGAGTACAGCCAGCTCTGTGCACACGCGTAATGCATCTGCGAGGACAGGTTCGTCTCGATTGCATCGGTGATCCCCTCACTCGAATTGAAGATATCTATAATCGTATATACCACACACAGCAGAATCGTCGGTGTCAACAACGGAAATGTAATCTTCCAGAAGGTCTCCCATTTGGTCGCTCCCTCCAGTTCACATACCTCGTAGATATAGCTCGGAATTGCCTGCAGTCCGATGACGAACAGTACAATCTGGATACCGGAATCCCAGGCAATGTCGAAGATATTATCGATATATCCCATAACCTTGCTGGTCAATTCCTCCGGAAATCCAAAGTTCGCTAACAGCTCCTGCAGCAGCTGCATCCCGGTGTTGTTGAGCACCAGATACGAATTATCCACGTCCATCATACTTGTTTCCATGACTCCTTCCAGGATACCTCCTCCTGTCTTTAAAAGATCCAGAACGACACTCGTTCCGAAAATAACCGGCAGGAACATGGATGAACGAAAGAACAGTCTCCCGACAAATTTGCCGTTCACCATCATTGCCATGAACACACTGAACAACACGATAACCGGAACCCTCCACAAAGCTCCGGTCACAGAGTTAATCAGCGCCTGGAGGAACGAACGATCTCCAAACAGCGCCTTCTTATAATTATCCAATCCAACCGGCGTCAGCACAATACTGCCGGGTTCTATTGTTACCTTATGAAAGGAATAGAGCAGCGATTGCCCCATCGGCTTCACAAAAAAGAAGAGAAACCCAATCACAAACGGAAGAACAAACAGGTAGCCTGCGATTGCTTCTTTCGTTAAGACGATGCCGCGTTTTTTATGTTTTTCTTTATCCTTCATCTCACAACCTCCATTCTTGACGCGGTACTGTAAAGTTTTACAGTCCTATTTTTCTTTAAAACCTTATATTTTCAAGTATTTCACCACTTTTACAAATAAAAAAGCAATGACCCCCTTTTTTGTGTATAATGTAAGCGACCAAACTCAACAAAATACGAAAGGT
>JAGAPO010000006.1 GCA_017623215.1 Lachnospiraceae bacterium | reverse complement strand
GAGGCAATTACTTCCTGCGCGCGTATATTGACAAGGAAGGCGGAATTACCGTTGATGACTGCGAGAAGGTCAGCAGAAGACTTTCCGATTTACTCGATGAAGTTGACTTTATCCCTGACTCCTACATTCTTGAGGTCAGCTCGCCCGGCCTTGGAAGACAGCTCAAGAAAGACAAGGATTTTGCAAGGAGCATCGGCGAGGAGATTGAGATTAAGCTGTATAAGGCAGTCAATAAGAGAAAGGAACTGACCGGAATACTGATCGGTTACGACAAAGATACGATTACCATTGAGCAGGAGGACGAGAACGAGCTGGTTCTTGAGAGAACCGATATCGCTATGGTTCGTCTGGCACTGGATTTTTAACACAGAACAGGAGGAATACTAAGAGTGAAAGCGAAAACAGAAAAACCGGATTCCAATAAGGAGTTAATCGAAGCATTGGATCAGATTGAGAAGGAGAAGAACATCAGCAAGGATATCCTGCTTGAGGCAATGGAGAATTCCCTGGTAGCTGCCTGCAAGAACCATTTCGGCAAAGCGGACAATATCCATGTGAATATTGACCGGAATACCGGAGCGGTCAGCGTATACGCGGATCGTACCGTCGTAGACGAGGTTGAGGATCCGGTACTTGAGATCAGCCAGGCAGAAGCAATTCTTCGCTTCCCGAATGCTCCGACCGAGATCGGCGATGTCGTTCAGGTTGAGGTAACTCCGAAGAACTTTGGAAGAATCGCGGCACAGAAGGCAAAGCAGGTCGTCGTTCAGAAGATTCGCGAGGAAGAGCGCAAAGTATTATTCAACGAGTATTTCGAAAAGGAAAAAGAAGTTGTAACAGGTATTGTTCAGCGTTATGTCGGCAATAATGTAAGCATTAACCTTGGTAAGGTTGATGCCGTATTGACCGAGAATGAGCAGATCAGAGGCGAGCATTTCAAGCCCACCGACCGTATTAAGCTGTATGTTCTCGAAGTAAAGGATACCACAAAGGGACCGAGAATCACGGTTTCCAGAACGCATCCGGAGTTGGTAAAGCGCCTGTTTGAGGCAGAGGTAACCGAGGTTCGCGAAGGTCTCGTTGAGATTCGAAGCATCGCAAGAGAAGCGGGTGCGAGAACGAAGATGGCAGTCAGCACCAACGATCCGAATGTAGATCCTGTCGGAGCCTGCGTTGGTCTGAACGGCGCGAGAGTGAACGCAATCGTGAATGAGCTTCGCGGTGAGAAGATCGATATCATCAACTGGAGCGACGATCCGGCTCTCTTAATTGAGAACGCGTTAAGCCCCGCAAAGGTGGTATCCGTCGAGGTGGCAGAGGATGAGAAGAGCGCAAGAGTTATCGTTCCGGATTACCAGCTCTCCCTTGCAATCGGACGTGAAGGCCAGAACGCAAGACTTGCCGCAAGACTGACCGGTTACAAGATTGATATTAAGAGCGAATCCCAGATGGAGGAGTACGATTACTAATACGCATTCGGCCCCCGTATCGCGGGCGGCCGTCGGGAACGGAGGATTGGAATATTGGTTAATAAAAAGATTCCCCTGCGCAAATGCACCGGCTGTGGGGAGATGAAGCCCAAGAAGCAGCTGATCCGCGTAATTCACACTCCCGAGGACACCATTGTCCTGGACGCAACCGGCAAAAAGAACGGAAGAGGCGCTTATCTGTGCAACTCCCGCGCCTGCTTTCTTCAGGCCGTTAAGAGCAAAGGACTTGAGCGTTCGTTAAAGTGTGCGATTCCGAAGGAGATCTACGACCAGCTGGAAAAGGAGTGGAGTGATCTTGAATCAGACAACACGGGAGAATAAAGAATTAGAGCGCCTTGCGGCTCGCAAAAAAGTATATTCCCTGCTTGGTCTGGCCTTGCGGGCCGGAAAGCTTGCAAGCGGAGAATTCATGACGGAGAAATCCGTAAAAGAAGGGCTGGCGCAGCTCGTTATTACAGCCGGTGATGCATCGGATAATACGAAGAAGAACTTCCGGGATATGTGCACATTCTATGAGGTACCGTTCGCCCTGTTCGGGACCAAGGATGAGCTTGGACACGCGATCGGAAAGGATTTCCGGGCATCCATGGCGGTATGCGATGAAGGATTTGCACGATCAATCCGGAAGGCTATGGAAGAGTGGGACGCACGGTCAATCCAACAGGCTGCAGAGGAACGGAACATATAAGGCAAACAGTATGGAAGGCCGTATCATTTCGATAGGCCCATGGAGGTCAGCATGGCAAAAATCAGGATTCATGAATTAGCAAAAGAGATAAATGTACCAAGCAGTGAGATTGTGGCGTATTTAAAGGAACAGGGAGCGGATGTAAAGAATCACATGAGCAACATCGAGGGAGATCTTGCTATCGCGGATGTGAAGCAGCATTTCGGCAAGAGCGGCTCTGCACCGGCTCCCGCGCCTGCAAAGGCTGCCGTCCCGGAACAGCCCGGGATGAAGGAAAGGGAGCCTATGCGGCCGGCAGCACAGTACGACGCTGCAATGAATGATATGAAAAAGCAATCGAAGGAAAAAGAAACGATAGAACGGAGAACACAAAGTCAGATGATGGATAAGAAACCGCAGAATCAGACATCCTCGAACAAGGATGCGAACCAGACAGAGAAAAAGCCCGTTGACAAGAAACCGCAGACCGATACCAGAAGTGCTGAGAGAAAGCCGCAGAGTCAGGCGGCATTGAATACAGACAGACGTCCTTCCGGCCAGACTCAGGGTGAGAGACGTCCTCAGGGGCAGTATGGCGACAGAAAGCCGGTCGGCCAGGGAATGGCATCGAGTCAGAACGCCGAGAGACGTTCCCAGCAGGGAAGCTCTGAAAGACGTTCTGCTGACGGGCAGAGACAGGGCTATGGCGAGAGAAGACCTGCTGATGGGCAGAGACAGAGCTATGGGGAGAGAAGACTTGCCGACGGGCAGAGACAGAGCTATGGCGAGAGAAGACCTGCTGACGGGCAGAGACCGAACTACGGCGAGAGAAGACCCACTGACGGGCAGAGACAGGGCTATGGCGAAAGAAGACCCGCTGACGGGCAGAGACCGAACTACGGCGAGAGAAGACCTGCTGACGGGCAGAGACCGAGCTATGGGGAGAGAAGACCCGCCGACGGACAGAGACCGAACTACGGTGAGAGAAGACCTGCCGACGGGCAGAGACAGGGCTACGGTGAGAGAAGACCCGCCGACGGACAGAGACCGAACTATGGCGAGAGAAGGCCCGCTGACGGACAGAGAAGCCAGAGCGGCGGTTCCTACGACAGACGCCCCGGCGGTTCCCGCGGCGGTGCGGACTACGGTGATAAGGATAAAGATAAGGACGTAACAAGACGCGGCTATGGTTCCGACAGACGTTCCGGAGGACGGGATGCAAAGGCCTCCGAAAAGTCCAGCCTCAAAGCAGATCTTGCAAATGAGCTGACTAAGGAACAGCGTGCGGCCGCATTTAATGAGAAGAACCGTGATAAGAACCGCGACAGGAACCGCGATCGCGATATGGACGGCGCAGGCAGCGGCAAGCCCGGCAAGAAGGGGAAGGACCCGAACCGCAAGGGAGCGTTCATTATGCCGAAGCCCGTTGTGGCAGAGGAGCCCAAGGAGGATGAGATCCGCACGATTACCATTCCCGAGGTTGTTACCATTAAGGATCTGGCAGATAAGATGAAGGTGCAGCCTTCTGCCGTTGTGAAGAAGCTGTTCCTTGCCGGTAAGATGGTATCCATCAATCAGGAGATTCCGTTCGAAGAGGCGGAGGAGATTGCTCTGGAATATAACTGCGTTGCCGAGAAAGAGGTTCCGGTTAATGTGGTAGAGGAACTGCTCAAAGAGGACGAAGAGGATCCGGCAACCATGGTCAAGAGACCTCCGGTTGTCTGCGTTATGGGTCATGTTGACCACGGTAAGACCTCTCTGCTTGATGCAATCCGCGAGAGCAACGTTACGGCAAAGGAAGCCGGCGGAATTACCCAGCACATCGGTGCTTATGTCGTATCCATTAACGGCGAGTCCATCACCTTCCTCGATACGCCCGGACATGAGGCATTTACGTCGATGCGTATGAGAGGCGCGAAGTCCACCGATATCGCAATTCTGGTTGTTGCAGCGGATGACGGCGTTATGCCGCAGACGATTGAGGCAATTAATCATGCAAAGGCGGCAGGCGTACAGATTATTGTTGCAATTAATAAGATTGATAAGCCCAGCGCAAATATTGACCGTGTAAAGCAGGAGCTGACCGAGCACGGACTGGTTGCGGAGGACTGGGGCGGCGATACGGTATTTGTACCGGTATCCGCTCATACAAAGGAAGGAATTGACACTCTGCTTGAGATGATTCTTCTGACCGCTGAGGTTGCTGAACTGAAGGCGAATCCGAACCGCAGAGCGAGAGGTATCGTAATCGAGGCAGAGCTTGATAAGGGACGCGGTTCCGTTGCAACCATTCTGGTTCAGAAGGGTACGCTTCATGTCGGCGACAATATCGTAATCGGCTCCGCTTACGGTAAGGTTCGCGCAATGATGGATGACAAGGGACGCCGCGTAAAAGAGGCAGGTCCTTCTACGCCGGTTGAGATTCTCGGTCTGAACGAGGTTCCTGCTGCCGGTGAAGTATTTATGGCTACCGAGAACGAGAAGGAAGCGCGTACTGTCGCAGAGGCTTATATTTCCCAGGGAAGAGAGAAGCTTCTTGCGGATACCAAGGCCAAATTGTCTCTGGACGGTCTGTTCTCCCAGATTAAGGCCGGTAATATTAAGGAGCTGAACATCATCGTCAAGGCTGATGTTCAGGGCTCGGTTGAGGCGGTAAAGCAGAGTCTTCTTAAGCTCAGTAATGAAGAAGTTGCGGTTCGCATTATCCACGGCGGTGTCGGCGCAATTAATGAGTCCGACGTTATGCTTGCAAGCGCATCCAACGCGATCATCATCGGCTTTAATGTAAGACCGGATAATACCGCGAAGGATACTGCCGAGAGAGAAAAGGTTGACTTAAGACTGTACCGTGTCATCTATGATGCAATCAAC
The DNA here is from genome assembly GCA_017623215.1 of Lachnospiraceae bacterium. Classification (GTDB taxonomy): domain Bacteria; phylum Bacillota; class Clostridia; order Lachnospirales; family Lachnospiraceae; genus Caccomorpha. The sequence goes on along the minus strand of JAGAPO010000006.1, from coordinate 31,181 downwards.
GATGTGGAATCAGCAATGAAGGGCATGCTGGATCCGGTTTATGAGGAGAAGGTAATCGGCCACGCTGAGGTTCGCCAGGTATTCCGTGCATCCGGAGTCGGCTCCATCGCGGGAAGCTATGTAACCGACGGTAAGGTTGTCCGCGGCTGCTCCGCAAGAGTATCGAGAGAGGGCGAAGTGATCTTTAATGGTGCGCTTGCCTCATTAAAGAGATTCAAGGATGATGTAAAGGAAGTTGCCACCAACTATGAATGCGGCCTTGTATTTGAGAAGTTCAATGATGTGAAGGAAGGCGACACCGTAGAGTTCTACATGATGGTAGAGGTGCCCAGATAGCAGCAGGAAAAGAGCTTCTGAGGAGTACGAGCGCGGCCTTGGAAGTACAGCTTTATGGTAAGAAAGGGTATGAGGCCGCCGCTGTGTTAATCAACGGTAAGACATCGGCGGCCGGGTATAAGAATAAGAATGAGAAAGAACAGTATTAAGAATACACGAATCAACCAGGAGGTTCAAAAGGAGCTCAGCACTCTGATTGCGCGTGAGCTCAAGGACCCCCGCATTCATCCGATGACTTCGGTCTTAATGGCTGAGGTTGCACCGGATCTAAAGACGGCAAGAATTCATATCAGCGTAATGGGCGACGAGGAAGCGAAGAAGAACACCATTAAGGGGTTAAAAAGCGCCGCACCCTTCCTGCGCGGACAGCTTGCCAGAACTATCAATCTGCGCAATACGCCGGAGTTAATCTTCATTCTGGATGAGTCGATTGAGTACGGTGTTACCATGTCGAAGCTGATCGACGAGGTAACGGCTTCGATTCCGGACAGAAGTGGGGAAGAGACAGGAGACGCACAGGGGACGGAAGACGAAGCAGCTTCGGAAGACGGCGAAGAGAACTAAGCCAATCCGGTGTCTTCCGACCGAATATATTAACTCAGGCAAAGGGCCCCGACTGACCGGAAGCTTCCGGGGCCGGGGTCTTTTGACAAACGAACGATTTTTTCGAACGGCATAACAAATTACAGAAAGGAATAGGACATGGAGAATATTTTAAATGCGGTACAAAGCGCATCCTCCATCGCGATTGCGGGTCATGTAAGACCGGACGGCGACTGCGTGGGGAGCTGCCTTGCTTTGTATAACTATCTTACAAAATACGTTAACTATGACTGGAATAAGGTGATTGATCTCTATCTGGAACCTGTTCCGGAGACGTTTACATTTTTAAAGAACGCGGATAAGATTACAAGCGAGTATGATACCAATATGATATACGATTTGTTCCTTTCGCTGGACTGCTCGAGTCCCGACAGACTCGGCGGCGCACTTCCCATTTTCGAGCGCGCAAGGAAGACGATCTGCGTTGATCATCATATCAGCAACACCCGATTTGCCGGAACGAATCTCGTGGTTCCGGATGCAAGCTCGACCTGCGAGGTGCTGTATACACTGCTTGAGGAAGAGAAGATTGATACCGCAATTGCGGAGTGCCTGTATCTTGGAATCATTCATGATACGGGAGTATTCAAGCATTCCAATACCTCAAGGCAGACCATGGAGATCGCAGGCAGGTTGATCGAAAAGGGAGTGAATACCTCTCAGATTATCGACGAGACCTTTTATCAGAAGACCTATCTGCAGAATCAGATTCTCGGAAGATGTCTGCTCGAGAGTATTATGGTTCTTGACGGACGCGTCATCGTATCCTGCGTAAGCCGCAAGATTCAGGATTTCTACGGCGTGGTTCCGTCGGACCTCGACGGCGTCATCGATCAGCTCCGCATTACCAAGGGAGTGGAGGCCGCGATTTTGATTCGCGAGGAAGAGACGCAGTCCTACAAAGTCAGCATGCGCTCCAACGGAATTCTAAATGTCAGCAAAATCGCTGTGTATTTTGGAGGCGGCGGTCATGTAAAGGCAGCCGGCTGCAATATGAAGGGCTCGCTGCATGACGTAATCAATAATCTGCTGGAGCATATGGCTAATCAGCTGGAAGCGGCAGGTCGTTCCGTATGATGAACGGCATCTTGAACGTATATAAGGAACGCGGCTTTACCTCGCACGATGTAGTGGCAAAGCTGCGCGGAATTACAAAGCAGCGCAAAATCGGACATACCGGAACGCTTGATCCGGATGCGGAGGGTGTGCTTCCGGTATGCCTCGGCCATGCGACAAAGCTGTGCGATATGCTTACCGATCGCGACAAGGTCTATGAGGCGGGGCTCCGTCTTGGAATCGTGACCGATACGCAGGATATTACCGGTACTGTGCTTGCCGAACAGAAAAGCATGGTTACAAAAGAAGCGCTGTATGAGGCTGCTGCACATTTTACCGGAGAGCTGATGCAGATTCCTCCCATGTATTCGGCAATTAAGATTGGCGGAAAAAAGCTGTATGAGCTTGCAAGGCAGGGCAGGGAAGTGGAACGCGAGCCAAGACCCGTTACCATCTACAGCCTTGAGATTCTCTCCTGTACGGAGAACGAGGACGGCCATGTTACCGACGCGTCTCTTCGGGCCGCCTGCTCAAAAGGCACCTACATCCGGACGCTCTGCCATGATATCGGTGCGTACCTTGGCTGCGGCGGCTGTATGAGCTCGCTGCTTCGCACAAAGGCAGGCGCTTTTTCACTAAAAGACAGCCTGACGCTTGCGCAGATTCAGGCGCTCGCGCAGGAAGGAGGCCTGGAAGAAGCTTTGATTCCGGTCGATACGATGTTCCCGTCCTGTTCCAAAGTGATCGCGCAGGACGGACATGAAAAGCAGATTCTCGCAGGGAATCCCATTCGAAAGGAATGGACGAATCAAAGCGGTGAGCCGCAGACTGCGGCCGGGCAGGTTCGAATGTATCTGTCGGATGGAAGCTTCTTTGGAATCTACGAGTGGAATCAACAGCTTAACGAATATAAGCCGGTCAAGCTGTTCCTATAGGAGTCTGAACGACAGAAGAAAGGATAGGGGAAGGAAGAAATGGACGTAATTCATAATACAACGGATTTCAGGCTGGAACGCACTGCGGTAACGCTCGGCAAATTCGACGGCCTGCACCGCGGCCACCAGCTTTTGCTTAACGAGCTTGCCGCACAGAAGCAAAAAGAATATCAGACGGTTATGTTCACCTTCCACTGCAACCCGAGAAATCTCTTCTCGGACAGGGAGCTTTCGTTTATCAATACAGAAGAAGAGAACCGGTATTACCTAAAACATGGTCGAATTCCGGTCCCCGCTCCGGATGTTCTGATTGAATATCCGTTCACCAAAGAGACGGCAGCCATGAGTCCGGAGGACTTTATCGCCCGAATTCTGGTCGAAAAGCTGAATGTCGGAGTGATCATCGTCGGAACGGACTGTCGGTTCGGGAAGAACCGCCGCGGCGACGTCGAGCTTTTGGCGCGCTGTCAGGAGCAATATGGTTATACGCTGATTGTAAAGGATAAGCTTACCTGGAACGGCAGCGAGATATCCAGCACACGGATCCGTTCCCAGCTTGCGCTCGGCCGAATGGAAGAGGGAAAGGAACTGCTCGGATACCCTTATACCATATACGGCAGCGTGGAACACGGAAGGAATATGGGCCACCGTCTTTTGCTTCCGACCCTGAATCTGTGCCCGCCGCCCACAAAGCTCCTTCCGCCAAACGGCGTATATTATTCCGTAACGACGATCGATGGAAAGGAGTATCCAGGCATTACCAATATCGGTTATAAGCCAACCGTCGGAGGCGAGACAAAGCGCGGCGCCGAGACCTATCTGTTCGAGTTTGACCGCGATATCTACGGCAAGACCGTAGAAGTATCCCTTCTGCATTTCAAGCGCCCGGAGCGGAAGTTCGATTCCTTTGACGATCTGCGGGTACAGATTCAGACAGACGCGGAAGCGGGAAGACGATATTTTGCAGAGCAGGGAGCCATTGACAGCTTCTGTTCCGTGACTTGACCTTGACGCACTCCGCCAACCATTGGGCAGCTTTGCCGATATCCATTTCCGGATGCGGGAACGAACTCCGTAAGACTGCTCATTCTTTAGCACTGATCAGGTCATAGAGCCTGTGAATCCCGGATGTAATCTCTTCCTCCGTCAGATTGGCAAAGCCAATCAAAAGCGTGGGAACCGAATTCTCCGGTTTTTCAATATAATGTGCATTCAGGCCGAAAAGGCGGATTCCTGCTTTTTCGGCCTTTTCGATTAATTCTTCCTCGGAAGGCTCTTTTAAAAATTCCACCACCAGATGAAGTCCGGCGTGTTCTCCGGTCACCCGGATATCGTTTCCAAATCGTTTGAGCGCCTTTTGCAGGCAGTCATGCTTGGCCTTATATATGGTACGCATCTTGTTGACATGGCGTTCAAAATGCCCCTGTGTAATGAATTCTGTCAGAATTGCCTGATCGAATCTCGACACCGTAGAAGAGTAGGCAAATTCGGCGCGGTAGCGCTTTAACAGCTCGGGCGGCAGTACCATATATCCGGCCCGGATTGCCGGTGTTACAGCCCTGGAAAAGGTACCAAGATAGATAACCCGGTTCGCGCTGTCCATTCCCTGCAGGGATGGAATCGGCTTGCCCTTATAACGGAATTCACTGTCGTGATCATCTTCAATGATGTACCGATCCGGCTCCTCAGCCGCCCATGCCAGCAGATCGGTCCGGCGCCTTACGGTCATAATCGTTCCAAGCGGATACTGATGGCTCGGCGTGACATAGGCGATCGACGCACCGGAAGCGATAAGCTCCCGAAGGGAGATTCCCTCCGCGTCAACCGGAATTCCCTTCGCCTCATAGCCGAAGCGCTGAAAGGTTCGGTAAGCCTTAATATAGGTCGGATTCTCAAACGCAATCCTTCCGATTCCTTCCCGCGGCCGCAGAAGCTGCGCTAAAAGCTGCAGCAGATATCCCGTACCGGCACCAATCACAATCGTATCCGCCGTACAGGAGACGCCCCGGGAGGCGTGCAGATATTTGGCAATTGCCTCACGGAAGTTCCGATCTCCCTGCCAGTCGCCGGATAAAAAGAGCTCATGATTCTCTCCGCTCAGACAATTTCTGGAAATCTTGCGCCACACGCTGTAGGGAAAATTAGCAATATCGATCGCAAAGGGATTAAAATCATACCGGTACGTTTCGTCCCTGGACAGTACCGATCTGGCCGGAACGATGCGCTCTGCATTTAAGTGGGTCAAATTGCCGATTCGACAGACGTAGTAGCCGCTTCTCGGCACGGATTCGATATAGCCCTCGCTTGCCAGCTGATCATACGCAAGATCTACGGTATTCCGGCTGATCTGCAGCGCCTGGGCAAGTCCCCTGGCGGAGGGAAGGCGGTCTTTATAATGCAGACCTCCGTTCCTGATTTCATTTTTAATGTAAGAATATATCTGCTCATACAGAGGAGCTGATGCCTCCGTATCGAGCGGTATTGCAAGGATCATACTGCACCATGCCTTTCTCATTCATTTTCTCGTACTTATACTGTAGCTTTTTTTTGGCGGGATGTCAACTCCAACACATACCGGCTTACGAGTCTGTTCTGCCGCAAAGGTCAATGGCTCGAAGCGCACGGCGTACTTTTTTAATGTAAAATGTAAGTAAATTCTGTATAAATTTGTCGTAAAATCACAAGAGAACTTAAGCATTCTGATGAAGTTTTTTTCCCGGCTTGTAAATTTACATTTCATATATTAAAGTATAATTGTAAGATAACATTACGATAGTCAAAGGAGATTATTATGAGTGGAGAAGTAATCCTTTCATTGCTTGCCGGCCTCGGCCTTTTTCTGTATGGTATGAAGCTCATGAGCGATGGCCTTGAGAAAGCCGCCGGCGCGAAATTAAGAAAAATTCTCGAAGTATTTACGAAAAATCGTTTTATCGGTCTGCTGGTCGGCCTCTTATTTACCGCGGTTGTCCAGTCTTCCAGCGCAACCACCGTTCTGGTGGTCAGCTTTGTAAACGCAGGGCTTTTGAATCTGTCACAGGCCGCCGGAGTAATCCTCGGCGCCAATATCGGTACCACCGTAACGGCTCAGTTAATTGCATTTAACCTTTCCTCCGTCGCTCCGGTCTTTTTAATGTGCGGCGTTGTTATGGTAATGTTCTTTAAAAAGCCGTTATTTAAGCGCATTGGTGAGATTGTTCTCGGTTTCGGAATGCTGTTCTTCGGAATGAGCGTTATGTCGGGCGGGATGGAGACGTTAAAATCCTCTCCGGATGTCACCAATATGCTTGCTTCTCTGACCAATCCATTTCTCGGCGTGCTGATCGGCTTTTTGGTAACCGCAGTGCTGCAGAGCTCGTCCGCAACAGTCGGTATCGTACTGTTAATGGCATCCCAGGGTCTGATTCCGTTAAATATGTGCTTTTATATTATCCTCGGCTGCAATATGGGCTCGTGCGTGTCCGCGCTTCTTGCCAGCATTGCAGGAAAGAAGATGGCAAAGCGTGCTGCATGGATTCATTTTATTGTAAATATCATTGGTTCCGCGGCTATCATGCTTGTCCTGTTCTTCTTTGAGGAGCAGATTGTGACGGCGATCACCGGCCTTTCCGGCAGCATTCCGGATGAGTTCGTAAACGGAGTCAATTCCAAGTACGCGCGCGACGTTGCGAATACGCATCTGATCTTTAAGGTGTTCCAGGTAATTGTCTGTTTCCCGCTTGTGAATCCGATTGTAAAGCTTACTTATCTGATTGTTCCGGGTGAAGATGAGACGGTTGATGAGATGCATCTCGAATACATTGGTGATAATGGACACGGCCTATTCTCCACAACAGCCGCTGTTCCGAACGCAATCCATGAGATCGTGCGCATGGGCAATCTTGCTTTCTCGAACCTTGAACTTGCAATGGACGCCTTCCTCGATATGAATGTTGAACAGGCCGAAGCCGTATATAGCACGGAGAAGGCGATTAATTATATGAATACTGAGATTACGAACTATCTCGTAAAAGCCAACCAGCTTTCCCTTCCGGTTGACGACCGCAGAATTCTCGGCGGACTGTTCCATGTTGTGAACGATATCGAGCGCATCGGAGACCATGCTGAGAACGTTGCCGATTTCACCCGAACGGCAGTTGAGGACAATCTGAAGTTCAGTTCTGATGCAGTCGAGGAGATTCGTAACATGTTCCGTGAGACGGACATGCTCCTTCATTATTCTCTGGAGATGTTCGATAAAAAGAGCAAAGAGCATATGGAAGAGATTCTTACCATGGAAGAGAATATTGACGAGATGGAGCGTCAATATCAGCATAACCATGTAGAGCGTCTGACTGAGAGTAAATGCGACGCAGAGAGCGGCATGCTGTTCTCTGATCTGCTTTCGAATCTGGAACGTGTCGCGGATCACGGAACCAATATTGCGTTCTCCATTCTGGATAAGAAGAATCCGGACAAGCTTCCCGAGCCCCCGGCTGAGACAGAGCAGTAATCCGATTATTTTCAAAAAGCCCTTCATAATAATCTTGCAACTTCCGCTTAAAAAAGGTATAATAACAGGAGCAGGATTAAGCTGGGGGCAAACTGGGAATATCAGAGATTTTCTCAGCACACATTAAAAGCTTCCCTCAAATTCGCGGTGCATTGGCAGGAATGGGGAATTAGCATGGTTACGATAAGACAATTATCCAATGGCATCCGTGTCGTCACTGAACGGATGCCTTATTTTAAGACTGCGGCCTTCGGCGTATGGGTAAAGGTCGGCTCGGCATGTGAGACAAAGGAGACGAACGGAATCTCTCACGTAATCGAGCATATGCTGTTTCAGGGGACAAAGACGCGTTCCGCAAGGCAGCTTGCCCAGGACTCGGCGGCGATCGGTGATAATGTGAACGCATTTACAAGCAAAGAGTATACTTCTTATTATGGAGTTACTTTGAGCGAATATCTTCCGAGACTGATTGACATGATCGGGGATATGATCTCGAATTCCATCTTTGATCCGGATGCTCTTTCCAAGGAAAAGGGCGTGATTCTGGAAGAGATCGACATGTATGATGATTCCCCGGAAGATCTGGTTCACGAGCTGCTTCAGCAGCAGGTCTGGAATGGGCATCCGCTCGGTTTCATGATATCCGGTGAGAAGGAGACGGTTAAGTCCTTTACAAGAGAACAGATTCTTGCATTCCTTGCCGAGTATTATACCGCCGAGAATATGGTTCTCTCTGTCGCCGGGCATTTTGATGAGGAAGAAGTGCTTTCCATGCTGGAAAAGGCGTTCGGCGGCATTGCGTCCTGCAATCATTTCCGGGAGACCCGAATTCAGAATGCAAGAGAAGCTCTGCAGCGAGTGGTTCTTTCTGACACCCCCTATCACAGAGAATATCAGCACTCCCGCGATCAAGGAGTTAAGGAGCAAACCAATGCCATGGCAGAAGCGGATTCGGAAAAAGGAGGCTTTCAGGGTCTGACGGATATCCGGAACTCAGAGGCTGAGGCCATTCGTACAAGGTGCCCTGTATACCGCCCGTGCTTTTGTATGCGTGCCAAGGATATTGAGCAGCTCCATATGAATATCGCGTTTGACTCGGTTCCGGCGGATTCCCCGAAGAAATATACGCTTGCCGTCCTGAATTCCATCCTGGGAGGAAGCAATAATTCCAGACTCTTCCAGGTAATTCGCGAGGAGCTCGGACTTGCCTATTCCGTATATTCCTACGCCAGCTCTTATGAAAGCGCCGGACTCTTTCAGATTGATGTGACTCTGAATCCGTCTCAGGCGGAGCTTGCATTTGAGCGAATCTTTGAGGAGACAGACAAGCTTAAGACCTCCGATATCTCGGACGCCGAACTTGCCGTTCACATCTCTCAGGTTAAGACCGAGCTGATTATGGGAGCGGAAAGTCCGAAAAGCCGGATGAACAGTAATGCAAAGGCGGTACTCGCAAGAGGCCGAATTGAATCCATCAAGCATGCAAGCGACGCGGTTGCCGCCGTAAGCGTGCAGGATATTGCCGGATTCGCTAAGGAGTATCTGAAACCGGAAACGGCTTCCATGTGCCTGGTCGGTCCGATTGGCAAGCGCCTTGGCACACGGTTTGAAAAAAAGCTTGCCGCATTGCGCAAGGTATAGTAAGGTATTCACAGCAATTATTTTGTGAAGCCTATAAAATAAGACATCAAAGGAGCTATTATCATGAGAAAAGCAGGAGTATTAATGCCTGTTGCTTCCCTGCCGTCTCCCTACGGAATCGGTGAATTCGGAAGCAGCTGCCGTCAGTTTGTGGATTATCTGAAGGAGTGCGGAATCGCCGTCTGGCAGATCCTTCCTCTGAATCCTCTGGGATACGGCAATTCCCCTTATCAGCCTTATTCTTCGTATGCAGGAGACGAGCTGTATGTGAGTCTTGAGGTACTGTATAACGAGGGATTATTACCGGAGCTTCCGCCCGCATTCCCTGGCAGCGCGGCTCGGGTTGATTATCAGGGTGCAAGAGCTTATAAGGCAGATTACTTAATGCAGGCATTCGAGAATTTCGTACCGGACGAGGCTTATGAAGAATTCATCAAGCAGGACTGGGTATATCCGTACGCAGTCTTCCTGACCTTCAAAAAGAAGAATTCCATGAAGTGCTGGAACGAATGGCCGGATCCGTACAAGAACTGGATTAAGGATCATGCTTTTAATGAACATATCTATGACCGCGAGATACATTATGAGATGTTCATTCAATATATGTTTGCAAAGCAGTGGCTGAGTGTGAAGAGCTACGCGAATGCCGCAGGAATTGAGATTATGGGAGATCTGCCGTTTTATGTCGGAATTGACTCCCTGGATGTCTGGGCGAATCAGGAGAACTTTCTGATCGGTGCAGACGGACAGCCCACCTTTATCGCAGGAGTTCCGCCGGATTATTTCAGCGCAACCGGTCAGCGCTGGGGCAATCCGATCTATAACTGGGATTATATGAAGGAAGATCATTTCTCCTTCTGGTTCAATCGTCTTGCTTACAGCAGCAAGCTGTTTGATATCTTACGAATCGATCATTTCCGCGCGTTCGACACCTTCTGGAAGATTCCAGCTTCCTGCGAGACCGCGATTGTCGGAGAGTGGATCGAGGCACCGGGATATCAGTTCTTCAATGAATTAAAGAAGCAGTATCCGGATATGAACATCGTAGTTGAAGATCTGGGTGACATGAGAAAAGAAGTCTACGAGCTGCGTGATCATTTCGAATTCGCAGGAATGAAGATTATTCAGTTCGTATTTGATCCGAAGGAGAACAATAACAATTTCAAGGATCGGGAAAATATGCTGGTATACACGGGAACGCATGATAATCAGACCATTCGCGGCTGGTTTGATGCGCAGGATGAGGAGACGCGCACGGTTACAGATCTGTATCTGAAGCTTCACGGATACTCGGACGAGAGTATTTCCCGCCGCTTTATCCGTTATGCGCTTGACAGCATTGCCAATTATGCGATCGTACCGGTTCAGGATATCCTTGGAATCGGTGATGAGGGCAGACTGAACGCACCCGGTACGCTCGGTTCTCCGAACTGGGAGTGGAAGCTACCTTCAATGGATGAGTTAATCGGCACCGCCGACTTTATGAAGAAGGCAGTTGATGAGAGCGGCCGTAACCAGTCTCAGCCTGCATTCGTTCCGGCTGGGAAGAAGCTCGATCTGGAAGCGCTCGTTATGAAGTACGTCGACGGCAAAGCTCTGACTGACTGTACAGCAAAGGAGCTGCTGGATGCTTTAACAGTTCTTGGCAATGAGTTTGCAAAGCAGAGCCTGTGCCAGGATGGAGATACCGTTTCATATATTGCGGCATATCTCTTAGACCAGTTACAAGCAATGGGACGGATTGTCTCTGATACTTACGAGGGTGCAAAGAAGCTGCTTACCGATGTATAGGAAGCTGCTGCGGACGCGAGCGGGAAGAAGAACGATGCGGACGGCGCGGCAGACATTTGCGGATACGACGGAAGAATAATCTGCTCTTAAGGCAGAATCGATCAATAAGCTTTATCTAAATGAAAACGGCTGCAGTTTCTTATCATTGCAGCCGTTTTTGTGCGCGATCGGTTTGTTTCCGAACCCCTTTGTCCGGAAGTATTCTTTTCTTTATTACGCCTTGATGTCGATAGCATCTACCGGACATACGTCACGGCCTGCAGCTGCCTTGTCCGCGCAGTCAGCAGGGATCTCACCGTTTGACTCGGACTTATCTTCGGAATTCCAGTGATACACCTCCGGACATTCCGCGATGCAGGCACCGCATCCGATACAGGTATCCTGATCTACAACAGCTTTCATAATCAATTCCTCCATATTCTAATAATTGGTGCGGTTATAGTATGCACGATTCCGAAATGTTTATACGGACGGATTTCTGAATAAAAAGCCGCAGCTGCCATATACTATTGATAATGGCCTGACAACAGCCGCCATACAATAAAATTGGAGGTGGACGTCAGCGCAGGAATGGAGGTTCATATGGGCGAAGATCAACAGGACAGGAACGCGGTTTCGGAGGAAAGAGCGTCCGCAGAAAAGCAAAATCAAAAGCTTGAGAACGAGAAAATATCAGAGTACGGTCAGACAACCCTTGAGAATGGAAAGGGGCATCACAAGATTCACCTGCTTTCCATCATTGGAGAGATTGAAGGGCATGAATGCCTTCCACAGCATACGAAGACTACCAAATATGAGCATATTTTACCGCAGCTTGCAGCGATTGAGGACAGCTCGGATATTGAGGGGCTGATGATTCTGATTAACACGGTCGGCGGCGACGTATCAGCCGGCCTTGCGCTTGCGGAGATGATTGCCTCCATCAGCAAGCCGACCGTGTCGCTTGTGCTCGGGGACAGCCATTCCATCGGCGTCCCGTTAGCGGTCTCCACGGATTATTCCTTCATTGTTCCGAGCGGAACGATGATTATCCATCCGGTTCGTATGAACGGGCTTGTAATCGGTGCTCCGCAGACCTATGACTATTTTAAGATCATTCAGGATCGAATTCTCGGGTTTATCGCCTCTCATTCCGAAGCCAGGAAAGAGCGCCTCGAAACGCTTATGATGAATTCCGGTATTCTCACCAAGGACCTCGGAACAATTCTGGTCGGAGAGGAAGCGGTGAGAGAGGGACTGATTGATGAGGTCGGCGGAATCTCGGAAGCCTTTACGAAATTATATTCGATGATCGAGGAACGCACCGCTTCCAAATAAATTCCGAAACTGCCTCCTTTTAAGGTCCGATTCTGACAGGATTCGAACATCATTTCGGGATTTCTCAGATTTAAGGCTTGCAAGATCGGCAAAAGGAAGGTATAATGAGAGAGAAGATACGTTCTTACAACGTCAGTACACATTAGGGGGGGATAATGTGCACCGACGTTATTTGTGCGTCAGACTTATATACTATGTTTACATAACAGGAGGATAGGATATGTCACTTATTCAGGCTGTCATCATGGGGCTTGTTCAGGGGCTCGCGGAATTTCTTCCCATCAGCAGCTCCGGTCATCTGGCCATTTTTCGTCACATACTGGGTATCAATACGGATACCGGACTTTTATTTGATGTGCTTTTGCATATCGGTACATTAATTGCAATCTTTATCGCGTTCTGGGGAGATATCAAGGAACTGATTGTCGAAGGAATTCAGATCCTCGGCGCTTTCTTTGCGAACGTCGGTATTTTCTTTCAGAAGCTTTTTGGCCGTAAGAAGGACTACCGCAAGGTGATTACGACGCCGTACCGCAGATTCGTAATGCTGGTTTTGGTTTCTACGATTCCGACCGGTATTATGGGCCTTCTGTTCCAGGACGTCATTGAGTCCGCGAGTGAGACGATTCTGATTCCCGGCATCTTTTTGCTGTTCACGGCAATTCTGCTTTGGATATCGGACAGAGTTTCGTCCGGTAAGAAGGACGCGCAGTCCGCAGCCTGGCTGGATGCCGGTGTTATCGGCGTTGCGCAGGGCTTTGCGACAATGCCCGGCCTTTCCCGTTCGGGAACTACGATTACCGCCTGCCTGCTGTGCGGATTTGATCGCAATTTTGCTGTTAAGTATTCCTTCATTATGTCAATCCCTGCAGTCCTTGGAGCGGCTGTATTGGAGCTGAAGGATTTTACCCCCGCCGATCTTCCGGGGTCGGAGCTGATTTCCTACCTGATCGGAACAGTTGTTGCCGCTGTGGTTGGCTATATCTGTATTAAGACGATGCTCGTTGTAGTACGCGGCAAGAAGTTCAAATATTTTTCTATCTATTGCTTTATCGTCGGTGCCATCGCGGTTATCGCGAATTTTGTTATCTAAAAGCGTGAAAAGTGTAACACAAAGAGTGTAACACAAAGAGTATAGTACAAAGAGAGTAGAGAGTAATTTGCGGAGCAGGGCAGAAGGAGCGCATGTCGCGGCCGCTGCCTTTTTTCCGCGGAAAGGCATGGTTATTAAGAATGGCTGCAAAAGGGACAAGCACCAAAGCAACGAAAAAGGAAGGCCAGACGTCTGGTAAGCCTGCAAAGCAGGCAGGCGCAAAGACATCCGGAAGCAATTCCCGGAATGTGGCCAAATCGACGTCTTCCGGAAGGAAGTCTTTTAGCGGACAGACGAATCCCCGGTCAAAGGCATCAAAGAACCGTCCGGTTCAGGAGGAAGAGCCAGATGGGATGAATAACGAGATTATTCTGATGGTCGTGCTCGTATTCTCCATATTACTTTTATTAAGCAATTTTAATCTGGTCGGAGCATTTGGCCGTTTTATCAGCAAGGTAATGTACGGCCTGTTTGGTCTGCCTGCGTTTTTATTCCCCTTCGTGCTGTTTTTGGGCACGGCCTTTATCCTTTCCAATAAGGGAAGCAAACGAGCCTCGCGCAAGACCTTCGGCGCAGCAGCTCTATGGATATCGATTACTGCGCTGATTCAGCTGTTCGGACGAAGCTTTGATGCCGAGATGGGATTCCTTGATTATTATAAGGCTTCCGCGGAGAATAAGACTGGCGGCGGATTGCTTGGCGGCATCGTCTGTAAGCTGTTCTGTCCGTTATTTGGAACGGTAGGAACGTATGTCATATTATTTGCCCTGATTATTCTCTGTCTGATGTTCCTGACCGGAAAAGCCCTGTTCGCTTATATCACAAGTCTCAGCGAGGAAGGGCTTCAACGGCGAAAGGAAGAGCGTCAGCGCAGGCAGGAAGAGGAGAAAGCCGAAAGAGCGATGTACGAGGAGACCGGCATGGATTCCGAGGACACCTCTGACTTTCTTTCGAATTCCATATACGACAAAAAGAGCAGACGGAATCGCCCTTCCTTACCGATGAAGGAATCGGAACGCCGTCCCGCCCGGACGGTACTGTTAAAGCGTCCGGAGGAGCTGCCCGGACAGGAAGGGAGCCCGACGGAGGATGACCGGAATTCTGCGTCTAACCCATCAAGCGTTACCGCCTCCCGGCAGGAATCTCTGAATTTCGATGCAGCCGCTTCTGATGCGCAGGCCTCAAGAGGCAGCAAGGGGAAGAGACGCAATAGCAGCGGCAATATGAAGGAATTATATCCGGCGGATGAGATTTCCATTACCGGTGATTATATTCCTTCCAAGGAACTTGCACAGGATGTGAATGAAATATACGAAGCTGAGCTTCGCGAGAAATTCGGCAACAAAAAGGACAACATTGATCATGATATCTTTGCCGCACCTTCGCACAAGTCGGAGTCATCTGCATTTCGACCTAATTCTACTTTTGTAGACGAACAATTCGACATCCGTAGTACGTCTTCCAAAATGCCCGACTCCTTGGAAGACGCCGCCTATTCCGCCGATCCGGATGCTTCCAACGAATCGGCATCCGCGGCAGCCTATGACGACCCGATGATGAGATCCGTTATGGAAGAGTATGACAGTTCCGAGCCTGAGTCCGGCATTTTTGTGAAACCGGCCGATTGCTCAAAGGATACTTCCCCTTCCTGTCAGGCAGAGGACTCCGGAACAGACGGAGCCGAAAGAGTCTCCTCAGAGATATCAGACTCGGAGATATTAGACGAGACCGAGGCAGAATCCGATAGTGAGTATAAGACAAGTCCCTTTGATGCTTCTGAGACTGTTATCCCTATAGACAGAACGAAGCCGCTGTCCGCTGGTTCCTCGAATTCTGCTGCGGGCGATTCTGCACAGAACTCTCCGATACGTTCCGGCGGAACCGGTTCCGCACATGGTTCCGGCCATGCACATGGTTCCAATTCCAATCACAATGCCGGCTATGCGCAGAATTCTTCCTCCATGGCTTCCAGGAGCTCTTCGTCCGGCGTATCCTTCTCGGATCCGATTCCGACAGAAGCGATAAAGCCCGTGAAGGAACCCACGGAACCTCCGAAGGAATATGTCTTCCCGTCCATCGAGCTTTTGTCCATGCCGAAGCCGAATACCAAGGGAGCGACCGAGATCGAATTAAAGGATACTGCTGCAAAGCTCCAGAAGACGCTCGAGAGCTTTGGCGTACGTGTTACCATAACGAACGTCAGCTGCGGCCCGGCCGTAACCCGTTACGAGCTTCAGCCGGAGCAGGGCGTTAAAGTCAGCCGTATCACAGCGCTTTCCGATGATATCAAGCTGAATCTTGCAGCGGCGGATGTTCGTATTGAAGCTCCGATCCCGGGAAAAGCGGCGGTCGGTATCGAGGTCCCGAACAAAGAGAATCCCGCGGTTATGCTGCGCGAGCTGTTTGACTCTCCGAACTTTAAGAACCATTCCTCCGATATCGCATTTGCGGTTGGTAAGGATATCGGAGGTCAGATTGTGGTGACGGATATCGCAAAGATGCCGCACCTTCTGATCGCCGGTGCGACCGGCTCCGGTAAGTCGGTCTGCATTAACACCCTGATTATGAGTATTTTATATAAGGCAAAGCCATCGGATGTCCGTCTTATCATGGTTGACCCGAAGGTCGTAGAGCTCAGCGTCTATAACGGTATCCCGCATCTTCTGATTCCGGTTGTGACCGATCCGAAGAAAGCAAGCGCGGCGCTGAATTGGGCTGTTATGGAGATGACGGATCGTTACCAGAAGTTCGCAGAGCTCGGCGTACGCGACTTAAAGGGCTATAACGAGAAGGTCGCTTCCATCGAACCGAAGCAGGATGATAAATATCCGAAGCTTCCACAGATTGTCATTATCGTGGACGAGCTTGCAGACCTGATGATGGTCGCTCCCGGCGAAGTCGAGGATGCCATCTGTCGTCTGGCTCAGATGGCGCGTGCGGCGGGTCTGCACCTGATTATCGCAACGCAGCGTCCTTCGGTTAACGTTATTACAGGCCTGATTAAAGCGAATATCCCGTCCCGTATCGCATTCTCGGTATCTTCCGCAATCGACTCCCGTACCATTCTGGACGGTTCCGGCGCTGAGAAGCTGCTCGGAAAGGGCGATATGCTGTTCTTCCCGTCCGGCTTTCCGAAGCCCATCCGCGTGCAGGGCGCTTTCGTATCCGATAAAGAGGTCAGCGCAGTGGTTGATTTCTTAAAGAATGAGAATCAGGACAGCGGCTATTCCGCTGATATCAACGATAAGATTGCAAATGCTGCGGGCGGGGATTCTGCTTCGGGAGGCAATGCGAATGAGCGAGATGATTATTTCATCGAAGCCGGCAAGTTCATCATTGAGAAGGACAAGGCCTCCATCGGCATGCTCCAGCGCGTCTACAAGATCGGTTTTAACCGGGCGGCCAGAATCATGGATCAGCTCGCCGAGGCCGGAGTAGTAGGACCTGAAGAAGGCACAAAGCCGAGAAAGGTACTGATGTCTCTGGAAGAATTTGAGCAGTATGTAGATGAATATGTATAATAGGATATCAGATTGCGAAAGAACAGATGCGCCGGGCGCCTGTTCTTTCTGCGTTAATAAGAATTCGATTGACATAATTTTGCGCCTGACGGCCGGGCTTACGGGCTGTCGGCAGAAAAGGAGAGTCTCATGAAAGCATGGCTGATTGTAAATGGGTTTCTGCATTCCCGCAAATTCAACGAGATTCACAGCTGGCTTATGAATGCCGCAAAAGCTCAGGATATCTCGATTGAATTATATACGAATGCACAGATACCTGCACGGATGCGAACCGAAGGGAGCGCTGGAACAGACGGTATCCTCCGTTCCGATCTTCCCGACTTCGTCCTGTTCTGGGACAAAGATGTAAGGCTTGCCGCCTGGCTGGAAGCGCTTGGCCTCCCGGTGTTTAATTCCGCCAGGGCAATCGCGGACTGTGATGACAAGTCCAGAACGCATCTTGCTCTCTGGAAAGCGGGGATTCCGATGCCGGAGACGATACTCGCTCCGATGACCTTTGCCAATATCGGTTACACGAATCTGGAATTTCTTAGCACAGTCGAGCAGGCGCTCGGCTATCCGCTCGTTATCAAGGAATGCTTCGGCTCCTTCGGGGCGCAGGTCTACCTTGCGAAGAATCGCGAAGAATTGCTTACGCAGGTAAGAAAGATTGGTGCGAATCCGATGCTGTTCCAACGCTTCCTAAGCGAGAGCGCAGGGCGCGACATCCGGCTTCAGGTTGTCGGAGACCAGGTGATCGCTTCCATGTACCGGTATTCCACGGACGGCGATTTCCGGGCGAATATTACGAACGGCGGAAGTATGAAGCGTTACGAGCCTTCTCCGGAAGAGATTTCACTTGCGCTTCGAAGCACCCGCGCGCTCGGTCTTGATTTTGCAGGAGTAGATATTCTGTTCGGTGCGGACGGCCCTGTTGTCTGCGAGGTGAACTCGAACGCCCATTTTAAGAATATATATGACTGCACCGGAGTAAATGCGGCAGATGCGATTATTGCTCATATCAGATCCACCCTAATTACCAGGAAGAAGCAGACGGACTAACTCCGGAACACCGACACATACACCGGAACAGTTACCTATCGGACTGCGGATATTCCAAATTGATATGTAACTTTCCCTCACCAATTCTCAAAGAAAGGGCAGTGATTACCTATGAAAAAGCTATGGCTAATCTATCGGGAAGCAGATGTTGAGAAGAACTCCCGCTACATTGGATTCTACCGGGAACGAAGTGCGGCATACGGCTTCGAGACGGAATTAATGCTTGCCGACCGGATGGAATTCGGCGTTCGTGCCGGAAAGCACTATTTGTTATATGACGGAGAAGCGCTTCCAAACCCGGATGTCGCGGTCGTCAGAACCATATACCCCATGTTGAACCGCCAGCTGGAAGCCATGAAGATTCCAACCTTTAATAATTCCATGGTTTCTGAAATCTGCAACGACAAAGCCAGAACCTGCCAGTATGTGCAGGCTGCGGGCGTTCTTCAGATAGACACCGCTTATTACCGCTTTGACCGGGCGGAGGAGATTCTGGATGGAATCTACCGTCCCTCCGTTATCAAGGCTGTCGCAGGGCATGGCGGAAGCCAGGTATTCTATCTGGACAGGGAGAACAAAACGGAGATTCCGTCGATTCTTGCCGCATTGGATCATTCGGATTTCATCGTCCAGCCGCTCGTCGGAAGCAGACATCAGGATCTGCGCGTCTATGTAATCGGCCGGCAGATTATCGGCGCAGTGCTTCGCAGCGCGCGCTCCGGATTTAAGTCCAATTTCTCCCTTGGCGGAGAAGTCTGCCTCTACGGACTTTCCGCTGCCGAGACCGAGACGGTAAACCGCATCATTCAGCTGTTCGATTTCGGCATGGTCGGAATTGACTTTATCATCGGCGATCAGGGCGAGTTAATCTTCAACGAGATTGAAGACGTGGTCGGCGCCCGCATGCTCTACCAGTGTATGCCCGGAATTGATCTGGTTGGAATGTATCTTCGATATATCAAGGAACGGCTTGGAGCATAATATTACTCCTTCGCCGCCCGCTTCGACCTTCCAAGCACCAGCACCGCGCACAGCATACATATCGGAAATACGATCGCAAGCAGAATTCCTTTCTGCAATCCCTGATCCGCAATCAGACTAACTACTCCTGGGCCGGCAGAACACCCGACATCACCTGCGAGAGCGAAGAGTGCGAACATCGCAGTGCCGCCCTGCGGGCAGTATTTTGCACCGAGGCTGAAGGTTCCGGGCCACATAATCCCTACCGAGAAACCGCACAGCGCACAGCCGATGAGTGCAAGCAGCGGATTCGGGGAGAGCGAAGCAATCAGATAACTGATAATACATAACAGCGAGGAACCCGCGATAAAGTTCTTTAACGGAATTCGATCGCCGAATTTGCCATAGAGCAGTCTGGACAGTCCCATCAGTACCGCGAATGCACAGGGTCCCAGCAGATCTCCCATAGTCTTTGACACCTTCAGTCCGGTCTCCGCAAATAACGACGCCCACTGTGACATCGCCTGTTCGGACGCGCCTGAGCAGATCATCATCACGAAAAAGAGCCAGAACAGCTTAATAGAGAATAACTTCTTTAGCGGCATGGATTCACAGTCCTCTTCCAGCGTGCGAATCGGTACCTTCGAGAAGAAAAAGATGTTGAACAGCGGCAGAATCGCCCAAAGCATCGGAAGGAAATACCAGTATTCAATCCCGATTGTGACAAAATACAGCGTCGATAATAATACCACACCGACATGCCCCCAGCAATAGAACGAATGCAGCAGACTCATCGCGGATTCCTTCTGATCGCCCGGAAGAGCCTCCACAATCGGGCTTACCAGCACCTCTAACAGCCCTCCGCCAATCGCATTCAGAAACACTGCGGTCAAAAGACCAAGATATGCGTTCGGGAACACGAACGGAAAGATTCCCATGCCGACCAGACCGACGGTTGCCAGCACATGCGCCGCGACAATGCAGGGACGATAGCCAAGCTTATCAATCACCTTAACCGCCAGTACATCCACGATCATCTGAATCGCAAAATTAATCGACACCAGCAGACCAATCTGCTGCAGAGAAATCTCAAATTGATTCTGGAACGTTACGAACAAGAGCGGCGCCAGATTATTAATAATCGCCTGCGTTATGTAACCGAGATAGCTTGCATACAGCGTATGCTTATAACCTAACTTCATATTAAAAATATCCTCACTTTCTGTTTTTCCAATCGCGCTCCCCCGAGGCAGGCGATTAGTCCCATTATACCTGCCATCATTTCTTTTTACAAGTCCTTGCCTGCAAAAATTGCACAGAATTCCCAGCCCGTTCTCTCAGGAATTCCCTTACGACTCTGAACAGTGAGAGAGCAGTCCCTTGTAAAAATCGCCAATTTCCCGGCATTTACTTAAAGCAAAATGACAAATTTTGTAAACAATTTGTTAAGCCACTTACAATTTATTCAAAAAGCTGTTACAATACGAACAATAACTATCGACGAGAAGATAAGGAAGGTGTTTGCAATGTTTGCATTTGGAGAAGCACAATCGGTTGTATCCGGCGGCAAAGTCCGCCTGCCGAAAGAGTATAACTTAAGGAAAAAGGATCGGGTTATCTACGCGGTCTGGGCGAATGAAAAAGAACTGTATCTTTCCGACGAAGCAGCCTGCTTAAAAACGCATATCGGAAAAGATTCCAAAATCTTTGAGCCTTCCATTAACGCGGAATCCTGCATGGAGGTTCCCGATGAACTGGAAGGAAGGAATGTTACGATTACCGGCTGTATCACAACAATTCAGGTAGAATTTTCATAATTCAAAAACATCAGATTCCTCAAACAACGAATTCCGCAAAGCGGAATTCCCGCGCCCGGTACCTCTCATTCTCTGCGGCGTTTTACAAGGCAAAAAAACGGGCAAGAAGCTGTTTGACTTCTTACCCGTTATTCTTTTCCCTTATCTATTCCTCAAAATGCTCGTTATAATATTCCTCAGCAATATAATCCAGATACGTCTCCTCCAGTTCGCCGAACTGCTCTGTAATCTGCGCTTTCAGATACTCAAGCTCCTTTAAGAAATTCGCTTCATCGGACAGCTCCGGGCTTTTCTGCGCCTCAAGCTGTTCTTTCGTCAGATTCTCGTCCAACCATTTTGTAATATTCTCAGTCAGCTGCTCCTCGTCACCTGCCTCCGAAGCAGCCTTCTTTGCGCGCTTTAACGAGTTAAAACCGACGAGGATACAGCCGATGAACATGAACGCGAACACGAGATTTGAGATCACACTGTCGAACATCGGGAAATATCCTAACAGGTTAAATACCAGGAAGATAATTCCGGCAATTCCGATGATAAAAAAGGTAACGGCAGTGGACTTCATATCCTTTTCCTCATCCGCTTTCTTTACATAAGAAGCGGAAGGCGCGTCGTTCTGATTCCTCGCAGCAGCCTTTACAGCCTCCAGCAGCTCCTTATCCTTATCATCCAGTTCCCCGCCATCGGACTCCTCGTATTCGCCGTACTCCTCATCCTCATATTCCTCCTCGTCATCCGTTTCCGAAAAAACGCCGTCCGCATCGGAATCCTTATCTGTATCCGAATCCTCGTCCCAATCAGAAGCGCTCTGACCGTCCGACGCCTCGGAGTCCTCCGCACCTGCTGCCTTCGCAGACAGCTGCTTTGCAAGCTCCTGCTTCGCGAATTCTTCCCATTCCACCGTATAGAACGCTTCAAAGCACCGCTTTGCTTTCTTAAGCCGCTTTCCATCAATGGAAACCTTCCAGGTATGATCAGGCAGTTCCTCATAGACAGCGCCTTCCCCGATCTCATAATCGAGATAGGAGACCAGACGTTCCGCCAGCGTCTCGGACTGCAAAGTCACGACCTCGGCCATCTCGACCTCAACGGGCATCTCCTCGACAAGCGGAACATTACAGTCTTTGCATACCGTAAACCCTTTCCGGTATTCATTCTTACATATCGGACACCATGGCATGCGAAAACCCCCTTCCTTATTCCGCCTTGAACAGATGATATGCTTTCTTACCCTTCTTTACAAGCAGAGCGCCGTCTGCATTGAAATCGTCCTGTGTGAACTTGCGGGCAATATCGGTAACCTTAACATCGTTCACCGCAACACCGCCCTGTTCAATATTTCTTCTCGCATCGGAGCGGGATGTCGCCATCTTACCATCCACCAGAAGGGTAATCAGGTCAATTCCCTCCGCAAATGCTTCCTTCGAATAGGTGGTAGTCGGGATATCTGCGGACTGTGCACCTGCTCCGAACAATGCTCTCGAAGCCTCCTGCGCCTTCTTTGCCTCGTCCTCACCGTGAACAATCTTGGTGATCTCGTAAGCAAGCACTTCCTTCGCATGATTGATCTCGGCTCCCTGTAATGCGCCAAGTCTGCGCACCTCATCCATCGGAAGGAAGGTCAGAAGACCCAAGCACTCCTCAACCTTAACATCCTCGATATTTCTCCAGTACTGGTAGAACTCGTAGGGAGAGGTTTTCTCCGGATCTAACCACACCGCACCCTTCATGGTCTTGCCCATCTTGATGCCCTCGCTCGTGGTTAAAAGCTTAAAGGTAAGACCGTAAGCCGCCTTGCCTTCCTTTCTTCTAATCAGATCAACACCGCCTAAGATATTGGACCACTGGTCGT
Source organism: Lachnospiraceae bacterium (assembly GCA_017623215.1). Taxonomy (GTDB): domain Bacteria; phylum Bacillota; class Clostridia; order Lachnospirales; family Lachnospiraceae; genus Caccomorpha. The sequence goes on along the minus strand of JAGAPO010000006.1, from coordinate 8,729 downwards.
TGCCGCCAAGCTCCAGGACACAGCCGTATTTCTTATACAGCTTCCAGAAATCGCAGGACTGCATTAACATATAGTTGAACTCAAAGAATGTAAGGCCGCGCTCCATTCTCTGCTTGTAGCACTCTGCGGTCAGCATCTTATTCACCGAGAAATGCACGCCGATTTCACGAAGGAACTCAACATAATTCAGATCCAGAAGCCAGTTCGCATTATTATCAATAATCGCGCTGTCATTGTCAAAATCAATGAAGCGGGTCAGCTGCTTGTAGAAACAGTCCGCATTGTGCTGGATCTTCTCCTTTGTCATAATCGTTCTCATATCCGACTTGCCCGAGGGGTCGCCAATCATGGTAGTACCGCCGCCGAGCAGCGCGATAGGGCGGTGTCCCGCCTTCTGCATATGCATCATAGCCATAATCGTCAGGAAATGTCCCGCCGTAAGGCTGTCTGCCGTCGCATCGAAGCCGATATAGAATGTGACCTTCTCCTTTCCGAGAAGCTCGCGAATTGCCTCTGCATCCGTGGTCTGCTCAATAAAACCACGTTCCATCAGTATGTCATAAACATTCGTAGACATCAGTCATCCTCCTTACAGGAAATATATAGTGAAAAAACGCTGGATCTATTATATATGAAGGGTTCGAAATTTTCAATGGTTTTTCTAAAAAAGCCGGAAAATGCGCGCTGACAGCGTTCCGAACCTGTATTTGGGTTCAAGAATTGATATTGTAACAGCTGTTATTGCATATCAACCTGTTCTTTTTGTAACACAAAAAGTCATTTTGTGTCATTTCAAAAAGGGACGAAACCCGTTACAATATACTCATGTTCAAAGGGAAACGAAAGAATACAGAGATAGGAGTGGTACGGCGTGACGAAAAAGAAACGTATAAGCAGAAGAGTGATCCGCGAGAATATCCAATTGGGAATGCTGACACTTCCCGTTGTCGCATTATTAGCAATCTTTTCCTATTGGCCAATGTTTGGAGTGATTCTGGCCTTTAAGAATTACAAGGTAACCCAGGGAATCTTTGGAAGCGACTGGATGAATCCATTATTCAAGAATTTTGATTTCTTTCTGAAATCGCAGGATGCCTTCCGTATTACAAGAAATACTTTGCTTTTGAATTTCCTGTTCATCTTTGCCGGAACCTTCTGTTCCGTTGCGTTTGCACTCTTGATGTACGAGGTAAAGAAAAACTACCAGGTAAAGATCTATCAGACCTTCTCCATCCTCCCGAGCTTTCTTTCGTGGGTTGCGGTCAGCTACATCGTATACAGCCTCCTGGATACGGATAAGGGAATTATTAATCGAATCATTGAGTTCTTCGGCGGCTCGCCCGTCGCATGGTATACGACAGCGTCATACTGGCCGGTGATTCTCTTAATTGTAAAAGTCTGGCATAGCGTTGGCTTGAATTGTATCATTTATTACGCATCCCTGATGGGAATTGATAATGAACTGTTCGAAGCGGCAGAAGTGGACGGTGCTACCAAGCTGCAAAGAGTCATCCATATTTCCGTTCCTCAGCTGATACCGATTATCACCATGATGGTGCTTCTGGATATCGGTCAGATCTTCCGTGCCGATTTCGGTATGTTCTATAATGTAACTCGAAACGTGGGTGCGCTGTATTCCACCACTGATGTTATTGATACCTATGTATTTCGCACTCTAATCAATCAGGGAAATATCGGAATGTCCTCAGCCGCGTCGGTGCTCCAGTCCGTCGTATGCTTTATTACTATCGTAACGGCGAATGCGGTTGTAAAGAAAATATCGCCGGAGAATTCTCTGTTTTAACGGACACCTTCCGAACAGAGAACAGGCCTTGCAAGAAAGGAATGGAGTATTTATGAAAAAAGAAAAGACAAGCCTTATCGTACATCTGATATTTATACTATTAGCCATTGCCTGCGTAGTACCGTTCTTCATTGTCATCTCCGCATCGTTCACCAATTCGCAGGATCTGGCACTCTACGGCTTCTCCATATTGCCGCCCAAGGTTGATTTTACGGCCTATGCGTACCTGTTTGAGAATCCGAGACAGATTATCAACGGATATGCGGTGACTATCTTTATCACCGTAGCAGGAACATTTTTGAGCGTCGTGTTTATGGCAATGGCAGCCTATGCGCTCGCGAGACAGAATTTTAAGTTCAGGAAACTATTGACCGGATATATCTTTTTCCCGACCCTGTTTAACGGCGGTCTGGTATCCAGCTACATCATTAATACACAATATCTGCATCTGACCGACAGTGTCTGGGTGCTGATTCTTCCGGGGCTTGTGAATGTCTTTCACGTATTTATGCTGCGCACCTTTTTCAAGCAGCTTCCCGACGGACTGTTTGACGCCGCCATGATCGACGGAGCAGGAGAGTGGAGGATCTGCTTTACGATTGCGATTCGTCTCTCTAAGCCGGTGCTCGCTACCGTGGCATTCCTTGGCGCCTTATCCCGCTGGAATTCCTGGTATAACGCCATGTTGTATATCAGAAGCGAAGAAAAATATCCGCTTCAATATCTGCTCCAGAGAATGATGAATAATATTCAGGAACTGCTCAATCAGATGGAACATGTTCCAAGCATGGTATCTGCGGCGGATATTCCGGGTGAGAATCTTCGAATGGCCCTGTTGGTTGTGTGCATCGGCCCTATGATGATATTCTTCCCGTTCTTCCAGAAATACTTTACCAAGGGAATGACCGTAGGAGCGGTAAAAGGTTGATTGATTATGGTTCGAAAGGCCATTTCAATAGAAGCTTTTATAAAAGGAGGACATTATATGAATATGAGAAAAAAAGTGATTGCATTCCTTTTGACAGCTGGTATGCTTGTATCATGTCTTGTCGGCTGCGGTCAAAAGAACAACGGTGGTTCCGCAGGCACGACGTCCGGTTCCACTGACTCTGCTCAGCAGCAGGAGGAGATTGCGACCGTTACCTGGTGCGTCAGAGCGACGCCGGAGGAGGATGACGAACTGGTTCTTGAGGAGATGAACAAGCTTCTCGAGGAACGATATAATCTGCATCTGAATATGGTCTTTATTTCACCCAGTGACTTTAATCAGAGAATGCAGCTGATGAGCACCTCCAATGAAGATTACGACCTTTGCTTTACATCAACCTGGGCGAATTATTTCTATGACAATGTGAACAGAGAAGCCTTCCTTTCGCTGAACGATCTGCTGGAGAGCGATGCCGCCGCCGATTTGATGGCTGTATACCCAGATGGTCTGGAAGAGGTTGCAAGGGTGGACGGCAATGTATACGCGCTGCCGAACTACCAGCTGATCTATCATCAGCTTGCCGCTTTCATTCAAAAGGATTTGGCTGACAAGTATGAGCTTGACCTGGATGCCGAGTATGATACCATTGTCGATCTGCTTCCTTTTATGGAAGAAGTTCGTGACAATGAAAAAGATCTCTTTGTCCTGAACGAGACTCAAAACATCCGCTATATGACGACCGTAGGTATTTTTGATGATATTGCGACCTTTGCTTATGTATACCGCGATGACCCGGAATATAAGGTTCATTTCTTATTAGAGACACCGGAAATCATTGAGCAGTACCGTACCATGAACAGCTGGTTCCACAGCGGTATTCTCAGAAGCGACCTTGCAACTGCAATCGACGTTACCGCGGATGAAGCAGCGAACCGCTACGCAATTTCTCTTAAGACGGCAAAGCCAGGCGGAGAAGCGGAGTTTACGAACACCTACCAAAAAGAGTATGTGCAGGTTTCTTTTGGTGAGCCTTATCTGCAGTATAATGCCGGCGCCGCTACTATGACCGCAATTAATGTAAACTCCAAGAATCCGGAAGCGGCAATTAAGCTTTACGGAGTTATGTGGACGGATAAGGAAATCTATAACATGGCCCTGTTCGGAATTGAGGGTGTTCACTACAATAAGGTATCCGAAAACCGAATCGAACTGGTGGAAGGGCGCAAATATAACAAGTCCGGACTTTCCTGGGCAATCGGCAATCAGTTCAACGCCTATCTGCTACCCGGTCAGGAAGACGGCATCTGGGAGGAGACGGAAGAACTCAACCGTACAGCAGAAGTTTCTCATCTTGCAGGCTTTAACTTCGATACCTCTGCAGTTGAGACCGAAATGGCTCAGTGCAACTCCGTATGGAAAGAATATGAGAGGCAGGCTTATTATGCTGACGACTACGACGTATGGCTTACCGAAATAACAACCAAGATGAAAGCAGCCGGTATAGATACGATCATAGCAGAGGTTCAGAAGCAGATTGATGAATGGAGAGTCGCGAACGGCAAATAAGGATTAAAAACAAGTAAGGCAGCAAAGAGTCAAGTGGTTTTTCACGCAAAAACCTGCTTGACTTTTTGTACTGCCGGACAATGAGGTGAACGCATGTATAAACTAATCATTGCAGATGATGAGAGTATCATCCGGGAAGGCCTGAAGGGTCTGGTTGACTGGAACGAACTTGGATTTGAGATTATCGAGACCTTCAGCGACGGAGAAGAAGTGATTGAATTTCTGGACAGTATGCCGGCAGACGTCGTACTGACCGATATCAAAATGAAGCGAATCGGCGGGATTGACGTCGCCCGGTATGTGCAGGAAAACGAACTTCCCTGCAAGGTTGTCTTTATCAGCGGACACCAGGAATTCGAGCTTGCGCTGCAGGCAGTGAAATACAGAGTACGGGATTATATCTTAAAACCCAGCACCGTAGAATCTATCCGGGAAGTATTTGGAAAAATTAAGAAGGAGCTGGACGCTCAGACCAGGGACCGGGAATACCAGGCACGTATGCAAGAATACTGGGCGGAAGTATATCCTGTCTTTGCGGACAAATTCGTTGGAAGCCTGATTATGGGAGGAATTGATGATACAGAGATTATCGATCAGCGAATGCAGTTTCTGTATCCGGATGTCGAGGTGGGAAGCTGTCCCTGTATGTTGGTCCATCTGCAGATTCCGGAATATGATGAATTCATGCAGACGAGTTGGAATTACAGCGCTGATCAGTTTGACAATGCCCTATACAATTTTGTACGCTTTTTTCAGAAGGACGGGTATTTTCATATCATATATAAGAACAGGGGAAGCATTCGATTGTTCGTTATCTTAAAGGTATCTTATCGTACGCCGAAGGAGAATGCCGATTTTTGTAATGCCCTCATCCGGAGATTTGAACAGGAATTCCAGGAAATCTTCCGGATTAAGACCAATATGGAGATTGATCGGATCTTCCCGACTATCTATCAGGTAATTGAAAGCCGCGAGGAGCTTGCGGGAATGAGCTCTCATCGAACGGATACCGAGCTGTATCTGTTAGAGCGCAAGAAAATGCTGATGACCAGTATTATGCAGGGCAATATCAATACCGCGCAGAAGATCATGCAGACGATCTTAAAAAGTATTTCCGAGTCCGATCCCAAAGCCCAGCTGCACTCCGTGGCGGATATCTTTCACGATATCTGCGGGTTCCTGAAGGAGAAAAATCCGTCCCTCCTGCGAAGTATTCAGCCATTTCTTAATGATCAGACGATCAGGAATCTGCCTGATATGAAAGCGGCCGAATTCTACAGCGACCGCATCTTTGACAAGATGAAGACCACAGAAGGAATGAGCAAGCAGTTCGATACGAACCGGCTGGTAAACCGGATCAAGGAATACGTGGTTAAGCATATTCTGGAGGATATCCGGCTCGAAGACGCTGCGAATGAGATTTTTATCAGCACGACCCATTTGAGCCGAATCTTTAAGCAGCAGACCGGCGAGACCTTTTTACAGTATGTAACCAAAAAGAAGATGGAAAAAGCTGCCGAACTGCTTTCCGATCCGCATTATAAGATCTATCAGGTCGGAGAGTGCCTTGGTTATAAGACTCCGCGGTATTTTTCCAAACTGTTCTACAATGTTCTGGGTTATTATCCCAGTCAATACCGCAGGGAAATTCTGCATTTCAGGGAGGAATCGGATGAAGAAGCATAGATATGGGGTACGGGAAAGCATACGAAACTATCGGTTCCACAGCATTTTTCTCAAAAATCTGCTGTTAGTATTCGGTGCGCTTATGCTTCCCTTTCTCTGCGTCCTGATTATGTCTCATTATTCCTATAATCAGATACAGCAACGCGAGAAAAAGGCGTACGCGGATGAAATGCTGGCGCGGGTATCCTCGGACGTGGAGAATCTGTTCTGTGAATTGCGGGATAAGATGATTATGCTGGCATTTGATGAGGATGTGAAGCTGTTCTTTTATTCCAAGAATAAGGAAGATCATGAGTTTTATGATTTTCACAGCATCTTGGATTTTATTTCCCTTTATAGTATCTCCACGGATGTGATCGAGGATGTCTACATTTACTCGCCGAACAACCGGGTCATTCTTTCCTCCTCCGGCGCGTCTTACTATCAGGAATTTTATGACAAGGAATGTATTGACCATTGGAGCGGGGATGATATGTGGCAGATCGAATATGTAAGCCGCAGGGTAATTAATTCCCAGAAGGATACGATCTGCCTCTATTATACAACGCGATATTCCGGCAACCGAAAGGGAGTTGTGATTCTTCAGATCAATCTGGAAAAGCTGCATCAAAAGCTGAATTACGGCGATACGGTAAGTCTTGCAGTCATCGGGAATTCCCAGCTGCTTTACGACACATCCCGCCAGAATCTCGGCTCCCGGATCGACGATACCGACGAGCTGCTCTCTCTGGAGTCCGCCTCCGACGATATGGTCATTCAGAACGTGCTGAAAGAAAATCGTCTGACCTCGGACGGTCTTACGCTGATTCTGCGCTTTAGCAGCGCTCATATTTACGAGAAGCTGGGCCATATCACCCAATTTATTCCCATCTTCATCGGAGTGATGCTGTTCATTACTATCGCACTGGTATTCTACATCTCCCAAAAGATATTTAACCCCATCAGCGAGATTCTGAAGGCTCTGGACGCACCGCCGAATACACGGGACAAGCAGATCCTTCAAAAGAAAGACGAGGTCAGTTATATCCGGGATGCCATTGATTCTACCCGTTCCCGGAACCGGGATATTGAGGAGGAATTGTTAGAGCGTGTAAGACTTTTGAAAAAAGCACAGTCCGTGGCTCTCCAGGCGCAGATCAACCCGCATTTTCTGAATAATACGCTGGAAATGATTAACTGGATGGCCATTCGAAACCTTGGCAGCCGAAATGACATTTCCGAGGTCTTAACCTGCTTATCACAGCTGATGCGAATCTCTTTGGAATACTCGGATACGTTCGTGACGCTAAAGGATGAGATCGAATATGTGAAGAAATATCTGTTCATTCAGCAAAAGCGCATGGAAAACCAGTTTACGGTTGAATGGGAGATTCCGGAGGAGCTGCAGGACTGCAAGGTAATTAAGATGATGCTGCAGCCTGTCGTGGAGAATGCGATTCGTTATGGAATCAAGCCCTATGACTGGCATGGGAAATTAGTGATACAGACCAAGAGAGACGAGGACCGAATCTTCGTCCGTGTAAAAGACTCCGGCCTCGGGATTACGAAAGACGAGGTAGATGCAATTAATTCCTCGATACGAACGACGATTATCAAAGAGAGTAACCATATTGGCCTGAGCAATGTAAATCAGAGAATTATACTTGCATTCGGCGAAGAGTACGGAGTTACGGTGACCAGTGAAATCGGCATTGGTACTTCGGTCATTTTGTCACTGCCGTATAAGCTATAATACAGAAGAATCCTTTCATGCATGAATATTGCAAAGAAAGACTCGGAGAGCGTTCCTGTTGTCCGAGCCTTTCTTTGCTTGTGTTTTGAACGAAAATCTGATAACTGGAATTGGATTAACAGTAGGCTATTGTTTGTATGGTATTTTCTGCGAAAGGTCTTTTTTCCTTCCATCAGGCATATGCTAAGTATGTCCCAGTCTATCCTTTTCCTTTTTCAGAATGGAGGTGCTTTACGAAATTGCCAAGAATGGAAGCTTCGTTTTCCCAAGAGCGTCTTCGTCCCTTTCTGATTCGCGTGATTGCGGCGTCACTTGTGTTTTTGGGACTCTTTTTCCTGAGTCTGATGCACAGGGATGGGGCGGCGCAGGTGATTGACCGGATTGCAGAGATGTTCACAGCGGATGCTCCGGCAGCAGCGGCGATTGAGACGTTCGTAACCGGAGCGGCCGGACGTTTCCGGTAATGCATGACAGCCCGGAATTTCCTTTCACACAGCGAAGAAGAGGCTCTGCTGTGTGAAAGGAAATTCCGGGCTGTGACTGCTTCTGAATTACTGATAGTTTTTTAACAGACGCTTCAGAGCTTCGATCTCGATGTTGTTCATCTCGTCGTTTGGTCCCTGGGCTTCTTTTTTTGCGATCAGTTTTTGTACCTTCTCTTTTTTCATGTTTCTTGCAATATAGTTCTTCATGACGTATGAAAGGTATTTTTCTCGGTCGTACAGATTGCCTTTGTATCGAAATGATTTGACTCCGGGCATCTCATCGTGTATCTGACATGAGTTGAGCACACGCTTCTGGCTGGATGCTCGGTTCACATATACGAATATCATAAGTACGGCGACTATAATTGCGGCTTCGATAAGGTTTGCGATCATTGGGTCATGCCTCCTTTCGGGTATATTTTTCGGCCTTTCCGGACGGGCGGAGTCACGCAGGGAAAACCTTACGGTTTCCCATGCGTCGCTTCGCTCCTTCAGACCAGCCAAAGGGCCCTCTGATCAAGCAAGCTT